>CAZSMF010000006.1:42205-43336 GCA_964607975.1 uncultured Campylobacter sp. | reverse complement strand
CATATTTTCAACACAAATTCAGTCCTTTTTAAGAAAAACTTTGTTATATTTTTACATAAAATGATTGCAAAGGATTGTGAAACAATGACAAGTTCAGCAAAGCTCTCATCAGGTATAAGAGTTACAGGGCTTTATGACACTTTAACGCATTCAAACAAAGCTAATATCGCAAGTAAAGACAAAAACGCCCTGCTTGAAGAAAACAAAACACCCCTGCAAAATGTCATCAAAACAGCACCCAATAATGCTCGTTCAAGCGAGGATTATGTCAAAGTCGTCTTTGAGGACGAAAAAAGCCACCAGCTTGTAACGACAAAATTGAGTTTTAGTAATCTCTTGCTTTTAAAGAAAAATTTTAAAGACGAAAACGACTTCTTTTTAAGAGATGACGGGGTTTTAAGGCTCAATGGCAAGGCGGAGAATTTCATTTCAGGCTGGTTTGAAAAAGTCGCTTACGATATGAATTTACTCGCTGCGGATAAAGACAAAAACGCCCTTGTAAGCGGCGATGAGCTTTTAGACAGCTTTGCTTACCACAAGCCTTATTTTCAAGCCGATTCTATAAACACTCAAAACATTAGCGAACTTTTTTTGCGAGGAGGGGAAAAAATCCCCTTTGCTTTAAGCACGGCAGCCTATCTTGAAGTGAGTATGCAAGATGCTCTTAATAGCTTCATCGCCCTTGATAAAAACGCTAATAATAAAATCAGCTTCGTTGAATTTTTTGGTGGCAAAAACTCTCTTTTAGCCCAAGCACAAAGCGTTTCAAGCACTCCAAGCAATGCCAAGGTGAGTTTGCTGAAAATGATTTTAGAGGAGTTAAAAAGGCTGCAAGAAGAACTTCAAGAAAGTATGTTAGAAAATGATGAAAATGTCAAAGAAAAGGCGTTAAAACAAGGGCTTGAAGCTTTAGTGTCGCCCAGCTGCAAGAATTTAAAAGTCAAAATCCCACAGAATACGAAAGATTAACCCAAGAACAAGATTTAAAATCCCTTGATGAGAGCCAAGATTTAAACACCCTGATGAACGCCTTAAATGAGGAGTTTGTCAAGCAAATCAAAGATAAAAACCTCAATATACTCAATATCAAAGCGTAAAATTTAGCTTTAAATATCTATGTAAGCGTGGTTA
>CAZSMF010000006.1:0-42105 GCA_964607975.1 uncultured Campylobacter sp. | reverse complement strand
ATACTCAATATCAAAGCGTAAAATTTAGCTTTAAATATCTATGTAAGCGTGGTTATGAAAGCAAAATTCACAAGGCTTGTATTTGATTTCATTGCTCATCAAATCTTTACGAATTTGAATAAATTTATCATTCATAAAAAGCTCGAAAATATCACTTTGCTTCACATCGCCTAAAATAAAATCCTCGTGTGATGTAACATCGCTACGCATATTACAGCAAGGCATCACAAGCCCATTGTAGTCTATGTAAATGTCTCGCAAAGGATAAAAACAAGGAAAAGTGCGTTTTTTCTGCATAATCCTCTCATCATCAATGCTCCCAGCTCTGTTACCGCCGACCGTGCGAGGATTCCACGCTCTGTAAGTAAAGTCCAAATCCTCATAAATAAATTTTATGGCATATTGCTCATTATTATTCATTATCTCATCGTATTTTAAGCCCAATTTTAGTGCCATTTTATCAAAGGCGGGTTTAATCTTTCTAGCCTCAAATTCCTCATTTTTACCAAAATAATAACTCATCAAAATAAAAGAAATACCAGCTTCACGCAGCTCATCAAGGTAAATTCTATCCAAATAATCCCCATTCGTAAAAATACCCAAAATGGCTTTTGGCAAAGCCTCTCTTGCTTCTTTCACTCGTTTTAAAATCAACTCTTTATCCGCCAAAGGCTCGTTAAATCTGTGAAAATTCAGCACTCCGCTATAATCAATCTTTGCTAAATCCTCTAATATGCTTAAATACACGCTCTCATCAAGCCTCACGCTTTGCGTTCTATCCACGAAAGAATTGGGGCAAAACCAGCATTTTCTATTGCAAAATGAAGCGATTTCAATCTCTATAAGCTTTACGCTTTGTTTGAAAAGCCGCTTTTTAGTTTCTTTGTCCGTTGTAGGCGTGGTTAAAGCGGCGTAATGACATAAAATATCTTTGCGTTGTGTGTAGATATTTTGCTCGATTTCATCACAAAAATGCATCAATTCAGCCCTAAATTCGTGCCTTTGCTTTTTTAGCAAAATCCACTTGGACGCCTTTTTAACCTTGTGTTTGACTTGATTTATATCCATTTTGTAACCCTTGCTTTTTGTGATGATAAAATTATAATGCCCCCCCCCCTTAAAGTTAGCTTAAAGCCGCAAAATTTTTTACCATTTAAAAAACAAAATTCAAGTTAAAACTAAATTGACATTTAAGCCCTCAAATTGTATAATGCTTCAAATTCCAAAGCAAAGAACAAAAATGAGTAAAAAATTCCTTTTCATAGACAGAGACGGCACTATCATCAACGAGCCACGCCCAAGTTTGCAAATAGACAGCCTTGAAAAATTAAGCTTTGAAAAAGACGCCATTCCTGCTTTGATTAAGCTCAAAAATTTTGGCTTTAACTTCGTTTTAATCAGCAATCAAGACGGACTTGGCACACCGAATTTCCCACAAGAAAGCTTTGACATAGCTCACAATAAAATGCTTGAAATTCTTAAAAGTGCTGGTATAGCCTTTGAGGACATTTTCATTTGTCCGCATTTTAAAGAGCAAAATTGCCCTTGTAGAAAGCCCAAAACTGCACTACTTCAAAACTATATCACCCACAAACTTTATGATAAAAAACAAAGTTTTGTCATCGGCGATAGAAAAACGGACATAGAACTTGCTCGAAATTTAGGAGTAAAGGGCATTTTATACGATGCTCAAAAAAATGGCTGGGCGAAAATTTGCGATTTTATCCTTGCAAATTTTAGAAGTGCTTGCGTGCAAAGAAACACCAAAGAAACGCAAATTACGGCTGAAATTCAACTCAATGGGGGTAAAAGTGAGATAAATACGCATATAGGCTTTTTTAACCATATGCTAGAACAAATCGCAACGCATTCAGGCATAGGCATAAAGGTGCTTTGCAGAGGGGATTTAGAAGTTGATGAGCATCACAGCGTTGAAGATGTGGCTTTGGCTTTGGGCGAGGCGATAAAAAGGGCTTTGGGTGATAAAATCGGCATAGCTCGTTATGGTTTTGTCTTGCCAATGGATGAAAGCTTGGCTCGTTGCGTTATAGACTTTTGCAACCGCCCAACTTTGGTTTATAAAGCCAAATTTAAAAAACAAAAGCTTGGAGAATTAAGCACTGAAATGATAGAGCATTTTTTCTACTCCCTTGCTTACGCTATGGGCGTGAGTTTGCATTTAAAAGTGCGTGGTAAAAACGACCACCACAAAGCCGAAGCCCTCTTTAAAGCCTTTGCTAGGGCTTTAAAAATGGCTATTCGCATAGAAGATGACAAAGTCGCAAGCTCGAAGGGAGCGTTATGAAACTTGCCATTATCGACACACAATGTGCGAATTTAGCGTCCTTGCACTTTGCTTTGCAAAGGCTTGGCTTTGAGGCTGTGATTTCAAACGAAAAAAAAGAGCTTGAAAAGGCTGATAAACTCTTTTTGCCCGGCGTTGGCACGGCAGCAAGGGCTATGCAAAATATCAGTCAATTACAACTTTGCGATTTTATCAAAAACACCAAAAAGCCTCTGCTTGGCATTTGTCTAGGAATGCAGCTTTTGGGCGAATTTTCGCAAGAATTACAGCAAGAAACGCTTTGCATTATGCCTTTTAATGCCCTTAAATTCAAGCATAAACAAGGCTTTACCCTGCCGCATATGGGCTGGAACAACATAGAAATCATAAAAGAAAACCCCCTTTTTCAAGGCTTAAATCAGGCGTATTTTTACTTCGTGCATAGTTTTTGCGTGCATTTGAATGAATTTAGCATAGCAAAATGCGAGTATAGTGAGCCTTTTACTGCGGCTTTGATGAATGAAAACTTCTTTGGCGTGCAGTTTCACCCCGAAAGAAGCGGTGAGGCTGGGGAAATTTTGCTTAAAAATTTTGTGAATTTGTGAGGAAAACAATGCAAACTACGCTTATACCAGCACTTGACTTGATAAATGGCAAGGTGGTGCGTTTATACAAGGGCGATTATGACAGGGTGCAAAACTACGATGATGAGGCTTTGAAAAAGCTTAAAGAGTATGAAAGAGGCGGGGCGAAGTGGCTTCATTTGGTGGATTTAGACGGGGCAAAAGAGCCTAAAAAAAGGCAAATCAAGCTCATTAAAGAGCTTTGTCAAAATGCAAATTCTAGCGTTCAAGTGGGTGGGGGTATCCGTAGTATAGAGGAGATAAAAGCCCTGCTTGAAGCTGGTGCAAGTCGCGTAGTCATCGGCTCACTCATCATTCACAATCCCGAACTTTGCGTGAAAATTCTACAACACTTCCCCGCTCATCAAATTTGCTTTGCCCTTGATGTCGCTCCAAAAGACGATGAATTCATCATAGCGGTGAATGCTTGGCAGGACAAAAGCGACAAAAAGCTTTTAGAAGTGCTTGAATTCTACGCCGAACACGGCTTGAAGCACATTTTATGCACGGACATTTCCAAAGACGGCACGATGAGCGGGGCGAATTTGAGGTTGTATCAGCTTTTGCACCAAATTTTTCCGCACATTGAAATTCAAGCCTCAGGCGGAGTGAATTCCTTGCAAGATTTAGCCTGTTTGAAGGGCATTTGCAGCGGTGTCATAGTGGGTAAAGCCCTACTTGATAATATTTTCAGCGTAAAAGAGGGGCTAGAATGCTTACAAAACGCATAATTGCTTGTTTAGATGTTAAAAATGGACGCGTGGTTAAGGGCGTGCAGTTTAAAAACCACAAGGATATGGGCGATATTGTCGAACTTGCGGAATTTTACTCACAGCAAGGCATTGATGAGCTTGTCTTTTACGACATAGCCGCAAGTGCGACAAATACGAGGATAAGCAGGGCTTGGGTGAGCGAGGTGGCAAAACGCATCAATATCCCTTTTTGCGTGGCTGGGGGCATAAAAAGCGAGGAGGACGCGCAAGAGCTTTTAGCTAACGGAGCGGATAAAATTTCTATCAACTCCCCAGCCCTTAAAGAGCCAGAACTCATCACCAAACTTGCCAAAAATTTTGGAGTCCAATGCGTTGTGGTAGGTATTGACAGCTTTAAAGATGAAAATGGAAATTTAAGGGTTTTTGCCTTTACAGGCGATGAAAAAACCGCGAAAGAAAGCGGTAAATTCACGCTTGAATGGGTAAAAGAAGTGCAAGAGCGAGGGGCGGGGGAGATTGTGCTGAATATGATGAATCAAGACGGAATGCGAAAGGGCTATGATTTAGCCCAAGTTCAAGCCGTGCGTGAAATTTGCAAAATCCCTCTCATCGCTAGTGGTGGGGCTGGTGAGGCAAAACACTTTTTAGATGCCTTTAAAATAGGAGTTGATGGAGCATTGGCTGCAAGTATTTTTCATCAAAAGCTTGTTGACATTAAGGAGCTTAAAATCTATCTTTGTGAAAATGGCGTGAATGTGCGAATTTAAGGGGGTAAATAATGAATGAAATGATACAAAGTATAAATTGGCAAAAAGTAAATCACCTTTTGCCCGTCATCGTGCAAGATTTCAGCACGAGCGAAGTGCTAATGCTTGGCTATATGAACGAGGAAGCCTTGCGTGAGAGCATAAGGCAGAAAAAAGTCGTCTTTTTTTCACGCACAAAACAAAGGCTTTGGCTCAAAGGTGAGGAGAGCGGTAATTTTTTACACATCGTTGAAATGGGGCTTGACTGCGATAAAGACACGCTTTTAATCCTCGCTCACCCACAGGGCGTTACCTGCCACACGGGCAGCATTTCTTGCTTTGAAAGCACGAGCAAAAAAAGCGATTTTGTCTTTTTATCAAGGCTTGAAAAGCTCATCAATTCTCGTAAAAATGCCGATGAGAACAGCTCTTACACAGCCGAACTTTTCAAAAAAGGCACAAAAAGAATCGCTCAAAAAGTCGGCGAAGAGGGCGTAGAAACGGCACTTGCTGCTTGTGTGAAAGATAAATTTGAACTTAAAAATGAAAGTGCGGATTTGCTTTATCATCTTGCCGTGCTTTTAGCAGATGCGAATTTAAGTTTAAATGATGTCATTTGCGTGCTTAAAGAAAGAAATAGGGGTGGATAAAGCTAAATTTAATTATTTATCACTTAAACGGGTAAGAAAATGTTTATAGCAATGTTAGAAACTGCAAATTTTTATCCACTGATTTATTTAAAATAGGTATAATTTAAAAAAACAGCAAAAGGATAAAAAATGAAAATCAGTGCAAGAAATCAAATCAAAGGCATAATCACCGAGCTTGAAAAGGGTGCGGTGAATGCGAGTGTGAAAATCGACATAGGTGGGGGTAACGAAATTTTCGCTACCATTTCTTTAAACGCTGTTAAGGAATTGGGGCTTGAAAAGGGCAAAGAAGCCTATGCTATCATCAAAGCCACTTCGGTTATGGTGGGTGTAAAATAAAATTAGCACAAAGTTAAAAGAAATTTATGCTACAATTTCACTTAAAATTCACGCAAAAAGGCGTTTTATGATAAGTGTAAATCTCATTGAGCATATTTTTAAAGCCGCTTCTATTAGCCGTTGGAACGATTATCCTCGAATGGCGAATTTAGTCGAACTTGACAAACAAGCACATAAATTTATCATTGCTTATTTCATCGCCAAAATGGAAAAAGATGTCGATATGAAAGTCATCATTGAAGGCGGAATTTTCGAGTTTTTAAGCCGTGTTGTAGTAACAGACATACGCCCTGATGTGTATCACGAAATCGTGCGAGAGAAAAAAGATGAGGTGAATGCTTGGGTGTTAAGCAAGGTAGAATCAATGCTTGACAATGTCGATGATGGGCTTTTCTTGCAAAGATTTGAACGCTATTTAAGGGGAAAGGATTTTCAAAAAGAAAGGCTCATACTCAAAGCAGCTTCATACTTTGCGACAAGGTGGGAATTTCACATTGTCTATCAAACGAGCCGTTTTTTAAGCGATATTGAGGAGATAAAGGCAAAGGTTGAGGAGGAGCTTGAAGATTATTACGAGCTAATCGGGGCTAGAAAAATCGCTCTTAATCAAAAAATCGCTAAAATCATCGATTTAAGCGGACGGCTTCGCTTTCAAAAGCGTTGGGCGCAAACCCCTCGCATACCAGAAACAGCCGTTTTAGGACATATGCTTGTGGTGGCGATTTTGAGCTATTTTTATTCGCTTAAAATTAAAGCCTGTGATAAAAGGCTTGAAAACAACTTCTTTTGTGCCTTGTTTCACGATTTGCCAGAAAGCTTGACAAGAGACATTATAAGCCCCGTTAAATACGGCATAGACGGGCTTCACACCCTCATTAGCGAATATGAAATGAAGCTCATTGAGGATAAAATTCTACCCTTTGTCCCTAGTGATTTAAGAGATGAATTTGCCTATATTTTAGGCATTCGCAAGGAACAAGGCGAAAATGGAATCTACATTAAAAACGAATTTGAAAACCGCACCTTCAAAAACAGGCAAGTTGGGCTTTGTAGTGGGAGTTTGAGTGCTTGTAACACCAACGAATACGCCGCCATAGACGGCAAGGCTTTAAAGCACTGCGACAGATTTGCTGCTTTTATTGAGGCTGGTATTTCTATAAGCTATGGAGTGAAGTCAAAAGAGCTTGAAAGCGGCTTTTGGGGAATGTTTGAGTTTTTCGAGCAAAACAAAACCATAGACGGCGTGAATTTTTTTGACATCTGCAAAGAATTCATCGAGTATTTTAAGCTAAAATAATGATACTTTGTGAGCAGAATTTAGCCCAATTTCACTTTGATTTTTCTTTTCATTTGTTCGAGCAAATCGCTAAAAAGCTTACAGATAAGGACATAGAACTTGTCATAGTCGAGGAGGAGGCGATGCGTGAGATTAACAAAGCCCAAAGGGGCATTGACAAAGCCACTGATGTGCTGTCTTTTCCCTTGCAAAGCATTGGAAATTTGCCACTTGGAAGCATACTCATCAATGCAAATGCCGTTAAAAACGAAGCAAAATTAAGAGGACACAGCGAGGAAAGCGAATTTGCCTTGCTTTTTCTGCACGGACTTTTGCATTTACTTGGCTTTAACCACGAAACAGACGGCGGAGAGATGAGAGCAAAGGAAAAAGAACTCATCACGCACTTTCAACTGCCTCAAAGTCTTATCATAAGAAATGAGGCAAGTTAATGCAAGTGCTAAAAGAACGCATTTTGATGAATGAGGAGTGGAAAGAATTTTTACAGGCTGAATTTGAAAAGCCTTATTTTAGCAAGATTAAAAGGCATTATGTAGAGGCTTTACAAGCAGGAGCTGTGATTTACCCACCTGCAAAGCTTACTTTCAACGCCTTTAACCTTACTCCGCTTAATGGGTTAAAAATTATTTTGCTCGGGCAAGATCCTTATCATCAGCCTCATCAGGCTATGGGATTAAGCTTTTCTGTCCCTGCTGGTGTGCGTTTGCCACCTAGTCTTTTAAATATTTTTAAAGAGCTAAATGCTGATTTAAGCATTAAGATAAGCTCAAATGGGGATTTAAGCAAATGGGCTAAACAAGGCGTTTTGCTCTTAAATTCCATACTCAGCGTAGAAGCAAATAAACCAGCAAGTCATTCGCATTTTGCTTGGCAAGAATTCACAGATGCGGTTATTGCGAAGTTAAGTGCAGAAAAAGATGGGCTTATTTTTTTGCTTTGGGGCAATTACGCTAAGGCAAAAAGGGCTTTAATCGATAGCAAAAAACACTATATTTTAGAAGCAGCACACCCATCGCCACTTGCAAGGACGGGCTTTTTGGGTTGTAAGCATTTTTCAAAAAGCAATGAAATTCTTAAAAAACTTGGCAAAAGTCCTATAAATTGGGATTTAAACTAGCTTGGCTCTTTGATTCTAAAACTCAAAGCTTGGAGCAAATGGCTTTTATCGATGCGTTCTTTTTGCTCTAAATCCGCACAGGTTCTAGCCACTTTAAGCGTCTTATTTATGGCTCTTTGCGAGAGATTGTAACGAGAAATGGCAAGTTCTAGCGTGTTTTTAGCCTCATCTTCAAGCACGCAAAATCTTGGCAAATCCTCATCTTTAAGCTTGGCGTTAAATTCCTTTTGTCCGCGTTTTTTTTGAAAGATAAAGCCTTGCAAAATACGCTCATACATTTGCTTAGAGCTTATTGAGCTTTTATCGTCCTTACTTGCTGCTTGCATAGCCACATACAAGTCAATCCTATCTAAAATCGCCGATGAAATGCAGTTTTTATACCGCTTAATCTCGGCTTCATTGCAACGACAACTTAAAGTTGGTGAAAATAAATTCCCGCAAGGGCAAGGATTTTGTGCGGCGACAAAGAGGAATTTCGTCTCATACACGACTTTTGAATTCACCCGTGAGACGAGGATTTGATTATCTTCAAGGGGTTCTCGTAGGCTTTCTATAATGCTTTTTCCAAAATGCGGGAATTCATCAAAAAACAGCACTCCGCCATTTGCCAAAGCCACTTCGCCGATTTTCGCCCCCTTTGCCCCACCGCCAAAAATACTCGCCCTCGTGCTTGTGTGATGAGGATTTCTAAACGCTCTTATGCTTGAAAATTCAGTATCTTTTGAATTTAAAGACTGATAAGCATTAGCCAAAAGCACTTCATTTAAGCTTTGCGGAGGCATAATATACACCAAACGCTTAGCACACATACTTTTACCACTTCCAGCACTGCCTTCAAAAAGGAGATTGTGCATTCCAAGAGCGGCGATAAGACAAGCAAATTTAGCGTTTTCTTGCCCCTTAACATCTTTAAAATCATAAATGAAGTTCTCATTGGGGATAAAAATTTCATTTTCTATCATCAAAGGCTTGGCAAAAAGCGGGTGCGAGGCTGTGATTTTGAATTTTTCGTATTCTTTTTGAGTGAAAAACTCCACCGCCTCATCGACATTTTCCACTGCGTAAATGTCTAAATTTGGTATCATTGAGGCTTTACTTGCTAGACTTTTGGGGATTAGCACCCTTGCGTGTTTAAGTTTTGCTGATAAAAACAATAATAAAGAAAAAAGCTCATTTGTGCTTTTTACCGCTCCATCAAGTCCTAATTCCCCAAAGACGAAAAATTCGTCCAAATCCTCTTGCTTTTGCAGTAAAATCAAAATAGCCATAGCCAAGTCAAAATGTGAGCCGTTTTTAGGAATGCCCGATGGGCTTAAATTTATGGTGATTTTTTGAGCTGGAAAGGCGTAATTTTTACTCATCAAACACGCCTTAATGCGTTCTGTGCTTTCTTTTATAGCCGCATTAGCAAGTCCTACTATGCTAAAACCGGGCAAACCCCTTGTAAATGTGGATTCTACATCAATGATACAAAGCTCATCGCCCAAACTCACGCTTTGAAGCTTTTTCACTGCTTCTCACTTAGGCGGTTTTTAGGAGGCGTTGTGCTGCTCTTTTTTTCTTTTTGCCATTTTTTAAATTCTTTATCAAAAGCCTTGCGTTTAGCATAGCTTAATCTTTCTATAAACAAATGCCCATTCAAATGGTCAAACTCGTGCTGCATCACCACAGCTAAAAAATCGCTCGTTTCTAAAACCTTGTGTTTGCCAAATCTGTCTTGGTATTCCACACGCACATTTTTATGACGCTTCACTTCCTCAAAAAAGCCCGGGATACTCAAACAACCCTCAGTAAAATAAATCTCCTCATCGTCTAAAAATTTAAGCTCAGGATTGATAATCTCAAACAAATTCTCCTTTTTCTGCTCCTCGTTTTCATCGGGGATATTTGCCAAAAAAAGACGCAAAGGCACATCTACTTGTATGGCTGCAAGTCCAACCCCGCAGCCTTTCAGCATAGTTTCATACATATCATCAAGCAAATGGTGTAAATTTTTATCAAATTCTTTCACAGGCTCAGATGTGATAAAAAGCCTTTTATTTGGGTAAATTATAATATCTCTTTCCACCAAATAGCCTTATTTGAAGCTTTTTTCCAAAACTTTGTCGATAAGCCCGTATTCTTTGGCTTCATTTGCACTCATAAAAAAGTCCCTGTCGGTATCTTTTGAGATTTTAGCGAGTTTTTGTCCTGTGTTTGCGGCTAGAATTTCATTTAAAATCGTTTTAAGCCTTAAAATTTCACGGGCTTGAATTTCAATGTCCGTTGCCTGTCCTCTCGCACCGCCTAAGGGCTGATGTATCATAATGCGTGAATTTGGCAGGGCAAATCTTTTTCCTTTTTCTCCACAACTTAACAAAAACGCTCCCATAGAAGCAGCCTGTCCTATGCAAATCGTGCAAACGCTTGGTTTTATGTAGTTCATCGTATCATAAATGCTAAAACCACTTGTGATTACGCCACCGGGTGAGTTGATATACAAATAAATGTCTTTATCCGGGTCTTCTGCTTCTAAAAACAAAAGCTGAGCTACGATAGATGAGGCAAGGGCGTCCTCTATCTCTCCGCTAAGCATTACTATCCTGTCTTTTAAAAGCCTTGAATAAATATCATAACTTCGCTCACCGCGACTCGTTTTTTCAATGACATAAGGGATATACATTATTTACCTTCCTTATTTTGAGCTTTGTTTGGGCTTTTTGGGACTGAATTTTTCTCATCTTTGGCAATGAAAATGTCATTAAAGAGCTTATTTTCCACCAAAGACATCTTAACTGCTGGTAAAATGCCTTGTTGGCGATAGCTTTCAAGCAGTTGCTTTGGGTCTCCTCCATAACGATAAGCCTCAAAATACACCGCTTGAACCACCTCCTCATCGCGGACATTGATATTTCTTAATTTAGCCAATTCATCGACAATGAAGGTGAATTTCACGCTTTTTTTCGCCTCGTCCTTGAAGCTGTCGCGTTTGGCTTGATATTTTTCTGAATTTCCACGAATTTCGTCCATTTCCTCTTTGCTAAATGTCGCCCAAGCATTCTTAAACTGCACATCAGTTTCTTGTTCTACAACGCCTTTTGGCAAGTCAAAGTCAAAGTTGGCGATTAAAGCCTCTGTGAATTTGGCTTTAAGCTCCTCGTTGATGAGCTTGAAAAGCTTTTCATTTTTAAGCTGCTCTTCAAGTTTTTCATCTAAAAGGGCTTGGCTTGGGGCTTTTTCATCAGGCAAGATTTTTGCTAAAAGCTCATCATTAAGCTCTGGGATTTTAAGCTCTCGTATTTCGTGCAGTTTGATTTTAAACACAGCGTCCTTACCCGCTAAATGCTCGGCATTGTAGTTTTTTGGAAATTGCACCTTAATGTCTTTGTTTTCGCCGATTTTCATTCCTATCATACCCTCTTCAAAGCCCGGTATAAACTGCTTTGAGCCGATTTCAAGCGTGAAATTTTCAGCCTTACCGCCCTCAAAAGCCTTATCATCAACAAAACCTTCAAAGTCAAATTTCGCAAAATCCCCCTCTTTCAAAGCCCTTTTTGTCTTTATAGGCTCGGTTGTGGCAAGGGTTTTTAGGATTTCTTTTTTCTTTTCATCAAGCTCTTTTTTACTCACTTTTGGCGTTTCAAATTTTGGGATTAAAGCCTCATAACCTTGCAAATTCACCACAGGTTTGAAAGAAAGTATAAGTTCAGTTTCTATGCTGCCATCTTTTCGCTCGAATTTTTCAAAATAAGGCTCAGCCACAAGCTCATTTGTCTGCCTTTTCAACTCTTTTAAAGCCTCATCAACGGCTTTTTTGAGTAAATTCTGCTCGGCATCTTGGCTTAATTCTTTTTCATATCGCTTAATCACAGCACTTACAGGCACTTTTCCGGGACGAAAGCCGTCCATTTTAATGGTTTTGGAGGCGTTTTTAGCCAAATTTTGAATTTCTTCTTGTATGCTTGTGGGCTTGATTTTCACACTCGCACAAGCATTTACAGAGTCTATGTTTTGAGCTTTAATTTGCATTTTTTATCCTTGAAAATAAAATTGAAAACAAAACTATACCAAATTTTTCCTTATTACTTGCATAAAAATTTATAGAAATTATGATAAAATCTTTTCATTGTTTTTTGGAGAGAAAATGCAGCTTAAATTTGAAAAAACTATCAGCACCTTACTTGAACTCATCGGCGAAAATCCCCAAAGAGACGGGCTTTTAAAGACGCCTGAACGCGTTTTTAAGGCTTATAAGTATTTAACCAGCGGTTATAAGCAAAATGCCAAAGATATTTTAAATGAAGCCTTATTTGAAAGCTCAAACAACGAAATGGTAGTGGTTAAAGACATAGAATTTTACAGCCTTTGCGAACACCACTTGCTGCCCTTTTTTGGACGCGCACATTGTGCTTATATCCCCGATAAAAAAGTCGTTGGGCTTTCTAAAATTCCTCGTCTTGTAGAAATGTTTGCCAGACGCTTGCAAATTCAAGAACAGCTTACCGAGCAAATCGCTGAGGCTTTAAACGAACATATCGGTGCAAAAGGCGTTGGTGTCGTCATTGAAGCGAGGCATTTATGTATAGAAATGCGTGGAGTGCAAAAGACAAACGCCACAACCACCACATCAGCACTTCGCG
Source organism: uncultured Campylobacter sp. (assembly GCA_964607975.1). GTDB lineage: Bacteria > Campylobacterota > Campylobacteria > Campylobacterales > Campylobacteraceae > Campylobacter_D. Next base: position 29,717 of record CAZSMF010000006.1, on the reverse strand, counting down.
GACTTTTTTTGAAAAATGAAAAAACACGAAAAGAATTCTTTGCCCTCATCAACACGGCAAAACAAGTGAGATTTTAATGAAGTTAGACAAATTGCGTTCAAAGCTTGGTAATGAAAATTTAAGCTCCTTATTTGGAGAAATCACTAAAATTTCAGCCACAAACATAGAAATTAAAGGACTTAAAACGAGCATAGGCGACATAGTGCGTTTAGAGTCAAATTCAAGCGATTTAGAAAGCTTGGCTATGGTGATAGAAATCAAAAATAATCTCAGCTACCTCAGCCCTTTCAGCTTTATCGAGGGTTTTAAGATAGGAGATAAAGCATTTATCAGCGATGCGGGTATGCAAATTGGCGTGAGTAACGAGCTTTTGGGGCGAGTTGTAGACCCCTTTATGAATGCCAAAGACGGCAAAGGACGCATTGAAGCGACACATTTTATGCCCATAATGAAAGCACCTATTGATGCGATGAAAAGGGGCTTGATTGAGGAGATTTTCCCTGTGGGTGTTAAGAGCATTGATGCACTTTTAACCTGCGGCGTGGGGCAAAAACTTGGCATTTTTGCTGGTTCTGGGGTTGGAAAATCCACACTTATGGGAATGATAGTTAAAAATTCAAAAGCACCAATCAAAGTCATCGCCCTCATCGGCGAAAGGGGGCGTGAAATCCCCGAATTTATCCAAAAGAATTTGGGCGGAAAGCTTGAAGATACAGTCATAGTCGTAGCCACAAGCGATGATAGTGCCTTAATGCGTAAATATGGTGCTTTTTGTGCGATGAGCGTGGCTGAATTTTTCAAAGAACAGGGCAAAGATGTGCTTTTTATTATGGATAGCATTACGCGTTTTGCTATGGCACAGCGAGAAATAGGACTTGCATTAGGAGAACCGCCCACGACAAAGGGCTATCCGCCAAGTGTTTTAAGCCTTTTGCCTCAACTTATGGAACGCACGGGCAAAGAGGAGGGCAAAGGCACGATAACTGCCTTTTTCACGGTGCTTGTCGATGGAGATGATATGAGTGATCCCATAGCTGATCAAAGCAGGAGCATACTTGACGGGCATATAGTGTTAAGCCGTGAATTAGCCGACTTTGGAATGTATCCGCCCATAAGCATACAAAATTCAGCCTCGCGGGTGATGAATGACATTATCAGCGATGAACACAGGATTTTAGCACGAAAATTCAAAAGGCTTAATTCCTTGCTTAAAGAAAATGAGGTGCTTTTACGCATAGGAGCGTATCAAAAAGGCACAGATAGGGAGCTTGACGAGGCTATCGCTAAAAAAGATTTTATGCAAAATTTTCTTATGCAAAATCCTGAGGAAAACTTCGAATTCGAGCAGATTATGGGGCTTTTAAAGATGATAGGAATGGATTTTCAAGCCGCTTCAAATACTCAAAACGCTCAAAACGCTGCCCCTCAGCCAACAAACACTCCGCCAAATGCAACGCCCACACAAACGCTTAATTTACAAGTTCCTCCAAATTTAAGTAAAAATTAAAGCTCATTTTCCACTAAAAAGCCCTGAATTTGAGCTTTATCCTCAAAGGGCGTGGCAGTAAAAAACTCATCTTTAAAGCCTATTTTATAGCTTTGTCCTGCTGTGGTTTTTGCGTAAGTTAAAGCGATTTTCAAGGCTAAATGCAAATCCTCTCTATCGATATTTTCACTCACCAAAGAATAAGCCCCCACAAGCTCAAAAAGCTCGATTTGCTCGTATTTTGGCGTTTTTAAAGCCTTTAAAAGCTCATTTTCAAGCTCATTGCGTCCTACTATCATCTTGGCTTTATTTGGCAAACGCAAATGCCTACCATACTTCAAAAGTTGGGCGTCATTAACACTCATAGCCTTGTCAAAATCCCTAAAATCCTTAATCTTACTCGCAAAGCTCTTTAAAGTCAGCAAACAGCCCCCGCCCGGACTCTCAAAATCATCAAGCCCAAACTCTTTGGCAAGTTCTAATTGACGCTTCCTGCTACGCCCACTTATCTTTTCAAGCTTATCTCTATCTACCCAGCCCAAAATTTCGGGCTTTGTTGGGGGTAAATTTTTAGCACACAAAGGACGCAAGATTAAATTCTCCTCATCACAAGCCATTTTTTTCACCTTATTTAAGGCATCTTGCCTTTGACTCATAGGACGCTGTCCCAGCACCTCGCCCGTGATGATAAATTGAGCGTTTTCCTTTTCAAGCATCGATAAAGCGGTTTTAAACATAAAAGCGTGGCAGTCAATACAAGGATTAAAGTGCTTTCCATAGCCATAAAGTGGGCTGAAAAGCACTTCTTGTAGGTATCTATCCCTAACATCTAGCATTTGAAAACTCGCCCCCACCGAATTTGCCCTCTTTGCCATAAGCTCAGATTTGTCCGTGCGTGAGCCAAAGCCTATGTTAATATGCAAGGCTTTCACCTCTATACCTTGCATTGAGATGAGTTTCATCGCCAACATACTATCAAGCCCACCGCTAAAAAGTGCTAGTGCTTTCATTTCCCGCCTTTGTTTTTTCGCATTATTATAACTGAAAATAAAAATTTTGCGTGAATTTTCTTTAAATTTGACTAAAACGAAGCCCACCGCAAAAAACAATTCTTTAAGGTTTATAAGTCCTTTTAGCTTACAAAGAGTTAAAACCTATACCCCAATCCAATGTCGCCTTTAACGCCCTTATATGTCTTGCTGTCTATGTAAGCACTGAGTGAGTAGCGGAAAAACAAGCCATTTGAGAAATTTTCAAGCCCAGATAAATAAAGCTGATAGCTAAAACTTGGCTCATTTGTCTTGTAGTTGATGAATTTTGAGGCATTTGCAAGGCTCACAGCCACTTCTTTTTGGCTGTGGAAAATGTCCCTTTGAGCGATGAAAGTCGCACTATAAAAGCCGTTTTCCTTTTCCACAAGCCATTCAACGCCAAGCCCCAAATCAAGGCTTATATCATCACTGCCCTTTTGCTTGTAAATTGGCGTAGAAAAGTCATCAACGCTGCTTAAATTCACTCTTGCAAGGACGAGAGGCTTGATTTGCTTTGTAAAGTCAAATTTATATAGGCTTTCAAAGAAAGAATGAAAGCTCTTATACGAACTTGTCTCATTTTCAAAGCTTTTATCGCCGTTAAGTAGCGAAAAACTCAATTCATTTTGCATTTGTCCGCCATTAAAAAGCATATCGCTATACAAGGCAAGGGTGTAAATTTGAGGGTTAAGGCTCATTATGTTAGAGTTAAGCTGCGTTTGAGTAAGCCCAGCCATAACGCCAAGCAGCAATTCATCATTTAAAAGCTTTCTATCATAGCCTAAATTCACGCTTTGAAGTGTGAATTTGCTGTCTTTATGGGTAAAATAACTCGCCCCAGCACTGCTCCACGCTCTATTTTTGCGTTCATCTTCAACGAATTTAAGCAAAGTTGGCAGAAAATCGCTTCTTGTTAGCGTGTCATTAAAGGCAAATTTCGCCCTTGTGAAGCGGTTTTGCTGAATTCTAGCGTTAATGTCTTGCTTTTGAAGCAAGGGCAGGGTTTTCAAAACGCCCTCATCAGTAGCAGCCAAACTTTCAAAACTCTTTTGAAGCCCTGCTAGTCTTGTGTTTAAGGCTGTTTTGTCATTGGTGTTGGCTATGGCTTTGTCTATGCTTTCATCGTTTTTGTCGTGTTGGAGTAAGATTTCAAGCAAGTCCCAGTATTGCGTGTTAGTATTTTCTTTGAGCTTGTCAAAATTTCTTGGATTTTCTTTGAGAAATTTAATTAAATAGCTGTTGTTTTCAAATTTGCCCTGCATAAAGATATTGCCGAATTTTTCGGGGTTAAACACAACGCTTACATTGCTGTGCGTTAGTTTTTGGGCTGAAAAAATGGTGTAGAATTCATCAAATTTTAATTTACTCTCGCCGTCATTTTTTGTAAGCTTATCAGCAAAGCTAATGTCAAGCTTTGCTCCTTGTAAATCAAGCTCCTTGCCAAATTCAAGGGCGAGTAAGTCTTTTTTCAAGGCTTCATCGCTGTTGTTTCCAAGATTTTGCCCCACATTTTTAAGCGTCAAAGACTCGCTGATGATGAGATTACTTTGAATGTTTTTATTTGCCGTATTTGAGGCGTCAAAGCTAAGCCTTTTAAGGTGGGTTTTTGAGCTTTCATCGCCTGTGAGTTTGAAATTATCATTTAAATTCAAGCTATTAAGGTGCAAAGTTGAATTTGTGAGGGTAAAATTTTGATTTGAAAGCTCACCATTAAGATACAAAATCGAGCTATCTTTTAAATCAACTTTCGCGCTATCGGCTAAATTTGAGATATTAGCCGTGCTTTTAGTAAGATTTAAATTCGTTAAAGTGGCATTTGAGCCTACAAAAGCTTCGCTAATATTGCTTAAATTTAAGCTTGTGATACTTGCTTTGGCGTCAATGTTTGCTGTGCCGTTTTTTAGTTCAAGCGTATCAAGTGTAAGCGTTGAATTTGCATCGCTTTTAAAATTTACTTTGCCTGAGGCGGTGAGTTTGTTTGCCGTAAAGGAGCTTTCATTTTGTAAGAAAAGCGTTAAATCACTCGCCGTAAAATCGCTCGTTGTAGTAAATGTGCTTTTATCGTTTAAACTCACATTCATATCTTTACCCTGCAAAGTGCTTGTAAGCGTGAGTTTGCTTTCTTTGTCTAAAAACAAGCCCCCTTGTGCCTTTAAATCCAAGCTTGTTAAATTCATTTCAGCCTTGTTGCTTAAAATGATATTTGCATTTTGGCTAAAATCGAGTTTTTCAGCCGTAAAACGAGCATTATTTTGCAAAAGCACATTTGCATTTGCACCTGTGAAATTCACATTTTTAGCCGTAAAACTTGAATCATCAAGGAAAAGCTGGGCGTTTTCTTTGCTGTTGTTAAAATCGCTATTTGTGGTGATAGTTGATTTATTTAAGGCTGCTAGATTATATTCTGTCGGCAGGGTGAGTGAATTTGATTTTAAATTGTCTAAATTAAAAGTGCTGTTATCAAAAATAAAGCTTTCTTTCACCTCAAATTTTGAATCGCTTTCAAGTTTGATTTTATCGTTATTTAAATTTGTCATTCCCTTAACCGTCAAATTTTGCGTTGTCAAAGTGGAGTTATTAAGCTTTATATCACTATTATTGCTTATCGTAAGCGAAGTAGCGGTTAAATTAGCCTCATTTTTCAAGTCTAAATTTGGGGCGAAATTAAAGAATTTTGAAGTGATTGTCGCACCATCAGCCGTGATTTTACCACTATATGAGCTATCTTTATAGCTTTCGTTTTCGTTTAAATCGCCACTTTTTATGAGCTGATAAAAGGCAAAGCCACTGCCCGTAATGTTTTTGGTATCCTTTTCATCGATGAAATGTTTGCCCCCAAAGTTGATTTGCGAAGTGCTATCAGCGTTAATGTCGGCTATGACATTTGCCGCCTTTCCAATGGTAAGCGTTGAGCCTTTTAAATCAATGCCCTGCTTAATTTCAAAAGTCCTGCTGTCCCAATCAGGCTGTTTAAGGCTTGACGGCTTTGTCAAGTCCATATAATCAGGCATAGGCTTTTGCGTGCCATTTTCAGCATTTTTGATTTTTTCAATGATTTTTTCATCGCTGATAGTTGCGTGGGCTGTGGGGTGTCCTTGCAAAACTATGTTTGAATTCGTGCTTTTTAGGCTTCCTGTTATGTTAATATCGCCGTCAAAGATGAGATGAGCGTCATTTGCTTTCGTATCGCTTTTCGTGATGAGGTTTAAATTAGCTTGTTTATTGCTTTCGCCAAAACTCGCGTGGATAATGGTATCTGCTTTCTGTGTGTTTTTCTTGCCGTTTGCATCATAACCAAAGCCCTCGATTTCAAAATTCACTAATGGAGAAGTGCTAGAATTTGTGATGATAGCCTTATTGTCATTTGCCGCTACGGTGTTGAGCTTTAAGCTATTTCCGCTCAAATCAAACAGCCCCCCACCCGTGCCAAAATAAAAGCCCATATCGGTATTTGCGCTTTGAGCGAGTGTGTAGGATTTACTTAAAGCTTGTGTATCGCTTCTTGTGATAGTGTTTTTCGTTGCACCTATCGCCTCAGCTTGTTTAAGCTCTACGCTGCCTCGTCCGCTAGTGATATAAATGCCCTCAAATGCCTTTTTATCAGTATCTAGTATGACTTTACCTTCCCCAAGTTTGAGATAGCCTAAATTTTTGCCTGTTTCTGGCGTGTAACTGGTTTTAACGATGAGCGTTCCTTTGCCGACTTTATGCAAGGCGTCCCCGCTTTCATTTCGCAAATGCCATTCAAGCTCGACATTTTCGCCAATGTCTAGCCCAGAGCCTTTGAAAAAGTAGGTTTGATTTGTTCCATTATTGGTAAAAACATATTTTGTAGGATTTGTAGCTGTGGCTGAATTTGACGCTTCAAAAACAAAGCCACCTGCATAACCGCTTATGTTGCGATTGATATCACTTTTTACCTCAATAGTGCCACCACCGCTAAAAATCAAATCTTTGTTATCTTGTAATGTATTGCTACTGCCATTATATTTTAACTCAATGTTTGCACCTATCGGTTTTTCCAGCGTCCAAGTATTATTATTTAAACTAACATTTTGTTCGAAATTTTTGCGATAATCCTCAAAGTCTTGGTTTGATATCACAGAAGCGAAAGCCCTATTTGTTCCACCCCAATCCCTCGCAGTAACGCCGAGCAAAACCCATTTTTGATTTGTTTTATCAAACGCATAAAATCCGCTACCACTATCACCAGAAGTTATGCGATTATTAAAGTCTGCTTCAATGTTTGGATTGTAAGTAAAGTGCATTCCTTGATTTTTGCATTCATCAGTAAAACACGCATACCCTATACTGCCTTGATTAAGTGTGCCAAAACCTCCACCACGAGTTTCGCCGCTAGTTAAACGGTCTAACTCGACATCAAGCGTCCCACCTCTTAAAGTTATTATGCCCGAACCTGTTTGATATATGTAAATATTACCCTCACTATCTTTAAAATTTTCAAGTTTTTCTTTAAATTTAGCTATATTTTCTTGTTCTGTTTTTTCATCTTTGTTTTCTAAATGATTTGGCGTATCAAGCATATCCATTTGCCCCTCGACAATATATTTATCAAAACGAGCAAATTTTTCATCATAACCATAAGGTTTTGAAATATCACCCCCTGAATTTGTATTGGTGTATGTTGTAAGCCCCCATTTACGATAATATCCCATTTCATCATAACTTGGAGTAAAATTAACCACATGATTTGCACTAACAGCAAAACCTCGTCCTATCGCAGTTAATGAACCATTATTACTAGACGCTTGAAAATTTGGCACATTTGGCACACTCAAAGTCGTGCCGTCTTTGCCCGTAAGCGTTGCATTTGCACTCGCAAAACCTCCTTTATTTTGCCCAAAATCAAGATAATCCCTATAATAAAAATTGCCAATATTTATGCTTTGAGCGTTAAGGAAAATGCCGATGAATAAGACGAGCCAGACTTGATTTTTCAAATGCCCCCCCCCCAATGAGTGCATTATTATAGCACTTATTTGCTGAAAAAACAAATTTTTATAAAAAACTTGACAAACACTAGCTGTAATGTTTTATAATATGTATTTAAATTTCAAAAAAAGGAGCAAATATGCAAGAGTATATCAAACAGGCTCAAAATGGAGCTAGAATCAGTGCCAAAGGCTTTGCCGTGGCGGATAAAAACGCTAAATTCAAGGCTTTTGACTTTTCACGCCACAGCCTCGGAGAAAAGGACATTTTAATGGAAATTCTTTACGCTGGAATCTGCCACAGCGACATTCATAATGCTAAAAGCGAGTGGAGTGAGGGCATTTACCCTATGGTTCCCGGACACGAAATCGCCGGAAAAGTCATCGCCGTGGGAAGCAAGGTGAGTAAATTCAAAGTAGGAGACTATGCTGGTGTGGGTTGTATGGTGAATTCCTGCGGTAAATGCGAGGCTTGTGAGAAATCACAAGAGCAGTTTTGCACGAATGGGACGATTTTCACTTATAATTGCAAGGATTATTTCCACAATGACGAGCCAACTTATGGCGGATACAGCGATAATCTAGTCGTAAATGAGAATTTCGCCGTTGTTGTGCCTCAAAATGCACCGCTTGAAAAGGTAGCACCTTTGCTTTGTGCGGGGATTACGACTTATTCGCCTTTGAAATTCAGCAAGGTTGGCAAAGGTTCTAGGGTAGGCGTGGCTGGTTTTGGAGGGCTTGGCGTAATGGCGGTAAAATACGCCTTGCAAATGGGGGCAGAAGTTTGCGTTTTCGCAAGAAATAAAAACAAAGAGCAAGACGCCTTAAAAATGGGTGTAAAAGCCCTTTACACTACGGATAAATTAAACGAGATGAAAGAAAGATTTGATTTCATCATATCGACTATACCAACGAAATATGAGCCTATGGATTATATCAATCTTTTAGCCTATGGGGGTGAATTTTGCATAGTAGGCTTACCGCCAACGGACATTTTACCGACTATAAACATAGCCTCGCTTGTCTTTGCAGGACATAAAAAAGCCTACGGCTCGATGATAGGCGGTATGAAAGAAACGCAAGAAATGCTTGACTTTTCCCTTAAACACGGCATTTACCCAGAAACCGAGCTTATCACAGCGGACAAAATAGACGAAGCGTATGAAAAACTCACCTCTGGCAAAGCCAAATTCCGCTATGTGATTGATATGAAAAAGTCTTTTGCGTAAAGTTAAATTCGTGGATATTTAGCGTATCCACGAATTACATTGTGTGAATTTTGTTAGAAATTTAAAAATTAAGGACTTTTAAACTTTACTCATCTCATTAAATTTCCCCCACTTTATTAAATTTAAAATTTCCCCCAAAAAAACTCAATCAATAATTTTTATTATTTATAAATTCCTGCTATACTTCTTAGAAATTTAAGAAAGGAGACAATACAATGTCAAAACAAATAGAAAAACTCATTCAAATTCAAGCCGATGTGCATAGTTTGTGGATTCGTTTTCACAATTATCATTGGAATGTTAAGGGTTTGCAATTTTACGCCATTCATAGCTACACAGAAGATGCTTATGAGGCTATGGCAAAACTCTTTGATGATGTAGCCGAACGCATTTTACAACTTAAAGCAAAGGCTTTAATATGCCCAAAAGCTTTAACTGAAAAAGCTCAAATCGCAAAAGTAGAAAAAGACTGCTTTACAGCAAATGAGGTTTTAGAGTTTATCAAAAAAGACTATGAATACCTCTTAAAAGAATTCAAAAGCCTTGATGAACTTGCAAGTAAAGAAAACGACACAACAACTTCAAATTTAGCCCAAGATAATATAGCTAAATTTGAAAAATCCCTTTGGATGCTTTCTAACGCTCTTGAAAATTCTTGCAAGAATAAGTAAGGACAAGTAAAGAAAAACTTAAAGGCAAAGCTGTTTAATAATGGCTTTGCTTTTTTGGGTGTTGTTTAAAAACAAGGATTTTGACTACTCGCACGATAATATTTTCGCACTTTGCTTGGTTATTTTGGGGTAAAAAGTAGTGTTTATCAACCAAAATTTGATATACTAAAACCATAAAGGCAGGATATGAAACCAAAATATACATTTTTTGCTAATGCTAGTTATGCTTTATCTGGCGTTTTGGCTATGCTTAAAAATGAGGTAGCGTTTAGGATAGAGCTTGTTTTTATCATTCCAGCTTTGGTGGTGAGTGTGTTTTTGCCCGTAAGCTTTGAGCAACATTTGATTTTAGCGGGTGTTTTGTTTATTATCATCATCGCAGAGTGCGTAAATTCAGCTATTGAAGCCTGTGTGGATTTAATTACTGAGGATTTTCATCACAAGGCTAAAATCGCCAAGGACTGCGGCAGTGCGGCAGTGTTTTTCAGTATAGTTCTAGCCCTTATCACTTGGGCTTTGGTGCTGATAAATTGCTTTTTTTAATCATTCCTTGCCGTCAAGCACAGGCACGAAAAGGCATTCTTCAAGCCTTTCTTGCCGAATTTTACCCTCGATTTTAGTGAATTTAGTAATGAATTGCTTGTCTTTATCAAGCACGGGAGCGACTAAAATTCCATTGTTGGCAAGTTGTTCGAAAAGAATTTGAGGGATTTTTGCTGTGTGAGCTGAAAACAAAATCCTATCATAAGGGGCATAGCGACTCCAACCCTCCTGTCCGTCAGCGTATAAAAGGAGTATATTGACAAGTTCTAATTGCTTAAATGCCTTTTTAGCGTTATCTACTAGGCTTTGAATGCGTTCTATGGTGCAGACTCGGCGGACAAGTTTGCTTAAAATCGCCGCTTGATAACCGCTGCCACAGCCTATTTCAAGCACGCTATCAGCACCAGCTAAATCAAGTGCCATAGTCATTTTTGCCACCGTTAAAGGAGAGCTTAACCACTGCTTTGAACTCATAGGCAAGGCATTTAGGCTGTAAGCGGAGTGGTTTTTAATGGGCGAGAAAACCTCTCTTGGCACGGAGCAAAAGGCTTCAAATACGGCTTCGTTGATGAAAATTTGTTTGCTGATTTCATTGGCTAAATTTTCACATTTTTTTCTTTCTAAAAAATTCATTGAGTCCTTTCAAGGAGTTTATTTTTAAGCTTTTGCAAATTTAAAGACAAACGCAAATCGTAATTTTTCGGGCTTACAAGCCTTTTTAAATCCTCATCAAAAAGCTCTAATTGGGTTTTAGCGTAGTGTTGAATTTGCAAAAGAGTGGGGCTTTCATAAACGAGTCGCCCTTTTTCAAACACAGGCACGAGCAGTTCTTTGAATTCTTGCCTTGAATTCACGCTTTCATCAGCCAAATAAAGCTCATCAAACACAGCCTTGCCCTTTTCAAAAAAGCGATAAAGCTTTTTGTGGTGCGGTGTGGAGATTTTATCGATACTTTCGCTGATTTTAATTTTTGGTTGTAAAATGCCATTTTCCTCCACAGCCACAAGCTTATACACACAGCCAAGCACAGGAGAGCTTTTAGCGGTGATTAGCCTTTCGCCAACGCCGAAAATGTCGATTTTAGCCTCATTTTTTAAGAGCTTTTCAATCTCAAACTCATCAAGTGCACCACTAGCGATGATTTGACATTGTTTAAGTCCAGCTTTGTCAAGCTCATTTCTAGCGTATTTTGACAGCTCACACAAATTCCCAGAGTCCAAACGAATGCCGAATTTTTCAATGCCACGAGGCACAAGCACTTCTTTAAATGCCTTTATGGCGTTGTTTATGCCGTTTTTGACATTGTAAGTATCCACGAGCAAAATGGCATTGTGCGGGTAAATTTCGCAGTAGCTTTTAAAAGCCTCAAATTCATCTTCAAACATTTGCACCCAAGAATGTGCCATAGTCCCGCTTGAATGGATATTAAAAAGCTTATCAGCTAATGCACAGGCTGAACCAGCCACACCGCCTATAAATGCAGCCCTTGCACCATTTAAAGCCGCATCGATGCCTTGCGCTCTGCGTGAGCCAAATTCAAGCACGGGTTTATTTTTTGCTGAAAGGACTATCCTTGCGGCTTTTGTAGCGATAAGGCTTTGATGATTTAAAGAAAGCAAGATGAAAGTTTCTAAAAGCTGAGCTTGAATCGCATTTGCCCTGACGCTTAAAATAGGCTCATTAGCAAAGATAATCTCGCCCTCTCTCACCGCCCAAATGTCCCCCTCAAAGCGAAAATTTTTAAGATAGCTTAAAAATTCCTCATCAAAAAGCCCTTTTTTGCGGAAAAATTCAATATCACTTTCATCAAAATGCAAATTCTTAACAAATTCTATGATTTGTTCTAAACCAGCGGCGATGACAAAACCGCCGCCGTCTGGCATTTGGCGAAAAAAGACATCAAAATAGCAAATTTTTTTGTCTAAATTGCTTTTAAAATACCCATTTGCCATTGTGAATTCGTAAAAATCACAAAGTAGGCTTAAATTACCCTTAAAAGTCATCAAAACTAATGCTTCCTTTGGAATAATTGGTTACCTTGCTTTCAAAGAAATTGCTCCTTTGGTCGTTGAATTTAGAAAAGTCATCAACCCATTTTATCGGGTGTTTGGCGTTGTAAAGCTTGTCAAGGTGTATAGCTGTAAGCCTTTGGTCGATGAGGTAGTGAATGTATTCTTCGATAATATCATCGGTAAAGCCCATAATTTGATTTTGAGTAATGTATTTACCCCACTTAACTTCAAGCTCACCAGCCTTTTTAAACATATCATAAATGGTGTCAATGTTTTGCTTGTTAAATAAATCGCTTCTTTCATTGCGAACCGAATTTATCATATTTTGAAACAAAAGCAAATGCGTTATCTCATCTCTTTGGATAAATCGCACCATTTGTGCTGAACCAAGCATTTTTCCAGCTCTTGCTAGGGCGTAAATCGCCGTAAAGCCGCTGTAAAAATAAATGCCTTCTAAAATTTGATTTGCCACCATTGCAAGTAAAAGCTTGTTATCATCAACATCTCCGGCAAGTTCCTCATAAAGACTTGAAATGAAGTCATTTTTCTCGCGTAAAGTCTCATCGTGCTTTTCCATCTCATAAATCAAGTCCGTATTATCGCAAATTGCCTCCACCATAACGGCGTAGGATTTGCTGTGATTTGCCTCTTCATAAGCCTGTCTTGCTAAAACGGCGTTGATTTCGGGGGCTGTAATGTAGGGGTTTATATTATCTGCTAGATTGTTCGTTTGAAAACTATCCATTGAGATGAGCTGGGACCAGACTAAATCATACATTCGCTTTTCAGCGGCGGTTAAATTCATCTTGTAGTCCAAAGCGTCCTTTGTGGTATCAACCTCTCTTGGAAACCAAGTATTTGCTTCCATTAAGTCCCAAAGCTTTAAAGCCCATTCGTATTTAGCCTTTGTGAAATTTAAAATCCCGTGGGGATTGCCGTCAAACACCCTCCTTTGCGTGAGTGTTTCATTTGAAGTTGGGTTATAAATTCTTTTTCTATCCATTTTTTATCCTTTATTTGAAATGTTTTATTGTTGCAATTATACCTCAAAAATGATTGCAAATTTTCTTTTTTTAATGCCTTTTTGTGATGAACTTATAATAAGCTTTTCATTAGCTTTATTTTATGAATTTAGCTATTTTGTGGGAGTTTTTGATGATGATTTGTAGTCAAGGTGGCGTTGCACCTTGACTTTGTTGGGCGAGTTAAACGCTTGGCTAACGATAAAATTCCCATCCGCCCCCTTGCTTAATAGGTTCTCCGTCTTGGGCAACAAGCTTACCATTCTTATATGTATATGTAGTTTCGCCTCTTGCAGTTCCTTGTTTTAAAATACAACCCTCTATCATATCCTTATAAGTCTTGCATTCCTTATCTTGTGCTAAAACCAAGCCACAAAGAGCCATTAGAGTGAGTAGAATTTTCATTTTTTATCCTTTTTTGGTGAATTTTTTGTAAATCATCTTGCAAAAATGCGGGACAACTTCACGCACAAAACTTGCTCCCAAATCGCTAGGTGCTTTACTGATATGTGTAAGCAAGGCAGAGATATTTTGTATATTTTTACTTGCCTTGCACTCTTTTAAAACCTCGTTTAAAGCCGAGCTTTTATCTTTTTTGTTCGCTTCGTTTTCAAGCATTTTGACAAAAGCGTGAGTGGAAATTTCTACCTTTTCGCTGTTTAAAGTGTAGTCAAAGCTTTCTTGCACACTCTCTTTAAGCCTTGCTTCTAGCACATTTCTAAACACAGGATTTTCGATGATAAAGCGAATTTTACCCTCGCTGCCGTCTTTTATGGCGATTTTTCCATTTGCCACAGCACTTAAAAAGTCCTCAAAAATGCCCTCATACTCATCATCGCTCATAAATTTTACGGCGATATTTTTCTTGGTGGCTTTGATTTTTGAGGCTGAAATTTTAAGTAAGCGTTCATTTGTCGCATTTGAATTGCTGTCAAAAAATTTACGCTCATCGTATTTGTTGAAAAGATACAAAAGATAATCAAACAAATCCGCCTTACTCCACGAATTCATTTTTATAAGATTTTGCCACAATTCATCGACAAATAAAGGAGCGTTTGTTGATTTTATGGGATTTGTCATTGCATTGCTCCTAAATCAAAAACAAAAGAACCTCCATTTGTTTCTAATTCTACCTTGATGATTGAGCTTTCACTGCATTTTACTTTGGGAATGAATTTCTCACCAAAGGGCAATTTAACGGGGTATTGTGCGATGTAAGCGGTTTTTGTAAGCTCTTCAATCTCTTCATATTCCTCAGCAGTGAGGTAGCTATCATAACCTACTAGTATGCCTCCTCCCCAACCTGTTCGCGGTTTTAAGCCATCTGCTTCAACCTTAAAGCCTAAATCTGCTCCATTTGAATTATGTAGAGTAAAAACATCTGTGCTGTTTTTCATCTTAATCATTGGAAGCACTTGGATTCCAAAAGTCCTCGTATCTACAATGCCTCGTTCTGGATAGTTTTGAATATAACGAATCCAACTTTGTTTATTTGCAGTATGCGTGATGACAGGGCAATTACCCTCATTAAGCTTAATGCTTTCAATCACCATTTCATTGTCTTGGGACTGAATGACAAGATTAGTAAAGGGCTTAAAATCCCTATCAAAGCCCTTTTCAAGCTGAACGATAGGCTCTTTTATACTTGTAAAGAGCTTACTCACCTCATCACACGCTGTAAAGCCCAGTGCTACAAGCACTATGGCAACTTGTTTTAAGATTAGATTTTTCATTTTTTTCCTTTCTTTGTTTTAAATTTGTTTATTTTGTGAATTTTTTATGCTTAAACCTCCTTGGAAATGTTGTAATGGGAATTTTTTTAAGAATGAAAGAGTAAAATCAATACAGCAAAGCTGTGAAAAAGCGTAAAAGAGGGTGCTTAATGGCTTAAAGCGGCACGGAATTAGATAAATAGATAAATAGATAAATAGATAAATAGATAAATAGATAAATAGATAAAGGCAAACTTAAAAGCTGCTTAAATCTATCAAGTCTTGTCAAAGCACTCAAAAGATACATTTTATCTTGTCCTCATCGTGAGAATTTAAAAGATAATTTTAGCATTAAAATCTTAAAGAAAGTTAAATTTTTTCTACCACGCAGCTTTGGCTGATAATGTCGTGTAAGGTGAGTTTGTCCTTTCTAAAAAAGCTTATCAAAAGTCCCACAAAAAAGAAAGCACAGCCTAATAAAAAGATGAAATAACGCCACATAATCCTTAAAAATCCAAGCTTTTTGCCCGTGTTTTTGTCGATTAAATACAAATCATAAGCCTTTAAGCCCGGACTTTGAGCCTTTCTCGCTAGAAACGCTGCTTGGATAAGCCCAAAGGCTAGGGAGCATAAAAAGATAATGAGCTGATTTGCCTTAAATTCCTCTTTTGAGCCTAAAATAAAATAGCAAAGATACACAATGGGAACATAAATCAAAAAAATGTCGATTAAAAAGGCTTTGGCACGGGTTAGTCTTGGGGCGAATTTGGCTTTTGCTCTCACGCTTAACGACTTCCCGGCTTTATGGCTACGCTACCACTTTGACACAAAGGACAAGCACTTGGCTCGTAAATTTCAAAGTCAAAATTCCCCAAAGCAAAAAGGGGCAAATCGCTTGGCAATTTGGCGTTTTCTTTGCTTGTGGTGTTAAGATTACTCACGGCACAAAAACCACGATTTGCAAGGGCTGCAAAAGCGACAACAACCCCACCTTGCTGCTCGATAAGCAAGGCACTTTCAAGGGCTGAACCCCCTGTGGTGATAATATCCTCGCAAATGATGAATTTCTCACCCTTTTTTACCTCAAAACCTCGCCTCAAAGTCATCACTTTATCTACTCTTTCAGTAAAGATAAAACGCTTTTTACAAGCACGAGCAAGTTCATAACCTGCTAAAATTCCGCCCAAAGCAGGAGAGCAAATGCTGTGAAATTCTAAATCCGCCTTCATAATAATACTTGCTAACTCCTCGCAAAGCTTTTCAGCAAGGCTTGGAAATTCAAGCACCTTTGCACTTTGCAGGTAAAAAGGCGAGTGTTTGCCCGAGCTTAATAAAAAATGCCCCTCTAATAAGGCGTTGTGTTCTTTGTAAATTTGCTCTACATTCATACTTTTAAAAGTTCGCTTTCTTTGTTTTTTACCAGCTCATCAATCTTAACGATAAAGCCGTCTGTGAGCTTTTGCACCTCATCATAAGCCTTTTTAGCTTCATCTTCGCTTATGGCTTTGTCTTTTTCAAGCTTTTTAACGCCATCATTGGCGTCTTTTCTAATGTTACGAATGCTTACCTTTGCCTTTTCGCCCATAGCCCTAGCGTTTTTGGCGTTTTCTTGTCTTTGCTCGTGAGTCATAGGCGGGAAAAAGAGCTTGACTGCTTCGCCGTCATTGTTTGGATTGACACCGATATTTGCCGCAGCTATGGCACTTTCTATGCTTTTAAGCAAATTTTTCTCCCAAGGGCTTATGCTTATGGTGCTTGCGTCTGTGGCAAGTATGGTGGCGACTTGATTGAGCGGGGTTTGAGTGCCGTAGTAATCCACAAAGATATTATCGAGTATGTTAATGCTCACCCTGCCTGTTCTTATGGTGGTGAAGTCCTTTTTCAAGGCGTCAAGGCATTTGGTGGCTTGTTGTTTTTGTTTGTCATAAATTTCATTAAGCATATTTTATCCTTAATTTGCACTCGGTGCTTGTGGAGCTACTTGTGGAAGAGACTCATTTAGCTCTTGCTTTGTCGCTGGTGCTTGTGGAGCGGCGATTTTCTCGGCTATGGAATCCTTACCCGCTGTGTTATACATATAGCTTAGGCTTATGGTGTTGATGATGAGTAAAAGTCCCAAAATAAAGGTGAATTTGGCTAAAAATCCCGCTGGTCCTTTTGCACCAAATAAGCTTTCATTACTCCCGCTATACGCTCCAAGTCCTATGCTTGAACTCTTTTGCAAAAGCACGGCTATGGTGATGAGTATGACTAAAATAATTTGAAAAACGATGAGAAGTGTCGTCATTTCTAATCCTTGAATTTTATTTTCAAAAGAGTATTGTAGCTGAAAAAGCTTGAAAGAATTTTGAAATCAAACGAAAATTTGAAAAAAATTGCAAAAAATACAAAGCGAAATTCGCGTGAGCTTTGACGCGAATTTCTTAAATTTAAACTAATCTCTATTGGTAAGCCCTAGAATTTGGAGCAAAGAGGCGAAGAGGTTAATAAAATCCAAATACAACGCCACCGCACCTTCGATAGGGTGAGAATAGTTACCGCGTATAATATTTTGTGTATCATACAAAATATAAAAGCTAAATAAAATCGCCGCTACTGATGAAATCACAAGGGCAAAAAGAGGGCTTTGCGTGAAAATGTTAATCAAACTCGCACAAACAACCACGATAAGCACGATGAAAAGCATTTTTCCCATAGTGGTGAAGTCTTTTTTGGTATTCATCGCAAAAATGCTTAACGCTCCAAAAGCAACTGCTGTTAAAGCAAAGGCTTGTGCGACTATCACGCCACCTTGTGCTAATGATAAAACGGAGACTAAAAGCGGAGTAAGTCCAAGTCCCAACACAAAGGTAAAGCCAAAAAGCAAGACGAGATTTAAAGGGCTTTTATGCAAGCACGCCCTCATCGCAAAAAACAACACCAAAGCTATGCCTAAAATAATAAAAGGCGAAGCCATACCCATACTCATAAACAAAGGCACTAAGGAAACAACGCCCACATAAGCACCAGCCGCACCAGCTAAAAGAGAAGCGGCAAAAAGCTGATAAGTTTGTTTAATAAACGAGCTTAAAGCCGAACTTTGTTCGTTTGACAGCTCCTTTGAACGAGCATAATCTCTATCATAAAGACTCATTTTTTCCTCCAAATGAAATTTTGTAGGCATAAATTTATCTTAAAAAGTTAAATGCAAAATTACAAAGTGAGTAAAATTTTAGGTTATAATGCCTAAAAAATTTTTTAGGTTTAATCAATGCAAAATCTCATCAAAGGTGCGCTTAAATTTATGCAGGAGGATTTTAAGGAGCATAAAAGCTTGTTTAAAAACCTCAAAGACAGGCAAAATCCCCACACGCTTTTCATAGGCTGTGCGGATTCTCGTGTCGTGCCAAATCTTATCACTAATACAGGACCGGGCGAACTTTTTGTCGTGCGAAACATCGCTAATATCGTCCCGCCTTATCGCATAGGCGATGATTATCTAGCCACAACTTCTGCGATAGAATATGCGGTGAATTCTTTACACATTAAAAATATAGTCGTGTGTGGACACAGCAACTGCGGGGGTTGTGAGGCTTTGTATAGCGATGAAAACGAGCTTAATCAAACGCCCAATGTCAAAAAATGGCTCAGTATGCTTTCAAGCATTAAAGATGAGGTATTGGAATTTGAGGTGGCAAAGACGGATTTAGCTATGCGTTCGTGGCTGACTGAAAAGCTTAATTTGCTTAATTCTTTGCAAAATTTACTCACTTACCCTGAAATTCAAAAAGCCGTGAGTGAAAAAAGGCTTGAAATTCACGCTTGGTATTATATCATCGAAACGGGCGAAATTTATGAATACAGCTTCGAGCATAAAAATTTCGTTCTCATCTCTCACAAAGGATAAATTATGAAAAAAATTCTCTTTCTTTTAAGTTTTGCTTTTTTTGCTTTCGCCCAACCTTTAACACAAACGCAAACTTATCATTTAGTGCAAGAATACCTCAACGCCAATGCCAAACTCGCAGAGCTTAACGCCCAAAGTGATAATAACAACAGCCTTTTAAGCAAGGAAAAAAACGCTCTTAAAAAGGAAAAAGAGGAGCTTTTACAAAACTTGCCAAAAATCATCTCCGGCGAGGAAATCAACAAAGAATTAACCCAAAGCCTTACAAAACAGACGCAGAATTTAGAAAAAGAGCTGAAAAAGCTTAAAAAAGGGAGTTTAACTTATAAAAATAAAGAATTCACCCTGAATTCCTTGCAGCTTGATGAGTTTTTTTACTCCTCGCTTTTAGAATTAAACGAGCTTTTTAAACAAACAGCAAGTAGTGAGCAAATGCAAACGCATATTAGCACCTATATCACAGCCCTTGATGAGAGTTTTGAGCTGATGAATTTTAGCGATGAGGCGGCAAAAAATGAGCTTGAATTCAAAAAAAATAGCTATAAAGAAGTGCTAAATCACCTTAGCCAAAAGGCTTATTTGTTTGAGAGCAATTACATTTTTAGCGAGTTAAGGCTTCAAAGCGTGATTGATTATATCAATGATTTTACCAAAATTGAGTGGATAGACACGGGAAAACTTCTCATTTGCGTTCTTGTTTTAGTGCTTTTTTATGTGTTAAGGGTGTTTTTGCCCCCGCTCATACTCTTTTGCTTGATGAAACTCTTTTTCAAAAATTCATCAACAGCGATGAATAAAGCCGAAGTGCGAGAGCTTTTCATCACCAAAAATCAAAAGCCCTTTTCGCTCATACTCTTTTTCTACGCTTTTAGCGTGTGTTTTGCTGTGTTTTATTATCCTGCCCCTGTAAATGTAACCATAAATAATATTTTTTATGTCATTTATGTAGGGCTTTTTGCGTGGCTCATCGTGGGGCTTTTAAACAGCTATGGCATTATGCTTGTCTCACGCCTTGCACAAAAAAGCGGCAAAAAAGAAGTGGCAAATCTCATCATCAAAATACTTTATTTTGTGATTATCATCATCGCCACGCTTTTGGTTTTAGCGCATCTTGGCTTTAATGTCTCAGCCATTATCGCTTCACTTGGCATTGGCGGTTTAGCCGTAGCCTTAGCTGCAAAAGACATTATCGCTAATTTTTTCGCCTCGCTCATCATTTCTTTTGATGATAGTTTCAATCAGGGCGATTGGATACAAGTAGCTGGTATTGAGGGCAATGTCGTTGAGACGGGTTTGAGAAAGACAACGGTGCGAACCTTTGACAATTCTCTTGTTTTCTTGCCAAATTCCACTATAATGAATGCTAATATTCAAAATTGGAGTAAAAGAAAGGTGGGGCGGCACATTAGAATGAATTTAGGCGTGTCCTATGATGCCAAGCCAGAGCAGCTAGAACAATGCGTTAAGGACTTAAAAGAGTATTTAGATAAAAGTCCTCTCGTGGCTCACGATGATGATAATGCTTTAAATCGCCATTATAGTGCGAAGTATCGTCAAAATTTAGTCTCGGTTAATGATTTGGAGGGCTATAAAAATGCTTGTTATGTGGCTTTGAAAGAATTTGCGGATAGTTGTATCAATATAGAATTATATTTTTACACCAAAGCCATTAAATCAGCCGAATTTAGAGCGGCTAGACAGGCTTTAATGCTTGATTTTATGCGAATTTTAGAGAAAAACTCTCTGGGCTTTGCTTTCCCAAGTTTGAGTATTTATGTTGAGAATTTAAAGGATTTGAATAAGAATTTGTAAAAGAGTAGTTTTAAGCAAAGCAAGGATAAACCTTGCTTTTAGTATGCTTTCGGGCGACATTTTACCTCGACTTTTGTCGCTGTGGTGGCATTTGGCACATTTTGCGGCATAGTGGGTAAATAAGCATCAACCTCCACAAAACGACCGACTTTTAAATCCCAAAAATCGCCATAATCGCTAAATATCCAGCTATCAGCTAGTCCAAACCAACCGCAATTATCAAGCTCAACCTTTGTATTTGGCAGGATTTTCACCGCAACTTGCCCTGAATAAGCCGTATCTACGATGATGACTTTTTCATTTTCTTTCACTTGTGTGATAGAACCTTGAAGCCAACTATCAGCGTATAAACTCACACAAGCAAGACTTACGCCAAGTAAGGCAACGATTTGTTTTTTCATTTTTTGCTCCTTTTCAAATAAATTATAAATACAATAATACAAAATTTAAGTGAAGTGAATGTGAATTTTTGCTATAATGTTTTTTATTTCATAAAAAGGACATTTAATGTTTTTAAGACTAAATTTATGGCTCATACTTGTGCTTTTTTTTACTGCGTGTAGCGAGAGCCAAGATGAGTTTATAAGAGCTAAAAGTGGCGAAGTTATAGAGTATCAGCAGTTTTTGTTTGTTGAATTTGATGAAAAATTCACGCAAAAAAATTCTTTAAGCAAATTTATATCCCAAAATGAGGGCATTATCAAGGCAAAAATAAATGGCAAGGAAAGCAATGTAAATGCTTTCGTTCAGGGCAATACCTTAAAACTTGATTTAACATTACAGGCTAAAAGTTCTTACAAGGTGGAATTTAAGCTTTATGAAAAGCCTGTAAAACTTGAATTTAAAACAGCTGCTCGTAAAATCTCCACGCCCAATGCGAGTTTTTTAGACGGTGGCACTCAAAGTGCTTTAAGGCTTGAATTTGACAGCTCTTTTATCTTAAATGATGAGAATATTAAGGGCATTATATTAAGAAAAGACGGCAAAAAGCTTGATATAAAAAGCTTTGAGAAAATAAAAGACAAATATGTCTTAGTGAGTGAGGAATTTGCCTTAACTAATAAAAATCAAAAAATCAACACCACATTTAACGCCAAAATTTTAGGGCTTGAAGAGGATTTGAAATTTGAATATTTAAGCAATATTAAAGGCGAACTCTCCTTGCAAAATGTAAGCAGCAAGGACAAACAAATTCAGTTACAATTTTCAGCCGAGCTTGACACCAAGCAAAGAGTGAAAGACTTCATACGCATAGAGCCAAAGCTTGAATTTAACGCTGCGATGACGGGCAATAGCATTAAACTCACGGGCAATTTCGCAAGAGCAACAAGCTACAAGGTATCCGTGATGAAAGGACTTGCGGCGATAAATGGCATAAAAACAACGAGGGAATTTAGTGCTGATGTGGGTTTTGAGGATTTAGAACCAAGCCTTGCTTTTTCAAGCGATGGGGTGTTTTTGCCAAGTTTAGCAGAGAAAAAAATCGCCTTTAAGAGCCTTAATGTGAAAAAAGTTAAGCTCAAAGTCTATCAAATTTATGCTAATAACATAAGCGAATACATAAGAAATCGAAATTTCCAAGGCAAAAAGAAATTAAGCTCTTATGAAAGCAATATTATAGGCAATTATGATTATGATGATGCTCTACAATACACGGGGGATTTGATTTTAGAAAAGGAATTTGATTTACAAATGACTAAAAATCAATGGATGCAAAATGAAATCGCCCTCAATGCCCTTAAAGATTTAAGCGGCGTTTTCATCGTGTCTTTAAGCTTTGATGAGGACGGCACGGATTATGATTTTTCAAATTTAGAGCATTATCAAAAGCACAATTTTTTCAACACAAGAGCTGAGGTGAGCAAACATTTAATCTTTTCAAATTTGGCTTTAAGTGCTGAGATGATAAATGATGAACTCTATGTTAATGTGCGAGATTTTACGAATTTACAGGCTCAAAGTGGGGTGAAAATCGAAGCTATCAGCAAAAAAAATCAAGTCATCGCCACAGCCACAAGTGATAACAACGGCGATGCAAATTTGCTTGTTGAGAGTGAAAAGGTGTTTTTTCTTGTAGCGAGTAAGGATGGACAAGCAAGTATATTAAAGATGAATGCCCCGCTTACAACGGACGGCTTTGATGTTGATGGGCTGATGAGTTCGGGCAAGATAAAAGCCTTTATTTACAGCGATAGAGGTGTTTATCGCCCCGGCGATGACATACATTTTAATGTTGTGGCGAAAAATGAAAAAGGTGTGATTACCCACCCTATCAATTTAAGCATTAAAGACTCCAAAGGCAAAGTCATTGAGCAATCAAGCCTGCAAGCCATTAGTGATGGAATGTTTTACAAGAAAATCACCCTTGACAAAGTCGCTCCAACTGGCGTTTATGAGGCTACGCTTGACATAGGCTCGCATCTTTTTCATCACAAAATTTTAGTCCAAACCCTAGCACCAAACCGCATAGAAGTGAATTTAAAGGCTGATGAATTTGTAGATATTAACAAAAATAAAGCATTAAGCTACACCATTTCATCAAAATACCTTTTTGGCACACCAGCAAGTGGCTTAAAAGCCAATACAAATTTAAAAATAAGCAAAAAGAAATATCTTAATTCTAAATTCAAAAACTATATCTTTGAAAATCCTAGCCTTTACATTCCAAGCAGCTATGATGATAATGAGGGAACGCTTGATGAAAACGGCGTTTTAAAGGCTCATTTTACATTGAGTGAAAAGATTTTAAATAGCGAGGGTGCGAATTTCAACGCTTTTTTAAACGCAGAAGTCTTTGAGCAAGGTGGGCGAAGCACGAAAAATGTGCTTAATGTTGAGTTGCGAAAGTATGATTATTTTGTAGGCATTAAAAAGCTTGAAAGCAAATACATAAGCTCTAATTCTAAAATCAGCTTTGATGTCATAGTAAGCGACTTAAAAGAAAAGCTCATTAAGGGTAAAAAACTCGAATACAAAATTTATCAACATAACTACTCTTGGTGGTGGGATTATGATGATTATGATGTGTTTTTACGCTCCATTAAAAAGGACAAAAATTCACAAATCATCAAAACAGGCGAGATTACAAGTGATGACAAGCCCGTGCGTGTTGAGTTTTTGCCCGAACAAAATTATGGAGATATGTTTATAGAAATCATAGACAAGCAAAGCGGAGTAAGCACTGGACAAAACTTTTACATAAGCTCTTGGGGCGAACCAAACACAGCAGACATTCATAGTGCCTTAAAAATCAAAAGCGACAAAGAAAGCTACAAGGTGGGCGAAAAGGCAAAGATTGAATTTGAAAGTGTTAAAGGTGGCAAAGCTTTAATCGCTTTAAGCAATAACTCAGGTGTGATTAAGAGATTTAGCATCGATGCAAAGGGGCAGAAAACTGAATTTGAAGTGCCTATTGAAAAGAATTTCGCGCCAAATATTTATGTGAGTGTGAGTTTTATCCAAGAGTATAAAAGCTGGGAAAATGACAGGGCTTTGAGGCTTTTTGGCGTCATTCCTTTAAATGTGAGTGATGAGCAAAGTAAAATCACCCTTAATCTTAACGCCCCTGATAAAATCTTACCACAAAGTGAATTTGAAGTGAGTTTGCAAAGTGCGGACAAAAAGCCTTACACCTACACTTTGGCTGTGGTTGATGAGGGGCTTTTGAGTTTGACAAATTTTCAAACTCCAAATATTTGGGGCTATTTTTACGCTAAAACGGGCTTTAAACTCAAAGTCTTTGACACTTATGATAAAATCATCGCTAAAAGCTTTGGGGCTGTGGCAAAAGTGCTTCAAACGGGCGGAGATACCTTTAATAGCCTAAGCAAGGCTGAAAGAGCAAATAAAAGCAAAGAGGACGAACAAGCACAAAGATTTAATCCTGTCGTGCTGTATCAAGCCCCTGTAAAAACGGACAAAAACGGCTTTGCCAAGGTTAAATTCACTATGCCTGCTTATATGGGTTCGGTGCGTGTTATGGCTGTGGCAAGTAATGGCGAGGCTTTTGCGAATGCGGAAAAAAATGTCCTTGTCTCTGCTCCTGTGATTATGCTTGAAACCCTGCCAAGAGCGTTGAGGATAGGCGATGAGTTTAAGCTTTTGGTGCAGGTGTTTAAAGTCGATGAAAATGTCAAAAACGCTACAATCTCGCTTAAAAACAAAAACGGCTTGTTAAAGCTTGATAAAAACGAAATCAAAATTGATTTTAGCAAAAATCAAAAGCAAGATGTGTATTTTAATGTCAAGGTAAATGACGATAAAATCGGCATAGAGGAGCTTGAATTTAAGCTACAAGCTGATAAATACACTTATAGCAGCAAAAGCGAAATTGATATAAAAGCCAAAAATGCCTACACTTATCAAAGTCAAAGCACGCTCATTAAAGCAAATGAAAGCAAGGAATTTAGCATAGAAAGCGGCTATATAAAGTCAAGCACCACAGCCACGCTTAAAATCAGCCCTACGCCTATTTTGAATTTGGATAAGAGATTGCAATTTTTAATCCGCTATCCTTACGGCTGCATAGAGCAAACCACCTCAGCGGTTTTGCCTCAACTTTACCTTGATAAATTCAGCTACAAGGCAAACAAGCAAAAAATCATCAACAATATAAACGCTGCCATTTCTCGTTATGAGCGTTTTCAAACCGCAGACGGGGGCTTTGCGTATTGGCAGGGCGGAAGGACAAGCGATGTATGGGGAAGTAATTATGCAGGAATGTTTTTGCTTATGGCAAAAGAAGCTGGGTATTTTGTGCCGCAAAACCTCTATAATCGTTGGCTAGAATACGAAAAAAATTATGTGAAAAAAAGCACAAACAAAAACGAACTCTTTAACAAGGTGAATTCTTTATTTCTTTTAGCCTTGGCAAAAGAGCCAAATATCTCAGCGATGAATGCCTTATACGAAAGCAAAGATGAGCTTGATACAGCAAGTCTTTGGCAGCTTGGTGCAGCGTATAAACTCGCTGGAATTGATGACATAGCGATGAAAATCGCAAGTTCTACAAGCATAGAGCCAAATTTAAATGATGAGTATTATCGCTTTAACTATGGCTCAGTAGTTAGAGACAAAGCCATTATCTCTAATGCTTATGGAATCATTTACGGCAAAAGCAATGCCGAGCTTTTAGAGTATTTAAGCGCTACTTTACAAGCTAATAGTTATCTTTCAACGCAAAGTTCAGGCTACGCACTTTACGCCCTTGCTCTTGCTCTTAATTTAGGCAAAACAGAGCAAGGCGAGGCGATGAATGCGAGCGTTACAATTGATGGCAAAAACACAGAGCTTAAAGAAAAAAGTTTGCAAAGCTTTGAATTTAACGAGGGAAAAGCCCTAGTGCAAAGCAAAAAAGATGTCTTTGTAAGCTTTGGCGTGGAGGGCATAAAGCTTGATATAGCCGAGCCTTTCAGCAAGAATATTGAAGTAGAGAGGACTTTTTTTGACGAAAAGGGCAATGAAATCAGTGAGGATAAGCTTAAAAGCTCACAAACTTTTTATATGCGTTTATCCGTAGCCCAAGCTGGAAATTTCGGCAGGATTGACAATGTGGCTTTAACTCAGGTTTTGCCAAGTGGTTGGGAAGTGGCAAATACTATTTTGGGTGAGGAGATGCCTAGTTTTGTGCGAAATTCCTCTTTTGATTTTGTTGATGTCAGAGATGATAAAATTATGTGGTTTTTTAGCTTGTATGAGGATGAGATTCAAAACTTTTATGTCAAGCTTAACGCCGTAACCCCGGGCAAATACAGCCTCACAGGGGCTTTTGTCGAGGCTATGTATGATGATAGCTTTCAAGCTTTAAGCGAGGGAAAAACTATCATTGTCGAGCAATAAATTCAAAAAAGCCCTGAAATTTGCCTTGATTTTGGGGCTTTTGGCTGTTTTTTTGAGTGCAAGTTTTGTTTATTTTAATTTTAATGTAAAATCCTTGCAAAATGCCTTTCAAAGCCGTTATAGCAAGGTTTTGTTTGATAAAGACGAGCAAATTTTAAGCACCTTTATCAATGATGAGGAGCAGTGGCATTTAGAGGCTGATTTTATCCCTCAAAAGCTCAAAAATGCGGTGATAGAATATGAGGACAAACGCTTTTACTCGCATTTTGGCGTGGATTTTGCGGCACTTTTTAGGGCTTTTGTTAAGAATTTAAGCAAGGATAAAAAAAGCGGTGCAAGCACCATTTCTATGCAGGTGATTAAGCTTTATGAAAGAAATGAACGCACTTATTTAAATAAAATGAGCGAAATCATCAAAGCCATCAAGCTTGAAAACAGCCTTGAAAAAGACGAGATTTTAAGGCTTTATCTAAACAATGCCCCTTATGGTGGGAATTTAGTCGGTTTTTCATCGGCGATTTTGTTTTATTTTGACAAAAAGCCAGAGGATTTATCGTGGAGCGAGGCTGCACTTTTAGCGGTGTTGCCAAATGCTCCGGGCTTGATGAATTTAGAAAAAAACAAAACAAAACTCAAAGAAAAGCGAAACAAACTCCTGCAAAAGCTTTATGATAAGGGCTATTTTGATGAGGACATTTTAACCCTTGCTTTAAGTGAGCCTTTGCCAAGCTTTAAAACTCGCAAAAATGTAGCCCCGCATTTGGCTTTACAGCTTTTAAACGATACGCAAAAACAAGCCATTTCAAGCCTTGATAAAAAGCTACAAAGCAAATTCGAGCAAAAAGCAAAGGAATTTGGCGATAAAATCGCAAGGCAGGGCATTCATAATCTAGCCATAATGCTTATGGATACAAAAAGTCGCAAAGTCCTTGCTTATGTGGGTTCGCAGGATTTTTACGATGAGAAAAATTTAGGACAAATCAATGGAGTCGTGGCTAAACGAAGTGTGGGTTCAGTTTTAAAGCCTTTTTTATACGCTTTAAGCATCGATGAGGGGCTTATTTGTGGGGAATCTTTGCTTGTTGATGTGCCGACTTTTTTTTCGAATTTCAATCCACAAAATGCCAATAAAAAATACTACGGCTTGATAAAAGCCAAATTTGCCCTGCAAAAGTCCTTGAATGTGCCTTTTGTGAGCTTACTTCAAAGCTATGGTTATGAGAAATTTTTTTACGAGCTTAAAAATTTTGTGGGCTTTGATGATGATGATTATGCAAAATACGGCTTATCACTCATTTTAGGCACGAAAGAAATGAGCCTTGAAGAGTTGATGAAGCTTTATGCTGGTTTGGCAAATTACGGGCAAATCAGCGAAATTTCGTATTTAAAAGATGAAAATTTAAGCAAAACGCAGACAATGTTTTCAAAAGGTAGTGCTTATCTTACGCTTGAAGCGATGAGAGAGCTTACTCGTGTGGGTTTGGAGGAGTTTAATCAAAAGGATAAAATAATCTCTTGGAAAACAGGCACAAGTTACGGACGAAAGGACGCTTGGGCTTTGGGTGCGACACCATCTTATGTGCTTGGCGTTTGGGTGGGGAATTTCACAGGGGAGGCAAATGCGAATTTATATGGAGTGAGCGTAGCTGGGGAGCTGTTTTTTGAGCTTTTAAATTTGCTTGAAAATGTCAATGAGGAATTTAGCATAAGTGATGATTTAATAAGGCTTAAAATCGACAGCGTTACGGGCTATCGCTATGATTTGCCTGTGGATTTTAGCTACACCCTCTATCCAAAGGACGCTAACGCCTTGCGTTCGTCTCCTTATCTTAAAAAAATGTATGAATTTGAGGGCAAGGAGCTTAACTCGCTTGATGCAAATTTCAAAAACGCCAAGCCAAGCATTAAACTTGACTTGCCCGTGCAGGTTTTAGCGTTTTTAAAAGAAGCTCGTGTAAATTTAACAAATCGTCAAAATGTCAAAATTCTCTACCCCACACAAAATTTGCGTATAGTGATGAGCAAGGACTTGCACCGCAAAAATCCCCTCATTGTGAAAGTGGCGAATTTGCAAGATGAGACTCTGTTTTGGTATCTTAACAAAAGCGTGATTTATGAGGGCAAGGATACGAGCAGAATGCTTGATTTAAAGGCTGGGGCTTACGAGCTTTTCATCATCAGCCAAAGCGGACAAAGTGATGAGGTGAGGTTTAGGGTGGAGTGAAAGGCACTTGTTTTCATCATCAAATGCTTTAAATTTTTTACCAACTTTACTTGACTTTGATTTTACTCAAAATGCTTTTGATTAGCTCGGTGATAAAATTGCCCTTGTTGCCATTACATTTTGGACATAGCAAGGATAAAGCATCGCCACTTATGAAGCTTTTCCCGCATTTGAGGCATTTTATTTTAGTTGGTATTGGCATATCACTCTTTTATTTTGTTTAAAATCACTTGTATTTTTGCCATTTGCAAATCATAGTGCAAAGATGCTTCTTTCAAGGCATTTTCTTTAAGCTTGATTTGTGCTTGTATGTCTTGTAATTTAGCCTCTGCCTTAGTGTAAATATTTCCAATAAATTCTTCAATGGTTTCAACAACAAAACTACCTATACGCTGCGTTTCAAGGGATATATCCTGCCACTGCTTTAACCAGTTTATATAATCATCTATGTTAAAGCCTCCAACTCGCAAGGATTGTAAGTGCTCTTTAATCTCACTTTTAGATATAGGCTCTACCTTGCTACTTACGCAAAGATTTTTTAAATAGCTATGTGCTAGATTTGTGATACTATCTATCCAAAAGCTCTTTTTATGACGCACAGGCTTTGGCTTTTGCCATTCAATATTTATTGTTTGTGTTGCTTCTTGTATGTGTGCTACACTCTTCATTATTTCTGAGAAAAAACCCATTATTTAACTCCCCATTTTAGTTAGCAAAGCTTCTTTTTTGCATAAATTTAGCGAGAGATTTACCTGCTCTTGCTGCTTTTGGGTTTGATTCTTTGCCTTTTTGATTTTATCTAGCGCGGATTTTGTATTTTTTATGATAATTTGCTTTGATTGTAGCGTTACATTAAGCAAAGTAGTTACGCTTTTTACGCTTGATGAAAGGTTTTCTGTAAAACTATCTGCTGCCTCGCTAAAAGCATCTTTTGCCACACTCTTACTAAAAGCATCAAATTTTTGCCTTTTTTTCTCACCTTTTGGCAAAGCTGCGATTTCTAAAAAGTCCTCATCGCTTAAACTTATCTTGCTAGTGATATTTTCTGCCACCGCACCTTCAAATTCGCTTAAAATCTCATTACACTGCTCTTTAAAGCTACTTGTATCGATAGAATCAACTTGCTTGATTTGCTCGGTGAGCTTTTCTATTATCTCTTTGCCACTTTGCAAAAAGTCATATTCTAGCTCTTCGCCAAACTCTATGGCTTGGTTTTTAATCTTTACTAGGTCCTCATTGAGGGCTTTTGTCTGTCCTGCTGTGGCGGTATCTGGGTCATAAGAGTCGGTATTTCCTATG
>CAZSMF010000005.1:0-45959 GCA_964607975.1 uncultured Campylobacter sp. | reverse complement strand
GCTTTTGGTGTTAAGCTGGGTATGCACTTCTAAACCAATGACGACTTCAAACATTATTTTTCCTTAAAATTTAGTTAATTTTGGGGCGAATTTTTATCATTTGCTCGTCTTAACTCGTCATTTTGTATCAGTAAAATGGCAACGATAAAGACAAAAAGTCCGGGCAAAGCACCAAAACACAAGCGAATGAAAGAATATTCACTTGCTATAAAAAAATGCAAAGCCCCAAAAAGCAAGAGTGCTAAACCCGCACCCCTTAAAAATTCGTAAAAATATATCAATGCCCCTCGCTAATCGCTGTTGCACCAGCTAAATACACATAGGTTAAAATCATAAAAATAAAGGTTTGCAAAAACGCCATAAAAGTCAGCAAAACATAAGCTGGAAGCGGTGCAATCCACGGCACAAGTGCTAAAATAACAGCCAAAAATAAATCATCGCCCTTGATATTGCCAAACAAACGAAACGACAAGGAAATCACACGCGAAAAATGCGAGACAATTTCTATGGGAAACATCAGCGGAGCAATGGCTGGAACGGGTCCCATAAAATGCGAAAAGTATTTGAAAAAGCCCTGAGTGCGAATACCCTCAAAATGATAATACACAAACACCATAATTGCCAAACTTGCCGTTAAATTTAAACTTGCCGTTGGTGCTTCAAAGCCGGGTATAATGCCGATGATATTGCTAAAAAAGACGACAAAACCGATAGTGGCGACTAGGGGCAGGTATTTGCGTGCAGCCTCCTCACTTCCCATAGTGTCGCGTCCCATACTCACAATGCCGTCCAAATAAGCCTCAGCGATATTTTGAACGCCACGAGGCACGAGCTGCATAGCCTTTGTCGCCATTTTTGCTAAAATCACAGCGATAATCGCCACAAGGGCAAGGTGAAAAAAATACGCAAAAGTATGGCTCTCATCAATCAACGAGCTGAATAAAAACAAATCTTTCATCACTAATCCTCAAAAAATGATGAGAAATTATAGCAAATTTTGCTTAAAATTTACTCAAATTTTAAATTCTTAATGTGTATTTTAAGGCGAATTTGTATTAAGCTAGGGGGATTGAGAACTTCGATAGAATGATAAATGAAAGAATGTGTTTTCAAACCCAAAAAGCAAAAAAACTATTTTAAATCAATTTAGCACATTTTTCAACAAGCCATTTTAAAGCTTCGCCTTTGAGTTTTGGTGAGAGCGTTTTTAAAATCTTTTGATGGTAAGTATTAAGCCACGCTTTTTCCTTGCTATCAAGCAGGGTAAAGTCTATGAGTGAGC
Organism: uncultured Campylobacter sp.; assembly: GCA_964607975.1. Classification (GTDB taxonomy): domain Bacteria; phylum Campylobacterota; class Campylobacteria; order Campylobacterales; family Campylobacteraceae; genus Campylobacter_D. The sequence continues at coordinate 44,677 of CAZSMF010000005.1, read as the reverse complement.
GTTCAAAAGGGCAAAGTGTAAGCGTTTCAAAACGCAAAAATTCCCCAAAGTCCCTTTCTTTCGTTTTGGCTAAAACTATAACGACTAAATTTTCAAGGCGAATTCCCCATTTGTCCTTGCGGTAAATGCCCGGTTCTATGGAGCTTATTATGCCAATTTCAGCCTTGTTGTGAGCATTTGAAAAAGATGAAATTGAAATGGGTGCTTCGTGCACATTTAAAAAATAGCCCACTCCGTGTCCCGTTCCGTGCATATAGTCAAGCCCTTCTTGCCATAAATTCGCCCTTGCAAGACTATCAAGCGAGGAAAGGGCTATATTTTTGGGAAATTTCGCCCTGCTTAATGCGATTAAGGCTTTTAAAACGAGGGTATAATCTCTTTTTTGAGCTTGATTTAACTCTCCAACGCCTACTACACGGGTAATGTCCGTTGTGCCGTTTTGATACTGTGCACCTGAGTCTATGAGTAAAAGTCCATTGCCTTGAATTTTAGCGTGATTTTGTGCTGTGGCTTGGTAGTGGATAATGGCTGCATTGGCGTTAAATCCTGCTATGGTGGCAAATGAATTGCAAAGATAAAGGGGGTGTTTTGCCCTAAAAGCACTCAATTTTTCATCAATGTCAAGCTCATCAAGCCCCTTTTTCACAGCCTTTTCAAACCAAGCAAAAAATTCACACAAACTCAAAGCATCAGCTATCATTGCGTTTTTAATGTTTTTTAACTCTTTGGCGTTTTTGTGGGCTTTAAGCAGGGTGCTTGGATTTGTGTCTTTGATGATTTTGTTGTGTTTTTTAAGGATTTTAGCAAAATAAATGCTCGTTTTTTGGGCATCAAGTAGGATTTTTTCTTTTTTGAGTTGGTGTAAAATGCTTTCAACTTCTTCGTATTTATAAAGCGTAAAGCCTTGTTTTTCAAGCTTTAAGGCGAGATTTGGCTTTAATTTTGCCCTATTAACAAAGAGCAAGGCTTTATCAAAAGAAAGCAGCAAAAAGGACAAAAACACGGGATTATACGCTATGTCAAGTCCCCTTAAATTCGTAATCCAAGCTATGTCATCAAGAGAGGAGATAAAATGATAAGAAGCGTTTTTTTCACTCATTTTTTGACGAAGGGCTTTGAGCTTGTTTTTTGAATTTGTGCCTGTAAAAACATTTTTATGTTCGAAAATTAAATGCTTTGGCAGGGCTGGGCGAGGATTAAAAATCGTAGCTAATAAATCTGCAAATTCAAGCTTTAAATTCGCAGATTTAAAGACTTTTTTTAATTCTTTGGCTGAATTTATTGACACATTTTTAGAATTTATGCCTACAAAAGAGCCTTTTTTGAGCTTTTGGATAAGAAATTTGGGGTAAGTATGCTCTTTTGTCTGCTTTTGAAGCGTTATAGCACTTTGAGAAAGCTCTTTTTCAGCTTGTAGCCAATACCTGCCGTCCGTGAAAAGATGTGCTTCATTTTCAAGCACGATTAAAGTCCCCGCAGAGCCTGTAAAACCGCTCATAAAAGCCCTATCCATAAAGCATTCTGGCAAATACTCATTAAAATGTATGTCCGCACTTGGCACGATAAAAGCACTTAAATTCGCCTTTTTCATCAAGCCTTGAAGCGTTTTTATCCTCTCATCATAAATACTCATTTTTACCCTTAAAATTTCGCCTTATTATAGCAAGTAAATTTAAAAACTTTTAAAATTTAATCTTACATAAACGCAAAAGTGCTACAATTACAAATGTTTAAAATTTCAAGGATAAAGATGAAAAATTTACAAAATTCCAGCAAATCACTAGAAAAAATCAACGAATTTTCAAATTCGCTTGGCATTAACAAAGACGAGCAAACCATACTTGAAATCGTATCTAGCAACGAAAATGAAAAGGTATTGAGCCTTAAAAGCGGACATTGGCAAGCCCCTGAGCCTTGGTTTGTCGTTGATGAGCAGGATAAAATCCACACCCTCATTTCCATAGCTAGTCTTAAAAATATGTTGGAGGGCTTAAAAAAGCTCCAACAAGAAAATTTCGAGCTAAAACTTGAAAAGGCAATTTACCAGCAAATTCCCATTGATTTTAATGACGCGTGGATAGTGGCGATGGACGAGATTAAAAAACAGGCTAAAAATGGGCTTATGGAGGTAAATATCGACCTTGACAAGCTAATGGCAAATATCAAAAAAGAACACCCGAATTTATTTGTGGATATGGAAGCGATGATACAAAAAGGCGGTTTTAATGCGTGATTACAAGGCTTTTGTTAAATTTTCAAAGGCTGGACCAAGATATACGAGCTATCCAACGGCTGTTGAATTTAGCTCAAACTTTACCTACGAGCAATACACGCAAATTTTAAAAGAGCAAAACCGAGCTTTGTCCCTTTATTTTCACCTGCCTTTTTGCCGAAGTGCTTGTTATTTTTGTGGCTGTAATGTCATTTACACCGCAAAGGAGGAAAATAAAGAGCGGTATTTAGACTATATTTTCAAAGAGCTTCAAATGCTTAAAGATTTTACAAATACCAAACGCAAAGTCGTGCAAATGCACTTTGGCGGTGGCACGCCGACATTTTTTTCGGCAAAACAACTGCAAAGGCTCATTCAAAGCATTAAAAGCGTTTTTAGCAATTTTGATGAAAATGCTGAAATCAGCTGTGAAATCGACCCTCGCTTTTTAAACGAGGAGCAAACACAAATTTTAACGCAAAATGGCTTTAACCGCATAAGCTTTGGAGTGCAGGATTTTGACGAAAAAGTGCAAAAGGAAATCCACAGAATTCAGCCCTTTGAGCTGACTAAAAACGCTGTGGATATGGTGCGAAAATATGGCATAGGCTCTGTGAATATGGATTTAATTTACGGGCTGCCTTTTCAAAGTTTGCAAAGCTTTGAAAATACCTTGCAAAAAGCCCTTTTGATAAGCCCTGAACGCTTAGCCATTTTTAATTACGCTCATGTGCCTTGGCTTAAAAAAAATATGAGAAAATTCAACGAAAATGACTTGCCAAGCCCAGATGTCAAACTTGCGATTTTGGAGTTTTGCGAGAATTTTTTAAGCCAAAATGGCTATAAAATGATAGGAATGGACCATTTTGCAAAGGCTGATGACGAGCTTTTTAAAGCCTTGCAAAATGGCTCTTTGCACCGAAATTTTCAAGGATACACCACAAAAGGTGGAGCGGATTTGCTTGGTATTGGGCTTACGAGCATAGGCGAGGGGCAAAGGCATTATGCGCAAAATTTCAAGGATATGCCAAGCTATGAAAGGGCTATTGATGAGGGACGATTACCCTTTGAAAGAGGTGTTGTTTTAAATGATGATGATGTGCTTAGAAAAGTGGTGATAATGGATTTAATGGCAAATTTTGCCTTAAATATTGAAAAAATCGAGCAAGAATTTAAGATTGATTTTTTTACTTATTTCAAAGAGGATTTAGAGCTTTTAGACGAATACAAAAATTTCGTGCATTATGATAAAAAGTGGCTCAAAGTCAATGAAACAGGCGTGTTACTCATAAGAAATATCGCTATGTGCTTTGATGCGTATATGAAAAAAATCAGCGAAGAAAAGAAAGTGTTTTCAAAAACGGTGTGAGATGATGAATTTAAAGGATATTACAAATGCTTGTGTGAAGTGCGGTAAGTGCATACCCGTATGCACCATACACGATATAAATGCCGATGAGACGACAAGTCCTAGGGGTTTTTTGGATTTAATCGCCGCATTTAAGCAAGATGAGCTAAAACTTGATAAGAATTTAAAAAATATTTTTGAATCCTGTTTTTTATGCACAAATTGCGTTGAAGCCTGTCCTAGCAGTTTGCGTGTGGATAGTGCTATTGAAAGTGTGCGTTATGAACTTGCCAAACGCTACGGCATTGCTTGGTATAAAAAACTTGCCTTTTTTTTACTTGCCAACCGCAAAATAATGGACTTTGTAGCTCGTTTGGGTTATGTCTTTCAAAGCTGTGCCTTTAAAATTCAAGGACAAGATAAGATAGCTTGTTTTGATGAAAGGGGAAAAATACAAGAAAATTTGGGAATGAGTGCGAGATTTAGCTTTCCTATGGTGAAAAAAGGACGCTTTTTGCTTACTTTGAGTAAAAAGAGTTTTTTAAACACTCAGCCTGAATTTATCGACAATGGCGGAAGTAAGAGCGTGGGGCTTTTCGTGGGCTGTTTGTCAAATTACGCTTATACTAGCACGGCAGAGGCTGTGCTAAAAATCGCTAAAAAACTTAAAATCAATGTGGATTTACTCAAAAAACAAAGCTGCTGCGGTGCGCCGCAATACTTCACCGGCGATTTTAAGGCTGTGGAAAGATTAGCGAAAAAAAATATAGAGTATTTTGAACAAAAGCTTGAAAAACTAGATGCTATCATCGTGCCAGAGGCGACTTGCTCGGCTATGCTTAATGTTGATTATGAGCATTTTTTTGCCTTACAAGCTGAGTTAGAGTGGGCAAAACGAGCAAAGGCTGTGGCTGGGAGAATCTTTTTAGCCACAAAGTATTTTTATGACGAGAGCGACTTGCTTAAAGTGCTTGAAAAAGGGCAAAAAAGCGATTTGCTCGTTACTTATCACGACCCTTGCCACGCTAGGAAAATGCAAGGTGTGTTTAAAGAGCCTCGCACCTTGCTTAAAGCCAATTTTAACTTCGTAGAACTCGCCCAATCAAATACCTGCTGTGGTTTTGGTGGGGTGAGTATGCAGACAAATCACTTTAACAAAGCTTTAAAAGTGGGCATTAAAAAGGCACAAGACATTAAAGAAAGCAAGGCTCAAATCATCAGTGCAGAATGTTCAGCGTGTAGAATGCAAATTTCAAACGCCTTGCAGCAAGAAAAAGCACAGGTTTTGTTTAAAAATCCGCTAGAACTCATTGCTGGGGCTTTGTGAGCCTTTGTCCTTTTTAAAAAAGCGAGTGAAAATTTGCGTGATGATAAAATTTTCTTGCGAATTAGCGCTATCGCCGTTTAAATCCTCTTTGTGCGTAAGGAGTTTTGGCTGGGTTTGACTAATCCTTGCCACGGGCTTGAATTTTTGAAAAAATTCCTCCTTGTGCGTGTCTTTGAGGTATTTATAAATAAGCGTTCCGTGAATTTTAAAATGCTTTTGCAAAACGCGGTGAAAATCGCCTAAATTCTTACTTTTTGCGTGTAAATCCTTGATGAATTCGGCATTTTTTTCAAAAAGCTGTATGTGATAATCAGGCTTTATAGGCAATTTAGCATTGTGTTCGTTGTTGATTTTAAGGATTTTTACCTTTTTGCCGAAAAAATCACGAGTGAAGTTAAGCTTTGAAAAAATATTGTCATTACTAACAATGAAGCATTTTTTGTATTTTTTTTGAGCCAATAAAAAGCCCAAAAGCGTTAAGATAATTTTGTCCGCATAATCCTTGCTCGGCTCGTTAAAATCATAAAATTTCACCCTTTTATCCTGTAAAAATTCAAGTGCCATTAAGGAAAATTTAAGCGTAGCATTACCCACGATGAAAAAGCAGTCTTTTGGCTTGAATTTGCTTTGTTTGATGAAGTTGTCAAAATTGACATTTTCACTATCAATTAAAAAAGCTCTCATAAAGCTGTCCTTAAACATTTTTTAAGCATTCTACTACAAAATTGTCAAAAAATGTTAAATTTACATTTTCACTTTGCCTTTTGAAAACTCAAAAAATTTAACTTTTTTTGGTAAAATCACCTCGTCTTTTTGACAAAATCAAACCGAAAGGAAAACAATGTATCTATTCACTTCCGAAGTTGTAAGTGCTGGACACCCTGATAAGTGTGCAGACATCATCGCTGATACAATAGTGGATATACTCTTGAATAATGACAAAGATTCAAGGGTGGCGAGTGAAGTCTTTGTCGCGGGCAATAAAGTTGTCATCGGCGGAGAAGTCAAGTCAAAACACAAGTTGAGCCAAAAGGACTATGAAGACATAGTTAAAACGGCTTTATCAAACATAGGCTATGACGGCAAGGGCTATTTTACAAAGGCTCAATGCCTACACCCTGATGAGGTAGAAACCCTTGTGTTTTTAAACGAACAAAGCCCAGACATCAATCAAGGCGTTGATAGACAGGGCGGCGAAATAGGAGCAGGAGATCAGGGCATAATGTTTGGCTTTGCAAGTTGCGAGGCTGATGAGTATATGCCAGCAGCCATTTCTTACGCAAGAAGGCTTTGCGATAAGGTATATAGCTACGCAAAAGCCCACCCTGACAAGCTTGGCGTGGATATAAAAACGCAAGTAACCATAGACTATGGCACAAAGAGCAATTTTGAAGATTGCAAACCCCAAAGCATTCATACCATAGTCGTTTCTGCTCCAAGTGTAGAAAATTTAGGCATTGATGAGGTGAGAAAGCTCATAATGGGGCTTATTTTAGACGCAAATTTGCCTAAAAATCTCTTTAACCCCGACAAAACAAGGATTTTAATCAATCCAACAGGCAAATATGTCAATCACAGCTCCTTGCACGATAGCGGATTAACCGGACGAAAGCTCATTGTCGATAGCTTTGGAGGCTATGCACCCATTGGTGGCGGCGCTCAATCAAGCAAGGATTACACAAAAGTCGATAGAAGCGGACTTTACGCTGCGAGGTGGTTAGCTAAAAACATAGTTGCCGCAGGACTTGCCAAAAAATGCGTGGTGCAGTTAAGTTACGCCATAGGCGTGGCTGAGCCAACCTCTGTGAGTGTTGATTGTATGGGGACAAACACGAGCATAGATGATGATAAACTCAGTGAATTTGTGATGAAAAATTATCCTCTCACTCCAAATTGGATAAAAAACAAATTCGCCCTTGACAAGCCAAGCAAGGATACTTTTATGTATGCTAATGTCGCTGCCCGGGGACAGGTGGGACAAAAGGATTATCCTTGGGAAAAGCTTGATGCTGTGGCTGAATTTAAAGCCTTGCTCTAAAAATTCAAAGGTTGCGTCCTAACGCAACCTCTTTTGAAGGACAAAAGATGAAAATAAGAGTGTATTATGAGGATACAGACGCTGGTGGCGTGGTGTATCATAGTAATTATTTGAATTTTTGCGAAAGAGCAAGAAGTGAGCTGTTTTTTGAGCTTTACCCTCATATTTTTGACGCACAAAAGGGGCATTTTTTACTCGCAAAGGCAGATTGTGCCTTTTTAAAACCCGCTAAACTTGGCGATATGCTTGATATACAAAGTTCGCTCATTAAGCTTAAAAATGCAAGTTTAATCATCAAACAAGAAATTTTTAGACAAAATGTCAAGCTTTTCAGTGCTGAGCTTACCCTTGTTTATGTCAAGGACGAAAAGGCAGCGCCAATGAGTGAAGAACTAAAAGACCTTTTTAAAAAGACGCTTGGCTAAAACTTGATTCTAGGGCTTGCATAAGTCTTATATCATAAAAAATTTGATTGTCCTGCATTTTTTCTTTAAATAAAGCCTTGCTTTTTGTATGCATCATTTGAGTGTAGAAAAAATCAAGCCCCACACTTGTCGCATAAGCAACCCAATTATAATCTATGCTGTGTCCTAACATTTCGTTAAGATAGCTAAGCCCCGCATCATCGTTAGATATGGAGTTGGCGATAAACATTTGCACTCTATCCTCTGGCTGAGTGAGGCTTAAAAGGGTTGGATTGTAGCCTATTTGCGTGCTTAAAAGCGAGTGCGTTTGCACCTCATTTGCCCTTAATTGAGAGCTTAAAATGGCACTTTTCACCAAGGGCGTGTTTAAAAATATGCTTTTATCATCAAGTTTCATTCGGCGAAATAGGGCTTCAAAGTCGATTTTATCGCCGTCAAGTTTGCGGCTTGTGGCTTTTTCATTGAGGCTTAAAAGCTTTTGATTAAGGCTACTTGAAAGGGCTGAATCATCATAAAAGCTTACCACCGCATTATTTGAAAGGCTTAAAAGCTTTTGAATTTGAGCTTCATAGTCTATGCCACCAAAATAAATATTACTCGCCGTGATATTAGTGCTGTTTTTATGTAAGGTTGGCAGATAGAAATTTAGCTCACTAGCATTTAATTTTGCCAAAACATTAGCCCCCTTTATCGTAAAACCAGCGATAATGAAGCGATAATCCTTTGCGTGCAGTTCTTTAACAACAGCAGCGATTTGCCCCTCATCTTCCGTGCCTATGAGAAAGACATCAACGCTCACAGCAGCCTTTTGACGCAAAAAATAGGCTATGCTTGAATTGATAATAATGTTCGTATAGCTTTTAAGCACCTTTTCAGGCACAACAATAGCCACCTTGCTTGTCGCTTCCTTGCTAAAACTTGGCTTTAAAAGGCTAAAATCCTCTATAAAAGAAAAGCTATTAGTATTGCTTTTTTGAGTATTACTTGTCGCACAAGCGATAAAGATGAAAGCCAAAAGGCTGATGATGAGACTTTTTTTCATTGTTTTTCCTTAAATTTGATGAGTGAATTTTCTCATAAAAGTCCTTTGATTTTGTTTAAATCATTAAGAAATTCTTTTTCACAACTTGGATTTTTTAAGATAAAGTCCATATCAAAGCTTGGCATTATCCACGCATTTTTGTGTGTGAAAATTTCGCCCCTAAAACGCTTAAAATCATCAAAGCCCAAATTGATAAAACTATCCTCACCCAAAACAAGTAAAACACGAGGTTTAATAAGCCTAAATTCAGCCCAAAAATAGGGCAGACATTGTTTTAAAGCCAAATCATCATTTTTACCCCCGCTAAAACACTTATAAATGTAAGAGATATAAAGTTCATCTTGATTTAAATCAAGCACATTTTTTAAGGCATTTAAGAGTTTTTCGCCCTTTGTGCTTTGAAGCAAATTCCCGCTTTTACTCTCCTCTTTACTCGCAAAACTATCAAGTATCATTAGTTTTGCCCTTTTAAATTCAGTCTCGATGAGCGGTTTTTCACGCTTTTTAGACAGGGTGCAAAGCTCACAGCGGCTAATGCTTTCTTTTAAATTCACAAAATCGCTTTGTATGCTGTGAATTTCGAAATTTTTGCTTACAAATTCATAGCCAAAGCTTTTAAGATAGTGGAGATTTCTTATCCTGCTCATTTTCACTCTGCGATAAATTTAGCAAATTCTTATTTTCCAGCCTATACATTATCCATTTTTCGTTCATATCAAGGGCGTTTAATTTGGAGTAAAAATTCTTGCCAAGTTCGTTTTCGTGCAGACAAAGCCATTCTAATCTTTTTAAATTTTTATCCTTGCAAAGTTGTGCTAAATGCTTAAACACAGCCTTTCCAAAGCCTCTTTTGCGAAATTCTTTGCGTATGTATAAGTCTTCAAGCCACATTCCACCGCTTCCTAAAAAGCTTGAAAAGGTGTAAAAATACAAAACATAGCCTATCATTTGCTTTTTATACTCTAAAACCAAAGCCTTGCCATAGTTGTGCTTAAACAAAGCCTCCTCATACGCCTTTTCATCGCATACAACGCTATGAAGTAAGTTTTCATACTCGGCTAATTCTTTTACCAAAGCAATTATGCCTTTTAAATCGTCCTTTGTTGCTTCTTTGATGATGAGTTTTTCCATAAAATTACCTTGAAATTTTGCTTGAAATTGTAGCACAAATTTGATTTATTCGCTAACTTGTTAAAAATCCTTGTAAATCTTTTTAAATTTAAGCCTTTTTTACGCAGCAATTGAGTATAATAAGGGCAAAAAACAAGAATTTAAGGAAAATTATGACAAGGGCTTATAGTCTTTTTTATCGTTATTAAAAACAAATTAAGCAAGATTTAGTTATAATGCTAGGCTATATTTTTTTAAGGACAAGATAATGAAAAGAACATATCAACCACACAAAACGCCTAAAAAACGCACTCACGGCTTTCGTGTGCGTATGAAAAGCAAGAGCGGACGCAAAGTCATCAACGCAAGACGAGCAAAGGGTAGAAAAAGACTTGCCGTGTGAAAAAATTTGTTAGCATAAATGATTCAAAAGAATTTGCAAGGCTTTACAAAAATGCGAAAAAATGGTATTGCGAATGTGCCGTCATCTTTTACGAAGATGATGAAACACAGGGCAAATTTAGCGTCATAGCGAGTAAAAAAGTAGGAAAGGCAGTCGCAAGAAATAGGGCTAAAAGGCTCATAAGAGCAGTCTTTGCTAATATGCAAACAAGGCTTAAAACGGGCAAATATATCTTTGTCGCAAAGGCTGAAATTTTAGGCACTTCTTTTGTGAAATTGCAAAAAAATTTGGAGTGGGGATTGAGGAAATTAGAATGTTTAAAATAAGTGCATTAAAAATGATACGATTTTATCAGCATTTTTTAAGTGTTTTAAAGCCAAGGTGTTGTAGGTTTTATCCCTCGTGTTCGCAGTTTGCCTATGTCAATTTTGAAAAAAATGGCTTTTTTGTGGCGTTGTGGGCGAGTTTTTTAAGGCTGATGAAGTGTAATCCTTACTTCAAAGGCGGCTTTGACTACCCTAAAATTTGCAAAAAAAATTTACAACTAAAAAAGCCCTTGCCAAAAAATTTTTTGCAAAGCAAACTTAAATTTTTATATGTCCCTTGTGATAAAAAGCGATATTATATCGTTAAAATAGTTTTTTAAAGGAAAAAAAGTGAATAATCAAAACAATGCTTCTCAACAAAAACGCGTTTTACTCGCTGTGGTGCTGTCTTTTTTGTTTTTTGCGGTGTATAGTCAATTTTTTGCCCCACAAAGCGTGGGCGAACAAAACGCTACGACAATGCAAAATGCAACAAGGCAAGATTTGACAACGCAAAATTCAGCCAATGCTGCACCTATTGTAAGCTCTACAAACACCCAACAAGCCCCCGTTACGCAAAACGCACACAAGGGCAAAGATATAGCAAGTATTGAAAGTGAGCATTTTATCGCAAAGATTGATTATTTGGGGCGAATTTCAAGTTTTGTTTTAAAAGATAGCAAATTTAAAGACGAGCAAGGCAAGGAAATAGAGCTTATACAAAATGAAAACAACAAGCCCTTACCGCTAGAACTTCGCTTTGCCGATAGTATTTTAAATGAAAAAGCCTTTAAAACAGAATACAGCCTTGAAAATAATCAAACACAAATTCTCGTGCAAGATAGCCCGCAGACTTTGATTTTAAGTCAAAATTTAGGCGATGTGGTGGTGCAAAAAAAGCTCACCTTTCACAGCAAGGGAAATTATGAAATTGAGGTGAATTTAAGCAAAGACGCTAAATACTTCATTTCCGCTGGTTCTCGTCCAAGCGTGAGCGTTGATAGCTACACAGTTCACGGCGTTTTACTGCTTGATGATAAGGACACAATCCACACCTTTGAAGACGGCGATGTTGAGCGAAACGAGGAATTTCATAATATCTTTTTGCTTTCAAGCTTTGACAGATATTACGCAGCCTTTTTTTACAATTTCTCCACAGCACTTAACACGCTCATCACAAAAGATAGTAAGGGCGATAGCGTGGTGTATGCCTCATCAAATAACGCCTTTAAAGCTGGTGGTTATTTAGGAGCGAAAGAATACACCGTGCTTAAAAGCATTGATTCACGGCTTGAAAGGGTGATTGAGTATGGCTGGTTTACTTTTATAGCTAAGCCTATGTTTGCTTTTTTGAGTTGGCTTTTTGCGTATTTGGGTAATTGGGGCTGGGCTATTGTGGTGATGACGCTCATTGTGCGTTTGATTTTATTTCCTTTGACTTATAAATCAATGATTTCAATGAATAAGCTCAAAGATTTAGCCCCAAAAATGACCGAACTTCGCGAAAAATACAAAGGCGACCCGCAAAAGCTGAATTTGCATATGATGGAGCTGTATAAAAAGCACGGAGCAAATCCTTTTGCAGGGTGTTTGCCTATACTTTTGCAAATTCCAATTTTCTTTGCTATTTACCGCGTTTTACTCAATGCTGTTGAGTTAAAGGCTGCACCTTGGGCGTTGTGGATAGAGGATTTAAGTGTGCTTGATCCTTATTATGTGCTGCCTATTTTAATGGGAGCGTCAATGTTCGTGCAACAACTCATCACGCCTATGACTATACAGGATCCTACTCAGGCTAAGATTATGAAATTCTTACCCGTTGTTTTCACCTTCTTTTTCCTTTGGTTTCCAGCGGGGCTTACGCTTTATTGGTGTGTGAATAATCTTTGTTCTTTGGTGCAGCAATTAGTGATTAACAAAATGTTTGCAAGGCAACATCATAAAAAAGAATTAGAGGAACAAAAACGATGAGAATAGAAGCAAAAAATTTAGAACAGGCTTTAACAAAAGCCGCCAAAGAGCTTGAATGCTCGGTGATTGACTTAGAATATGAAATCATACAGTATCATCAAGCAGGGTTTTTGGGCTTTTTTCAAAAAAACGCCATTATCGAAGCAAGGAGCAAACGCAAACGCAAATTCGATAAAAAATTCCCCAAAAAACCTGACAGGGCAAGATACAGCGAAAATTATGCTTCACGCAAGGAATTTACGCCTTATGAAAACAAAAGCTATGAATTTAAAGAGGAAAAAAGCTTTGAAAATAAAACTCCACCAAGCATTGAGAGCGAAAAAGCCCCTGCTGTATCGCTTTCTAAAAGTAAATATGTCGTGCGAGATGATGTGATTTTCAACTCTTTTCACAAGGAAAGCGGGGCAAATCCAAAGCTTTACATTGATGAAATTCGTATGCAGCTTGAAAATTTGCTTAAAGCTGGAAGTTTTGAGATTAAAATCGTAGAATTAAGCGTTTATGATAAAAACAGCATTTATATTAGACTTGATGGCGATGATGCGGCTTTGCTTATCGGTAGGGAGGCGTATCGTTACAAGGCACTTTCTTATTTGCTGCATAATTGGATAAATTCTAAATACAATCTCCTAATCCGCCTTGAAATCGCAGACTTTCTACGCAATCAAGCACAGGGAATGGACTTTTATCTTAAAAGCGTGATTGAAAAGGTTGAGACTATGGGTAGAGCACAGACAAAGCCGCTTGATGGGGTTTTGGTTAAAATCGCCCTTGAAAAACTGCGTGAGAGATTTCCAAACAAATATGTAGGTATTCGTCAAAATGGCGAACAAAAATTTGTGATTGTGAATGATTTTTTAAATAAAGATGAATGACACTATCGTTGCTATCGCCACAGCAAACGGAATGGGAAGCATTAGCATAGTGCGTGTAAGCGGTGTAGGGGCGTTAGAGCTTGGTTTAAAGCTCACAAAACGCCAGAATTTAAGCCCTCGCTATGCTCATCTTTGCAAACTTTTTGATAAAGATGAGAATTTTTTAGATGAAGCCATAGTGCTGTATTTTAAAGCTCCGCACAGCTTTACGGGTGAGGATATAGTGGAATTTCAAATTCACGGAGGCATTAGCGTGAGCCAAATCGTGCTTGAAGAGTGTGTTAAATTTGGTGCAAGACTTGCTAATGCCGGAGAATTCAGCAAAAGAGCGTGTTTAAACCACAAAATGAGCCTCTTAAAAGCCCTTTGCATAAACGAACTCATTAACGCTAAATCCACACAAGCCGCACAGCTAGTAGCTAAAAATCTTTCGGGCAAATTGGGCGAACTTTTGGAAAAAATTCGTCTTGACTTAGTCAAAACCCTTGCCTTTGTAGAAACGAGCATTGATTACGCAGATGATGATTTACCCAGCGATTTACTCGAAAACACAAGACTTTTATACCAAGAAAATGCAAGAATTTTAAATCAAATCACCCAAATTTCAAGGAGCAAAAAGGGGCTGATAGAGGGCTTTAAAATCGCCATTGTCGGCAAGGCAAATGTCGGCAAAAGCTCACTTTTAAACGCAATGTTAAACTATGAGAGGGCTATTGTGTCCGAATTTGAAGGCACGACAAGGGACGCAGTCGCAGAAAGCCTTAAAATAGGCTCTCATTTGGTTAAAATTATAGACACCGCAGGAATTCGCAAAAGCAAGGATAAAATAGAACAAATTGGCATAAATATTAGCCTTAAAGCCATACAAGAGGCTGATTTTATCATCGCTGTGTTTGATAATTCAAGGCACAAAGACGAGCAGGACGAGCAGATTTTTAAAATCCTTGAAAAAAGCGATAAAAAGATTTTTTATGTGTTAAATAAAATGGACTTAAAGGCTCAATTTAAAGCCCCAAAAGAGTATGATTTCATCAAAATCAGCACGAAAAATTCACTCTTTGTGCTTCAAAAAGAGCTTTTAAACTACCTTGACAGCCTTGATAGCGAGGATTTTATCATAGCAAATATCCATTTAATCAATGTCTGCGAGGAAGCAAGTAAGAGCATACAAAGGGCTAGTGAGCTTTTAAACGAGCAGAATTTAGAGCTTTTTGCCTTTGAATGCAACGAAGCCATAAGGCAAATCGCTCTTTTAACAAAGGAATTTGACAGAGAGGAAATTTTAGACGAAATGTTTCAAAGCTTTTGTCTAGGCAAGTAAAAAAGGGGAAATTATGGATAAAGAAATCATCAAAGCTCATAAAATCAGCGATGAGGAGTATGAGGAGCTTTTAAAAATTCTAGGCAGAGAGCCAAATTTGCTTGAACTTGGCGTTGTATCGGCAATGTGGAGTGAGCATTGTTCTTACAAATCAAGCAAAAAATATTTGCAAGGCTTTCCCACAAAGGCTGATTGGGTAATACAAGGACCCGGCGAAAATGCAGGAGTAATCGACATTGGCAAGGGTATGGCAGCAGTTTTTAAAGTAGAAAGCCACAACCATCCAAGCTTTATCGAGCCTTTTGCAGGTGCGGCTACGGGCGTGGGCGGGATAATGCGTGATGTTTTTACTATGGGTGCTCGTGTTGTTGTGGGGCTAAATTCGCTTAAATTTGGCAATATACACGATAAGCACCAAAAATACTTGCTTAAAGGCGTGGCTAGTGGCATAGCCCATTATGGTAATTGTATGGGTGTGCCAACCATTGGCGGAGAATGTGCCTTTGACGAGTGCTTTAATGGCAATATACTTGTCAATGCCTTTGCTTTGGGTATTTGCAAACACGAGGATATATTTTACGCTAAGGCTGAGGGCGTGGGTAATCTTGTCATTTATGTAGGCTCAAAGACAGGCAGGGACGGACTTGGCGGGGCTGTAATGGCAAGTGATAGCTTTAATGAATCAAGCAAATCCTTGCGTCCTACCGTGCAAATTGGCGACCCTTTTGCTGAAAAGCTTTTAATGGAAGCGTGTTTGGAGCTGTTTAAGAATGATTTTATCGTAGGAATTCAAGATATGGGTGCGGCTGGGCTGACTTCAAGTTCTTTCGAAATGGCTGGAAAAAGCGGCAGCGGAATGAGGCTTTACCTTGACAAAGTGCCTATGCGTGAATCTGGTATGACGCCTTATGAGCTTATGTTAAGCGAATCGCAAGAAAGAATGCTTATTTGTGCGAAAAAGGGCTATGAAAACGAAGTTATGGCGATTTTTAAGAAGTGGAATTTAGACGCAGCCATTATAGGCGAGGTTACAAATAGCGGTGTAATGGAGCTTTTCTGGCAAGATGAGCGTGTGGGGCTTATCCCCATAGCTCCTTTAAGCGAAAAAGCTCCGATTTTAAGCCGTCCTGTGAGTAAGCCTTTGTATTTAGAGCAGATTAAAAACTACAAATTCAAGCTTAAAATGTCCGCTCAAAACGCCTTTTTAGCTCTACTTTCAAATGAAAACATTAGCGATAAAGCCTATATATACGAGCAATTTGACTCAACCGTTGGCACAAACACCATAAAAGCGGACGGCTTACTTGGGGCGAGTATTTTGCGTGTGAAAGAAAATGGCGTGGCTTTGGCTATGGCTGTGGAGTGTAATTCAAGGTTTAATTACATTAACCCTAAAATCGGTGCGGCGATGAATGTAGCGGCTGTGGGACGAAAAATCGCTTGTGCTGGGGCGAAGCCTTTGGCGATTAGTGATTGTTTAAATTATGGCAATCCGCAAAATCCAGAGCTGATGTGGCAGTTTATGCAAGGTTGTGAGGGCATTAAAGAAGCGTGTAAAGCCCTTAATATGCCTGTGGTGAGCGGCAATGTGTCTTTATATAATGAAAGCGATGGGGTAAGCATTTACCCAAGCCCTACCATAGTGGGCGTTGGCTTAAATGAAAAGGCTGAAAATTCACTTAAATCACATTTTAGCAAAGAAAATATTTGTGTGTATCTTTTGGGCGAAACCTATGCTGAATTTGGAGCTTCACTCATTGCAAAAGTGCAAGATAAGCAAGTGGCTGGTGAGTTAAAAGAGCTTGATTATCAAAAAGAACTTGCTTTGTGGAATTTGCTCTTTGAAGCAAATGCTAAAAATTTGCTTCATTGTGCCAATAGCGTTGGCATAGGCGGTGTGGCGATGAGTTTGGCGAAAATGTGTGCCATTTCTAGCGTTGGACTTTGCCTGAGTGCGGTTTTTGATGATGAGAGTTTGCTTTTTGATGAAAGTGCGAGTAGGGCTATTGTGGGAGTGAGCGATGAAAAAAGCTTTGAGGAACTAGCCTTAAAATTTGGCATAAAGGCTCAAAAAATCGGCATAAGCGTTAAGGACAAGGAATTTACGCTAGGAAACATTAAAATGAGCCTTGATGAGCTAAAAGCTGTGTATTTTAACTCCTTTAAAGAGCTTATGCAATGATAGCTTATGTTTTGCTGATTTTAGCTGTGGGGGCGTTTTATTGGTATTTTAAAGAGTATGGCAAGGAGGATTTTTTCTCAAAAGCCACTCGTGGAGCAAAGGGCTTTGGCAGGGCTTTCGTGCAAGGGGTTATGGAAGAAAGGGTTGATGAGTTTAGGCGTAAGATGAATTATTATGTTGTCGCCCTTTTAGCAAAAATTGCCAAAAGCGATGGCAGGGTGAGCGAAAAAGAAGCGGATATGATAAGTCAAATTCTAAACGCCAATGCCAAGGACAAAAGGGAGAGAGAATTTTTAAAAGCAAGTTTTAACGAACACAAAGAAAGGCTTGATGACATTGCAAGTGTGGCTCGTGAGTTTATCAAAGAAGTGCCACTGCCTCATAATGAGCGTTTGAATGTGCTTAATGTCTTAATTTTTATGGCAAGTATTGACGGGGAGCTTAATGAGGTTAAATTTAAGCTTTTAAGCACCATAGCACAGGCATTTGGCATAGATGATTTTGAGAGTTTGCTTGATAATATCAAAAGTTATAAAAGTCAAAACAAGAATTTAAGCCTCAAAGAAGCCTACGAAATTTTGGGCTTATCAAGCGGTGCAAGGCTTGATGAGGTAAAGAAAAAATACCGAGAACTTGCCAAGCGTTACCACCCTGATGTGCTTAATGCAAACAATGTCAGCCAAGCACAGCTTAAAGAAGGGGCGCGTAAATTCCAGCAAGTCAATGAAGCTTACGAGCTTGTCAAAAAACATTTAGGAGCGTAAAATGCGAGCATTACTTAGCGTTAGCGATAAAACGGGCATTGTTGATTTTGCTAAAAATTTGGCAAATTTAGGCTTTGAGCTGCTTTCCACAGGCGGCACATACAAGCTTTTAAAAGAACAAGGCTTAAAAGTGCAAGAGGTGAGTGATTTTACAAAAAGCCCAGAGCTTTTTGAGGGGCGTGTGAAAACCCTGCACCCTAAAATTCACGGAGCAATTTTACACAAAAGAGAGGATAAAAAGCATTTGCAAGAGGCAAAAGATAATGACATTGCGAGTATAGACTTAATTTGTGTGAATTTGTATCCTTTCAAAGCCACCACACAAAGCACAGATAACTTTGATGAAATCATCGAAAACATAGACATAGGCGGTCCAGCGATGATAAGAAGCGGGGCGAAAAATTATCAAAGCGTTTTGGTGGTGTGCGATACAAAAGACTATGAAATGGTGCTTGAAGCCATACGCACAAAAAAAGATGACAGGCAATTTAGATTAAATTTAATGATAAAAGCCTACGAACACACCGCAGCTTATGATAGTTTCATCGCCAATTATATGAACGAACGCTTTAATGGCGGCTTTGGTTTGCATAAATTCATAGTCGGCAAAAAAGTCTTTGATACAAAATATGGAGAAAACCCTCATCAAAAAGGCACTTTGTATGAATTTGAAAGCTTTTTTGGCTCTCATTTTCACGCCCTTAAAGGCGAGGCGAGTTTTAACAATCTCACCGATATTAACGCTGCTGTGAATTTGGCGAGTTCTTTTGGCAAAGCCCCAGCTGTGGCTATCATTAAACACGGCAATCCTTGCGGTTTTGCCATAAAAGAAAATTTGCTTCAAAGCTATACCAATGCTCTAAAATGCGACAGCGTCAGTGCTTATGGTGGAGTGGTGGCGATAAATGGCACACTTGATGAAAAATTAGCCCAGAAAATCAATGAAATTTATGTCGAACTCATCATCGCTGCAAATGTTGAAAACGAGGCTTTAAAGGTGTTTGAGAGCAAAAAACGCATTAAAATTTTCACCCAAAAAAGTGAATTTTTAACTCTGCCAAAGGACAAGTATGATTTTAAGCACATTAGCGGGGGCTTTGTCTTTCAAGATAGCGATGAAGTGGGCGTTGATGAGCTTAAAAACGCCCAGCAAAAAAGTCAAAGAAAGGCGAGTGAGGCTGAATTTAAGGATTTGCAAATTGCCATTAAAATCGCTGCCTTAACCAAGTCAAACAATGTCGTGTATGTGAAAGACGGCACTATGCTTGCCATAGGTATGGGAATGACAAGCCGAATAGATGCTGCAAAGGCAGCCATTAACAAGGCAGTGCAAATGGGGCTGAATTTAAGCGGTTGTGTTTTGGCTAGTGAAGCCTTTTTTCCATTTCGCGACAGCATAGATGAGGCGAGTAAGGTTGGTGTGCGTGCCATAGCCCAGCCGGGCGGAAGCATACGCGATGATGAGGTGATACAAGCTGCCGATGAATACGGCATAGCCTTGTATTTCACCGGCATTCGCCACTTTTTGCATTAGGGCTTAACCTTTATCGTTTTTTCTTTTATTTTATTGCCATTTTTGTAAATGATTTTTTTGACAAGTCTGCCTTGCTTGTCAAATTTCTCGCAAATTCCATTTAAAAGCCCATTTTTGAAAATGGCTTTAAGCTCTAAAAAGCCGTTATTGTTCCAATAGCGATAAATCCCGTGAATTTGCTCTTCTTCATTGTAAGGAATTTGCTCTTTT
Source organism: uncultured Campylobacter sp. (assembly GCA_964607975.1). Taxonomy (GTDB): domain Bacteria; phylum Campylobacterota; class Campylobacteria; order Campylobacterales; family Campylobacteraceae; genus Campylobacter_D. The sequence continues at coordinate 25,610 of CAZSMF010000005.1, read as the reverse complement.
ATCATATAGTTTTTGTGATAGCGGTTTTTAACCTTTATCACGCCTTGTGGTTGAGCGTCCTCTGATGAAAGTATCCAAAACATAATCAAAATGGTGATTGTAAGTAAAATGTAAGACATATTATTCTCCTTTCTTTTTCTCTTCTATGCTAAAAATTGGTAAGCTCCATTTGTAATGAATGGCTAAAAGTCTCATTGCTACGCCAACGCTTAAAGTGATGAGCGTGCTAAGCAGTTCATTGCAACGGCAAAATTCAATCAAAACATAATACAAAGCCCCAGCGATGATAGCCACACCAGCATAAATTTCTTTTTGAAAGACAAGGGGGATTCTAGCACATAAAATATCGCGTAAAATTCCGCCAAACACACCCGTAATCACAGCCGCACTCACGGCGATGATGAAGCCAAGCTCTTTTTCAATGGCAAGCATAGCACCTAAAATGCTAAACACCACCAAGCCTATGGCATCAAGTGTTAAAAACACGCTTTCAAGTCTAATGACAACAAAGGGGATTTTCGTTGTGAGTAAGGCACAAACGCAAATTAAAATAATGTAATTTGGATGTGCAACCCAAGTTAAAGGATAATGCCCTAACAAGACATCGCGTATAGAACCACCGCCAATGGCAGTAACTAGTGCGATAAAGATAACTCCAAACAAGTCCATTTTATGCCTTCCTGCTGCAATCGCTCCTGTCATACCTTCTGAGGCAATTCCTATAATGTAAAGTATACTCAGAAGCATAGATTACTCTTTCCTTGTAAAATATGGTGCCCAAGGTCGGAGTCGAACCGACACAAGGTTGCCCTTACTAGATTTTGAGTCTAGCGCGTCTACCAGTTCCACCACTTGGGCGCTTCAAACGCCACATTTTTTATAGTGGCGATGAACATAAAGCAAAAAGTGTTCCAAAAATTCAAAACAAAGACAAAAATTTAAATTTCAAGCCCAAAACAAAAAATTTTTTCATTTTTACCGATATAAAATCAAGCTTATGGAACGCTCTTTGCTTATCATAAATGAAAATAAGATTAAGGACTTTAAATGCGTATCACAGACAAACTCAATTCTTACACCTCGCTTAAAACCACGCAAACCAATATGAGTGATTATTACAAAACCTTAACTCAAATGACATCGGGTTCAAAAATTCAAAATTCTTACGAGGGAGCAAGCACTTACATAACTAATGCAAGGTTAGAGTATGAATACGCCACGCTTGATCAAATCGAAAGCTCAGCCAAACTTGCTGATGAGTTAATGTCAAACACAGACAGCACGATGAAAGAAATAGTGAGTTTAATCGGGCAATTTAAAGTCAAGGTTACCCAAGCTGTCAATGCCACGCAAACAGGCACTTCAAGAGATGTTATCGCCAAGGAACTTGCCACGATAAAGCAGCAAATCGTGGATTTAGCCAATACAAGCATTAACGGGCAGTTTTTATTTTCTGGTTCTTTGACAAATACCAAGCCTTTTGATTACAGCGGAAATTATTATGGTGATGATAAAGATATGAATATAGTTACAGGAGATGGGGTGAAAAATACCTACAATGTCTCTGGCTATGATTTATTTTTCACGCCTGATAATGACTTCAAAAAGCAAATCACCACAAATGTGAGCTTTACGGACAATCGCTATGATTTAATCAACAATCCAGACAAAACACGCTATTTAGATGTCGATGATAAATTTAAATACCTCATCGGGCTTAATTATGTTGCAGATAATACTAATGGTGGGCTTGAACCTGATACGGACTTTGACTTACAGCCTATGAGTTTTCCGCCAACGGCACTTTATGTGCAAGGTGTGCGTCCTGATGGCACGAGCTTTAAGAGTGCTGTTTTGGTTAATGGTGATGATAGTATGCAAGCTATGCTTGATAAAATCGGTGCATTGTATGGAAACACCAGCACTTCAAAGGTTGTGGAAGTAAGCCTTAACAAAAGCGGACAAATTCAAATCACTGATTTAAAACAAGGCAACAATACCCTTGATTTTCACGCCGTAGCTTTCACGCCTCAGTTTGAAAATAGAGAGTCGCTTAAAAACGCCTTTGAGGATATGGCACAAGTTAATCCACCTATGAGTGCGGAGGCTTTGACAAATCAAGTTTTACAAGGTGCTTTTAATAATGGCAATATCAATACAATCAATCAACCCGTGCAAATCACCATAAATAACAAGCAATACAACTTAAATTTACACCAAACAGACTTTATCTTTTCTAAAATGACAGATTCGGCTGGAAATACAGCGGACGCGGCTGATTATGATAATGTGTATTTTGAAACAAAGGATAATAAAGTCTTTGGCAATGTCTCTCAAATAGTGCAATCAAGCGGGGCTTATGCGAGTGGCTCGACAAGATTAAGCGAGGTGGCAAGTGGGAATTTGGCAAATACCACTTTGAATTTACGCATTACTTCAAAGGGCGGGACAAATTATAATGTAAATATCAATCTAGGCACTTCGCAGGTAAGCTATACAAACGCACAAGGACAGCAAATTACCTTTCCCATTATGCATACAAATCCTAATACGGGCAATACAGGCGTAGTTACCCCAAGCAATGACATTACTTACAGGCAGCTTAATGACATTATAGGCTTGTTTGCATCGGATAGACAGCCCACAGCAAGTATAGCTGTTAATAACAATCAAATCGCAGCTGGGGCTTATCAAAATTTTCAAAACAGCATTGATGATTCAAGGGTGTTTGTGAGCGTGGATTTAGACAGCAAGGGACGCATAAGCATTACTGATAGGCTTTCTACTGGCACAAATATCGCTATGTCTATGCACGATAGTAATAGCGGGACTTTCCCAACGCCACCACTTACCACAACGGCAAGTATTACAAATGGTGCAAGTCTTTCTTTCAGTGCAAATAACGCACTCATCATCGATGAACCTCATGTGGATTTAATCAAAGATTTAGAACTGATGATAGAAGCAGTAAGAGAAGGCTATGTGAGGGCGGATTCAACGGGTGCGAACCCAAGAAATACAGGTATGCAAGGCGCACTTGAAAGGCTAGATCATTTAAATGAGCATCTTATCAAGCAAAGGACTATCATAGGGGCTGACCAAAAGGCAGTAGCGGACACTAAAACCAAAGTCGCTACGCTTAAAGTTAATATCCAAAGCACACAACAAGCAGTTATAGGCGTTGATTTGGCTGAAATTTACACGCAAATGATGCAACAACAGCTTAATTATCAAGCCGCATTAAAAGCCACCACAACGCTATCTCAGCTTAGTTTGCTTAATTATATGTAGTTTGAAGCATTTGCAAAAGGCTAAAATAAAACTCATCAGCCATAGCTTTGTAGCCTGAGGGGCTTAAATGCACATCTTTTAAGGATAAATTCTGCTCTATCCAAAAGGCTTTGCCGCCGCTTTTTTGCATAGCCTCGTGCATATCAAAAAGCAGGAGTTTTTCCTCTTTTGCCAACTCATAAAGGGCTTTTCGCACTCGGTGAAAATCCTGTGCGAGTTCGTATTCTCCATTTATTTTGTAAGTAACTGTGGGCGGGGAAATGAGTATAATGCTGGTGTTTGGATTTGACTTGTAAAGCAAGGCGATAAAATCCTTGAAATTTGCCTTAAAAATGCTCTCATTAAAAGCACCCGCTAAGGCTTCATTTGAGCCATAAGCTAAAATCACAATATCGCTTTTAAGTAAATTCAGCTCCTGTAAAAACAATTGCCTGTCCCAACGAAGCCACAAATCAGCCTTTGCCCCATTTATGCCAAGCGTATCAAGCCTTGCACCTTGATTAGTAATAAAATATCCGCCCAAAAGCACATCTTTATTTAAAGCATTGATATTTATGGGAAATTCTAAATTTGAAAGAAAGGCATAGGTCCATTTGTCGATATTTTGACTTTTGAGCCTAAAAATTTGCCCCCTTGCGTCTGTGATAATAAGAGCGTCTTTATTTTGTGGGCTTTGAAATAAAATTCCAAATGAAAAATTTGAATTTTTCGTGCTATCAAGCCTCACATAAGCTCCTTGTTTTAAAGACTTTGCGATAATACCGCCCATAGGATAATGAATTTGTGGCAAAGATTTTGAATTTAAAAGCTCAAAATCTTTGCTTTCATACTGCAAAGGCACGACTTGGTGGTATTTGGGCTGTAAGGGATAGACAAAGCCTATGGACTTGGTTTTAATATAGTCTCTTAAACGACTGGAAAAAAAATCCGCCGCCATATGCGAATCGCCAAAAATGCGTATATGCACATCTTTTTTGAAAAAATTGCTTTTTAAGCTTTTAAAGGCGTCTTTGTCGGTAAAATTGTGCCAAGCATTTTGCGAGGGTGCTTTTTTGGGGCTTTTGCTGATTTTTACGGGAGCATTCACACAGGCATTGATGAAAAAAAGCCCAATGCAAAGTAAGATGCCAAATTTAAGCAGCTTCATTGCTTACTCAAATGCTCTAAAAGTAAATGAGACATTATCCTTGCACCTCTTGGGTTAAAATGTATGCCATCATCAGCCCGAACTTTCACACTTGCATTGTTTTCATTTTTAATATAGCTTGAATACTCGCTCCCACCACTTAAAGGCTGGGCTGTGCTGATGAAAATTTCGCCATTTTTAAGGCTTTCTTGCTTGAAAATTTCATTTAAGACTTGAATTTTGGTATTGAGGCTGTCCTTTTTGACAGGTGGAATTTCATACCACAGGACTTTAACCCCGTATTCTTTGGCGATTTGCATAAGCTCATCAACCCTTTGCGTGTAAAGTTGCTTCCACTCATCGCTATTAAAACGATAAGTCTTACCCCTTATGCTAATGTCCCAAGGGTCGTTCGCTCCTAATAAAACCACTAAATATTTAATTTTTTCATTGCTTTCAAAGCTTAACTGCACCGCCTTTGCCCAATTATAATAGCTTTTATAAGTAAGCCCCGTGTTTTGTTTGCTTAAATTCGTGCTTTTAATGCCAAGTTTTTTTAAATCCTTAATAAGAGCCAAGGCAACACCTTGCATTAAAGAATCCCCAATGAGTAAAAACTCCTCATCAGGCTTGATTTGAAGTTTTGTTTCTTGTAGGGGCGGTAAAATGTTTATTTGAGGGGCTTCGTTGTAAATTGGCTGTGGCACAAAGGGCTTATCCTCAGTAAGCTTTTTTAAAAGCTCGTAATTTGCACTGAATTCATCACTCATTAAGACGATTTTGATTTGTTCTAGCTTGTTTTTAAAGCTATTTGCCTCATCAAGTATTTCACTTTGCGGGAAAAAGTCAAAATGATAGCGTTGCTGTAAATATGAGCTTATGCTCTTATTCATCACAAAGACTATCAAGGCAAAGCTCGTGGCTATGGTAAAGAAAAATTTAGCTATACTCATCAAAAACTCTCATAAATGAATTGTGGTATGCCATTTGGCATAAAGGCAAAGATTAAAAGCAAGATAAAAGCGAGTATAAAAGGCTTTAACAAAAGTGGCGTTATGCTTAAAATCTTAACGCAGTATTCTTTGAAATTCACAAATAAAGGATAAAGTATAAACAAAGCCGCAAAAGTCGCAAAAATATAAATGTCTTTATACTCTACTTGCATAAAGAAGTTGTCATAACACGCTTTGAGGTATTCAAAAGCCCCCTCAAAAGAAGGATAATAAAAAAATATCCACGCAAAAGTAACAAAATGAAAGGTAATGAAAACAGATAAATATGGAATTTTGCTTAAATTGATTTTGTTGACGAGGGGCAAATGCAAAAACACTACCCCAAGCCCGTGCAAAAGCCCCCAAATGAAAAAATTCAAGGTATTGCCGTGCCAAATGCCAGAAAGCACAAAGGCTATGAGTAAATTTGCGTAGGTTCGCACCTTGCCCTTTTTATTGCCACCAAGCGGGATATAAACATAATCTCTAATGAAAGTTGATAGAGAAATATGCCACCTCGTCCAAAATTCACGCAAATTTTTTGACAAATAAGGCATATTAAAATTTGGCGGTAAAGCAAAGCCAAGCATTAAGGCAAAGGCACAAACCAAATCCACATAACCGCTAAAATCACAATAAATTTGGACGCTAAAAGCATACATAGCACAAAGTAGCTCTAAAAAGCTGTAAATGCTTGGATTGCTTAAAATTTCTTTTGAGTAAATGCCTAAATAATTGGCGATTAAAACCTTTTTAACTATGCCAAAGAGCAGTAAAACGATGATGAGGTTTGCATTTTTAAATTCTCTTTTTTGATGAATTTGAGCGAAGAAAAAATCACTTCGCATAATGGGTCCCATTAAAAGAGTAGGGAAAAATGAAAGAAAGGTGGCGAGATTAAGGAAGCTTTCTATTTGCTTGTGCTTATAAACATTGACTAGATAGGTGATTGAAGCAAAGGTGTAAAAGCTAATGCCGATAGGAAAGATAATGTCTGAATTAAAATACTCAAAACCAAAAAAGGCTAAAAATTTATCAAAAGTATCCTTAATGCTTGGAAAATACTTGAAAAAACACAAATTCAGCACCGCAAAGGCAAGACAAGCGATGAAAATATTTTTTTTATGACGCACGAAAATTAAGAGGGCAAAATAATGTATGAAAAAGGTATAAACAAACAGCACGAGGGCAAAATATGGGTTAATGAGTATGTAGATGATATAGCTAAATGCGAGTATAAGGACATTTTGCGTGAGGTATTTTTCTCTAAACGCCCAATACACAGCGAAAAAAACTATCATCATTATGCCAAATTCCAAAGAAAAATAGCTCATCTTATCCCTTGATTTTGTAAGTTTTAAAGTAGAGATTATAATAATTTTGGCTTAGATTTTGTTGAAATTTAAGTGCAAATTTATGAATTTAATACGAATTCAATGCACCTTGATGCTATCGCTCGGCAAAGCCACATTTTAACGCCTCAAAACATTGATGAGTATTTTAACACCTTGCAAGATAAAATCAAAAACTACGACATAAAACCCTTTATCAAGGACATTAAAATTTGGCACGAGAATTATTTAAAAACAAAAAATTAAAGCCCAAGCTAATAGCCTTAAAATTGCTGAGAAGATAAGATAGATAAAGACAATCTTAAACAAATTCAAAGCAATTTGCATTCTTTCCGACAAATATTAGGCAATATAGCAGTTCAATAAAGTATTATTGAAAAGCCAAAATAGCCTAATGTATAGCCTTTAACCATTCGCAAACTTCGCTTACTCCGGCTTTGCAAACTTTATCAGCGTAATATTTCACTTTTTGCAGATTTTCTCTTTTCTCATAATAAAAACTTATAGATATACCACAAGCGAAAGTTTCCCCCATTTCACAAGCTTTTTCAAAGTATTTAAGAGCTAGTTTTTCGTTTTTATTTACATATATTCCGCTTATAGCAGCACAAAAAGTAGAATCCATAGTGCAAATTTTATCTGCATAATTTCTAGCTTTATGCTCGTCAGCCTCAAAAAAATCTTTCTCTCCCTCTAAAAAACTTTTAAATAGGCTCAAACAAGCATAAACCATACCCTCATCGCATTTTTTTACAACAAAATTCGCAATCTTTTTGCACGCTCCTTTATCTTTAAATTGATAACAATGTGGCACTAAACGCTGATATTCGCCATCTTGCCTCATTTGTGCTTCTTGTTCGCTCACTATTTGAGAAAACTTTTGTTGTATTTCTTGCCCCATTTGAAAAAACTTTTGCAGCACTTTTTGCTCCATTTCTTCAAGACTTTTGCCATAACTAAAACTGCTTAAAAGTAAGCTTAGCAAAATCACTTTTCCTAAAAAATTCATCATTGCACTAATCCTCCAAGTCCAAAATGCGGTTGTCCTTTTAAAGTCCTGTCTATACTTCTTACGCTATTGCTTATATCGTGTAAATCTTGTGTGCGTTGTCGGTTTTCAAAATTTTGTAAAGCTTTGTTTAGCTCACTATTTTCCAAATTTCTTCTTGCAGCTTCCAAATTTCTTCTCGTAGCTTCCATTTGCATAGTTTGAGCCTGTGCTTCTGCTGCTCTTGCAGCCCTTTCTTGTGCAGCAGCTTGTGCTTGAATAGCCTGTGTTCTTGCTCTTTCATTCATCTCTAAAATTTCTTTTTTTTCAAGCTCCAAAGCCCAACGCATATCATCAGCATAGCCTTTTGTGTTAGGGCGGTTAAGGGTTTGAGAAAATAATGTAGATAAATTTTCACTATCTAAATTTATCTTATGTTTAAATGCTTGTTCATAACCACTTATCCAAACCGCTTTACATTTTGCTATTTCAAATATACCTGTTTTTAAAGCCTTTTGTAATTGTTCTAAAACTGATGGTGTCTTTTCGCAAAGTATATTTGCTCCTTTTGGCACGGCTTTAAAATTGAAAGAAGTTGCTCCCGGTTGATTTAGGTATTCTTTAATTTTATTCCATCTTTGCTCGGCTATTAAGTCGTTATTATAATTTTTGTCTTTATTTCGTTTGAGCTTGGCAGTAAGAACAATATTATCTCTCAGGGGGATAGGCACTTTAACTTTTATAGGGAAATAATCTTCATAACCACTCGCCCATATAGCCTTACAAGGCGGTATGGCTACATCGCCTTTATCGTCTATTGAGTTTTTAAAGTGCGAACGCTCTCCGCTAAACGACATAGTGAATGGGCTATGTGCTTCAATTTTGCCATTACACATAATTAAAGCCCCTCTTGGTTCAGTGTCATAATTTAGCGTTACAGACTGCTTTACTGTCGAACAAGCAATAAAAAGCCAAGTTATAAAACCAAGCAACGCAAATCGAATTAAAAATAATAAATTTTTCATCTCAGCTCCTTTATCTCGCATTTCTTTCAAGTATAATCTGCCAATCAAGCTCACCAGCTTGTTGTTTTCCTTCTGGGTATGAAAAATATCCATCTAGTTTTAAATTTAAATGCCCCCTAAGATTGCCGATGAAGTAATGATAGCTTGACACATTAGAATGATTATAAATTGTAAGAGGATAAAAGCGATAATAAGTTTTATCTTTGTATTCGCCGTATGGTTCATCTTCATATTCTTTCCGCATAAACCACTTTTCATCAAAACAAGCACAATCAATCAAGCTTTTATTTTCCCTAAATAGTGTTTGTAATTTTTCCTCAAATCTCTTTTTTAAGTCCTTGACAAAACTTTCATCATTATTTGTATTTTTAAAAGCCCAAATTCCAGCGAAAATATCTTTGTGGGCAAAGCGTTTTATATCAGCTTTAATTTGACAAAGCTTTTTAATATCTGCATAAAAACTTTCTTGCTTAAAGGCTTTCACCCTAATGATAGCTTCAATCTGACAAGCCTTAACAATGACTATTTTATCATTAGAATAAAGGGCATCTCCTTTATAGATGAGCTTATCCACACAAGGACTTATCTTATTTTCATAAACGATGCAACCTTTTTGTGCTTTATAATCCTTTAATTTAGCCATTTCTGCCTTGAAAAATTCACGCTGCTGGTTGAATGTATCATTCATTTTAATATCCTTTCAAATTTTTAACAAATTTAAAAATTTAATGATATTATAGCAAATGCCCCCCCCCCCATAAGTCAATAAATTTTAGCTTAAATTTTGAAAAAAATTAAAATAATTGATAAAAATGTAAAAAATTGAGTGTCTTTAAAATTTTAAAAACAAAAAATTAAAGCCCAAGCCTAACATACAAGCGTTTTGGGGCTTCATAGCCCTCGCAGGTGAGGTTTTTATCGTTTGGGTTGAGGAAATCTTGCAAAGAATACCCCTCGCTCCACGCCGTTTGTCTTTGCTCGAAGCTATCTGTAAGCCTTGTCGCAAGCACCTTAAAGCTAGAAAATCCCGCCCTTTCGCACCAATTTCGCAAAGCACTTATGGACGGCACAAAGTGGATATTTGAGATTTTAGAGTAAGTTAAACGCGGCACAAGGGCTATATCTCTTTCATCATCAATGTAAAGAGTGTCTAAAAACACTACCCCGCCTTTGTTTAAGCTTGATTTTAACTCTTTAAGCATTTTTACGGGATTGCTTCGGTGGTAAATCACGCCCAAACAAAAAATAACATCAAATTTAAAGGCATATTCTGGGGCATTTTCAACGCCCAAAAGCTCGTAAATGATGGGCGTTTTAGCCAAAGCGTTTAAAAGTTTAAATTGCAAAAATGTCCTCATACTCGGGTCAAAGCCCACAAGCTTTTTGGGGCTAAATTCAAGCATTTTAAACAGATAATAGCCGTTATTACAGCCTATATCAGCAACGATTTTGCCTGAAATTTCGTTTAAATAGGGCTTTAAGAGCTTAAATTTCACAAAGCTTTGCCACTCACTATCGATAAACAGCTCGTTAATGCGAAAGGGTCCCTTACGCCAAGGCTTTAAAGCAAGGGCGATTTCTTTAATCTCCTCGTCAAATTCACGCTCACAAGTGATATTAACACTATCATCAAGGCTTAAAATGCCCTTTTTAACGCATTTTTCAAGCTCTTGTATGCGTAAGAGTAGCTTATTTTCATCGTTTTTATTCATTTTTTATCGCTACTTTTACATAAATGATTGAGAAAACACTCGCTACACAAAGGATTTTTCGCCTTGCAGGTGTAGCGTCCAAACAGCACCATAGCTTGATGAAGTGTGTTTAATCTGTCTTTAAAAAGCTTTGTCAAGTCCGCTTCCACAGCCTCTGGCGTCTTGCCCAAACTTAAATCAAGCCTATGGGCTACGCGGAAAATGTGCGTATCCACAGCCATTACATTTGCCCCACACCATTCAATCAGCACGACATTTGCCGTTTTTTGCCCCACACCTGCAAGGCTTTGCAAGTCTTGTTGAGTAAGTGGAATTTCACCGCCAAATTTTTCACACACGGCTTGTGCCATTTTGATGAGGTTTTCAGCCTTGTTGTTAAAAAAAGAACAGCTTTGTATCAGCACTTTCACACTAGCTAAATTCGCACGAGCTAAATCCTGCACGCTAGGATAGGCTTTGAAAAGTGCTGGGGTGATTAAATTCACTCTTTTATCGGTGCATTGTGCTGAAAGCATTACGCAAACGATGAGTTCGTAAGGGTTTTGAAACACTAACTCCGTTTTTGCCTCATTAAAATGCGACAAAAATAAACGCTTAATCTCTAAATTTCTTTTCATTTTCTCTTTGGTTAATTACTCATAAACTAAAATTAAGTTATAATTATAGCCAAATTTCATTTATTAAGAAAGGAAAAATGATGAAAAAGATTGTATGTGTGCTTACTGCTTTGTTTGCTGGGCTAAGCTTAAATGCCGCTGTGGTGGCTACTGTTGATGGGAAAAATATCACCGACACTCAAATCAACGAGGAATTAAGGGCGATATTAGGCGGACGCGACATTAACACCTTGCCTCCTCAACAAAAATCAGCCATAATTCAGCAATACATTGCCGAAAAATTGCTTCTAGCTGAGGCTAAAAAGCAAAATTTTGAAAAAACTGCTGATTATAGCAAGGCACTTGAAGGGGCAAAAGACCAAATCGTCTTTAATCTTTACCAAAAAAAGCTTTATGATTCTGTGAAAGTCGATAACGCTCAAATCAAAGCCGCTTACGATAAAAACAAGAGCCAATTTGTCCGCCCTGCCACCGTGCAAGTGAGGCATATTTTAGTGGGACTTGACAATGAAGCTGAGGCAAAAAACATTATCAACGAGCTTAAAAAGCTCAAAGGCGATGCTTTGAAAGATAAATTCAGTCAAATCGCTAGTGAAAAGTCCATAGATACAAATTCAGCCCAACAAGGCGGGGCTTTGCCTGAATTTACTGAAAAAGATATGGTAAAACCTTTCTCTGACGCTGCTTTTTCACTCAAAAAAGGTGAGATAAGCAAAACTCCTGTGAAAACAGAATTTGGCTATCATATCATCTTTAAAGAAAACGCTCAGGCAAGAAAACAGCTTTCATTTAACGAAGTTAAGGCTGGGCTAGAAAATGATTACAAAATGGCAGAAATGCAAAAGCTTTTAGCTCAAAAGGTTCAAGAGCTTTCAAGCAAAGCCAAAATCGAGCTTAAATAAATGGGTGTTTTAGATATAGTCGGTGCTGGTGTCGTTAGCGGTAATGACTTAAACAAAGTCTATGCTTACGCCAAAGCAAAGGGCTTTGCGATACCAGCGGTAAATGTAGTCGGCACGAATTCCATTAACGCTGTTTTAGAAAGTGCAAAAAAGGTGAATTCGCCCGTGATTATCCAATTTTCAAACGGTGGAGCGAAATTCATCGCTGGTAAAAATTGCCCTGATGCTGATATTTTAGGGGCTATTAGCGGGGCAAATCACATTCATTTACTCGCAAAATCTTACAATGTGCCTGTTATCATTCACACCGACCACGCTGCAAGAAAGCTTCTGCCTTGGATTGACGCTCTTATCAATGCAAGTGCTGAGCGTAGAAAGCATTCTCAAACGGCTTTATTTAGCTCGCATATGCTTGATTTAAGCGAGGAAAGCTTGGAGTCGAATTTAAGCACCTGCGAAAGCTATTTGCAAAGATTAAGCGAACTTGGAATATGCCTTGAAATAGAGCTTGGCTGCACGGGTGGCGAGGAAGATGGCGTGGATAATACGGGCATTGATAATGCCAGACTTTACACCCAGCCCGAAGATGTGGCATTGGCTTATGAAAGACTTAATAAAATCAGCGATAAATTCTCAATCGCCGCAAGTTTTGGCAATGTCCACGGCGTGTATAAGCCCGGTAATGTGAGCTTACAGCCAAGCATTTTAAAGAATTCACAACAATTTGTCAAAGACAAATTCGGCTTAAAAGATGACAAGCCCGTGAATTTCGTTTTTCACGGCGGCAGTGGCAGTGAGCTAAAAGATATTAAAGACGCTGTGAGTTACGGCGTGGTAAAGATGAATATCGACACAGATACGCAGTGGGCGTTTTGGGACGGAGTTCGTGGCTATGAAAGCACCAATAGAGCTTATTTGCAAGGACAAATAGGCAATCCGCAAGGCGATGACAAGCCAAACAAAAAATACTACGACCCAAGAGTGTGGCTTAGAGCAGGTGAGGAAAGTATGATAAAACGGCTTGAAATGGCTTTTGAGGACTTAAACTGCATTGACAGAAATTAAAGAATAAAAATGGATAAAGAACAAGCAGTCTCACAGCTGGTTTTGCCAGAGATTCGAGAAAGAAAGGGCTTTTTAGTCTATCTTAAAATCGTTTTTATCCCTTGTTTTATTTATGTTTTAGCCCTTTTGGCTTATTTTGGGTATATTGATTTTAAAATGGAGCTTGTAACGCTCGTGCTTATGGGCTTCATTTTGTTACTTGCTTTGATTTTTGCAAAACACAACGCCGAATACGCTTCAAGTGCGTTCGAACAGCAAGGCGATGAATTTAAACAAGCTCTTAAAAGCTACATTATGAAAAATTTTCTCAAAATCGGCAGGGAAATTAAAAGCAATGCGAGTTTTGATGACTTTGCCAATGCTTATGTAACTCATTTTAGAAGTGAAAATTTCGCCACCATAGCTTCCTCAATCTTTGCTACGCTTGGAATTTTAGGCACTTTCATCAGCATAGCCTTATTTATGCCAAGTTTTAACACCAGCGATTTAAGCTCACTTGAATGGGCGATTTCTCAGTTTTTAAGTGGGGTGAGTAATGCTTTTTACATTGCTGTTTATGGAATTTTTCTATCTTTATGGTGGGTGTTTTTTGAGCGATTTGGACGCAATAAAATTCAAAAACTCCTCTACCGACAAAAAAATTCCACAAGCAACTTTTTTTGGACGAAAGAGGAATTAGAGCAACGCTACTTTACGCAAGGGCTTAAACACTTTGATAAAATCGGCGTGATTTTCGAACAAGTAAGCAATGAGGACTTTTTCAAAGAGCTTAACAACAGCATAGAGCGTAAATTTGGGCTTTTTCAAAAAATGTTAAGCGTTGAGGAAAAGGCTATACATTTAAGTAATGAGCATATCAAGCAAAATATGAACGAATTGCACCGCGCTCAAAAAAATCAAAAGGATTTAAGCAGGGTGTATTTGGAGCTTGGCGATTCTATCAATACACTCCAACACAGCCTCAAAGAAATCAGCACCAGAATGAGCGAACAATACAATCACCTTTTAAATATCAGCAACGAACGCATAGCCCATCTTGACAAAACCCTTGCAGGACTTGATGAAAAGATAGAAAATTTCAAGCGAAGTTTTGGTTATTATCAGGATTTAATGTTAAGTAATCAAGAAAAAGTCTTTATGGGCTTTAAGCAAAGCTTGATTCAAGGTATGAAAGAATTTAAAGAAGCCTATGAGGACGAGAAAAACATTGATGATAGCATTGAGTTAATGTCAAAACTTAAAGCTGATATGACAAAACTTGATAATGAAGCAAGTGAAGTCATCACAAAGCTTCAAGAAGAATACAATCCAAAACAATGAAAAATTCAGACAAAGAATATAAGCTTTTTTACGCAAGTTATGCAAATTTAATGGCTGGGCTTTTATTTGTTTTTTTATTTATCATCGGGGCTATTTTGCTTAAAAGTGCCTTAACGCAGAATGATTTTCAGCAAGAAAAAGCCCTTTTAGCCACTCAAAAGGCGAAATTTGAGGAGGAAAAACTCAACTTCATACGCCAACAAGAACGGCTTTTAGAATTTGGCAAAACGCTTAATTTAGAGAATTTAAACAGCAAGGATAAAGAAATTCTAGCCCTTTTAAGCAGCCTTGAAGAAAAGGATAGAAAATTAAGAGGGCTAAAAGATGAATTTAATGCTTTAAAGCAAGAGCTTTGGGATTTAGCTTTCATCAAAAATAATTTTATCTTTGAGCTTCAAGCCAAATTTGATGCTAGAATTTTGCTTGATGCACAAAATAAAGCCTTTGTTTTGCCTAGTGATATGGTGTTTGAAGCCAATTCACCCTTAATCAAAAATGAGATGAAGTCTAAATTAAGGGCAATTTTTACTACATATTTTAATGCCATTTTGCAAAATAAGGAGCTGATGAAGGGTTTAGAGCAGATTAACCTTGAAGTTTTGCTTGATGATGAGGCTTTGTTTTTGCATAGGGCGGATTTGGCTACAAGGCGTGCAAATGAGCTTATAGCCTTTATCCACTCCTTTTACAAAGATGAAAGGGTGCAAAAATACCTCTTTGTAAGCACTAGAATTTTGGATAAAAACAAGCAAAATGGCGTTTTGATGAGGCTTGTTTTGTCTGATGAGTTTATTTTGCAAAAAGTTGAGGAGCTTTTAAACCAATAATGAAAGAAGCAAGTCCCATTGAGCGTGTCAAGCTTGACGGCTTTGAATTTTTCGTCAAAAGAGATGATTTGCTGGGTAATTATTTGGGTGGTAATAAGGCTAGAAAGCTTGAATTTTTCATTCAAAACGCTCATCATTTCAAGCCAAATTCAAGGATAATCAGCTACGGCTCAGCCCAAAGTAACGCCCTTGCTGCTTTGAGCGTATTTGCCAAACAAAAAGGCTTTCAGCTTGTTTTTGTGTGCGAAAAAATCGCATCTTTTCTTAAAAACAATCCCTGCGGCAACTACGCCTTTGCCTTGCAAAATGGCGTTGAAATCGTAGAGAATGTGGATTTTCCCACTCGCAAAGAAAAGGCTTTGCACCTTGTTCTTGAAGATGACATTTTCATCGAGGAGGGTATAGCCAATAAAGCCGCAGCACTAGGCTTTGAAGTCCTTGCTTATGAGATAGAAAAGCAAAGCAGGGCATTGAACTTTAAATTTGACATTTTTTTACCCGCTGGAACGGGCGTGAGTGCTTTGTATTTAGCGAAATTTAGCAAATTCCGTGTTTTTACCTGTGCTTGTGTGGGTGATGAGGAGTATTTGAAAAAGCA
The DNA here is from genome assembly GCA_964607975.1 of uncultured Campylobacter sp. Classification (GTDB taxonomy): domain Bacteria; phylum Campylobacterota; class Campylobacteria; order Campylobacterales; family Campylobacteraceae; genus Campylobacter_D. The sequence goes on along the minus strand of CAZSMF010000005.1, from coordinate 9,795 downwards.
AATGCGAGAAGTAGAGCCAAATTTCAAGCTTTCAAAGCTTAATATCTTAAAAACGCCCCGCAAATTTCACTTTGCCAAACCCTACAAAGAGCTTTTAAGCATTTATCAAAGGGCTTTGAATGAGTGCGGCATTGAATTTAGCCTGTTATATGACAGCGTTGGCTTAATCACTATGCTGGAAAATAGGCACTTGTTTAAACACTCTTTACTTTACATTCATCAAGGTGGAGCTTTTGGCAATGCAAGTATGTTGGCAAGGTATGCTTATAAGGGATTTTTGTAAAAAATGTTTCGCCAAAAGGTGAAATTTAGGCTTTGTTTTTTATTGTTTAGTCCTTAAAATTACTACGCTTTAAATTTTGTTTTTTAAAAAATTTAAAGTTTAAATGTTAAATGCCCCCCCCCCACAATAAGTCAATAAATTTGAGCTTAAATTCAAAAATTTCTCATTCTTTTTAACAAGTCTTGAATTTTTTTGAAAAATTTAATCAAAATTCACCTTTATAGCCTTGACAAATTTATTGCGTTTTGTTATAATCGCAGTTTTTATTTTGGCTTGCTGGTTTAGCTCAGTTGGTAGAGCAACTGCCTTGTAAGCAGTAGGTCGGGAGTTCAAGTCTCTTAACCAGCTCCATTGTTTTTAATCAGTGTTTGACCAGATATAGTTGATGGTGCTGGGTGAGTTACTCAAGTGGCCAACGAGGGCAGACTGTAAATCTGCTGGCTTTCGCCTTCCGTGGTTCGAATCCACGACTCACCACCATTGCGGGAGTAGCTCAGTTGGCTAGAGCATCAGCCTTCCAAGCTGAGGGTCGCGGGTTCGAGCCCCGTTTCCCGCTCCATTTGTGAATGTAAAGGATAAACTGGGAGCTGTTACGCAGTCTATCTTTGAAATTCAGTCGTTTTTGTGTTGTCCAAATCTTTATGATTTTTCTGAGCGCTCGTATGGCTCAGAGGTAGAGCACTCCCTTGGTAAGGGAGAGGTCGCGGGTTCAAGTCCCGCTATGAGCTCCATTTGATTGCAAAAATTATAAGATTTTGGATTGTTTATGCTGTATGCAAATTTTATACGGAGGAATGTAAAATGGCAAAAGAAAAATTTTCACGCAATAAGCCACACGTGAATATAGGAACCATAGGTCATGTCGACCACGGTAAAACAACCTTGACAGCAGCGATTTCAGCTGTGCTTTCAAGAAAGGGTTTGGCGGAGCTTAAAGACTATGACAACATAGACAACGCCCCTGAGGAAAAAGAACGCGGTATTACTATCGCTACTTCTCACATTGAGTATGAGACTGAAAAAAGGCACTACGCACACGTAGATTGCCCCGGACACGCTGACTATGTCAAAAATATGATTACAGGTGCAGCACAAATGGACGGAGCGATTCTTGTCGTTTCAGCAGCTGATGGTCCTATGCCACAAACCAGAGAGCATATCTTGCTTTCTCGTCAAGTTGGCGTGCCTTATATCGTTGTCTTTATGAATAAGGCTGATATGGTCGATGATGCAGAGCTTTTAGAGCTTGTTGAGATGGAAATTCGTGAGCTTTTAAGCTCTTATGATTTCCCGGGCGATGATACACCTATCATCAGCGGTTCAGCACTTAAAGCATTAGAAGAAGCCAAAGCCGGACAAGATGGCGAATGGTCTGCAAAAATTATGGCGTTAATGGACGCTGTGGATAGCTATATCCCAACACCAAAACGCGATACAGACAAAGACTTCTTAATGCCTATTGAAGATGTCTTTTCTATCTCTGGACGCGGCACCGTTGTAACAGGAAGAATCGAAAAAGGCGTTGTTAAAGTAGGCGATACTATCGAAATCGTTGGTATCAAAGATACTCAAACAACGACAGTTACAGGCGTTGAAATGTTTAGAAAAGAAATGGACCAAGGTGAAGCTGGTGATAATGTCGGTGTGCTTTTGCGTGGAACAAAAAAAGAAGAAGTTTTACGCGGTATGGTGCTTGCTAAACCTAAATCAATCACCCCACACACTGAATTTGAAGCTGAGGTATATATCCTCAACAAAGACGAAGGCGGACGCCATACACCATTTTTCAACAATTATCGCCCACAATTTTATGTGCGAACTACCGATGTAACAGGTTCAATCAAACTTGCTGAGGGAACTGAAATGGTTATGCCGGGCGAAAATGTGCGTATTACTGTTTCGCTTATTGCTCCTGTGGCACTTGAAGATGGCACTCGCTTTGCGATTCGTGAAGGCGGACATACCGTTGGTTCAGGTGTTGTTTCTAAAATCATTAAATAATCGTGTATGCCAAGATAAATTCTTGGCATATATTTAAGGATAAAAGATGAGAGTAAAAATAGGCTTGAAATGTGAAGAAAGTGGTGATATAAATTATAGCACTTACAAAAACAGCAAGAATACGACTGAAAAATTAGAGTTGAAAAAGTATTGCCCAAGGCTAAAAAAACACACCCTTCACAAAGAGGTTAAATTAAAAAGTTAAAGGGCAATAGCTCTAATGGTAGAGCGCCGGATTCCAAATCCGATGGTTGGGGGTTCGAATCCCTCTTGCCCTGCCAAATTTGAGGTATTGAGGATAATATGAGAACTTTGATAACTTATTTTAGAATGTCAAAAGCCGAGCTTGGTAAGGTTATCTTTCCTTTGAAAGAGCAGGTGCGAAATGCTTATATCACGGTGTTTATCGTGGTTACTGTGGTTACTTTGTTTTTGGCTTTGATTGATTGGATTATGTCATCGGGCATATCTTTGATAGTGGGATAAAAATGGACAAACATAGATGGTATGCCATTCAAACCTATGTCGGTAGTGAAATGGCAGTCAAAAGAGCGATAGAAAATTTAGTCAAAGATAATGGTGTGGGCGAACAGCTTAAAGAAATAGTCGTGCCAACCGAAGATGTGATTGAATTTAAAGGCGGCAAAGAAAAAATAAGCCAAAGATGCTTGTATTCAGGCTATGTTTTTGCCAATCTTGATTTGGATACGGCATTGTGGCATAGAATTCAGTCTTTGCCAAAGGTTGGGCGTTTCATCGGCGAGAGCAAAAAGCCTACACCTTTGAGTGAAAAGGATATTGATTTGATTTTAGAAAAGGCTCAAAACAGAGCCGCTCCAAAACCGAAAATATCTTTTGAAGAGGGCGAAAATGTCCGCATAGTCGAAGGTCCTTTTGCGAATTTTACGGGTATGGTTGAAGAATACGATATGGTTCGCGGGTTATTGAGGTTGAATGTTTCTATTTTTGGGCGTTCAACTCCTGTTGAAATTTTGTATTCTCAGGTAGAAAAAATAGTTTAACAAGGAGAAATTTATGGCTAAAAAAGTTGTTGGCGAGATAAAATTACACATTGCTGCGGCAAAGGCAAATCCATCTCCGCCTGTGGGTCCAGCTTTGGGACAACAAGGTGTCAATATAATGGAATTTTGCAAGGCTTTTAATGAAAGAACAAAAGATATGGCGGGTTTTAACATTCCTGTTGTGATTACCGTTTATGCGGATAAGAGTTTTACTTTCATCACAAAGCAGCCTCCTGCGACTGATTTAATCAAAAAAGCAGCAGGTATCACCAAAGGCACAGATAATCCACTCAAAAACAAAGTCGGCAAACTGACTAAAAAGCAAGTTTTAGAAATAGTGGATAAAAAAATTGCGGATTTGAACACCAAAGACAAAGAACAAGCGGCGAAAATCATTGCTGGTTCGGCTCGTTCTATGGGCGTTGAAATCGTTGATTAGTGTGGAGAAAACAATGTCTAAAATAACAAAAAGATTAAAAGAACTATCACAAAAGATAGACAGCAATAAGCAATACGCTTTGCAAGAAGCCATTGACACGGTGAAAAATCTAGCTTCGGCTAAATTTGATGAAACCGTTGAAATCGCTTTAAAGCTCAATGTCGACCCAAGACACGCCGACCAAATGGTGCGTGGCTCTGTTGTTTTACCTGCTGGGACAGGTAAAAAGGTGCGTGTGGCTGTTATCGCCAAAGATGACAAGGCTGATGAGGCTAAAAAAGCGGGTGCGGATATAGTAGGAAGTGATGATTTAGTCGAGGACATTCAAAAAGGCAATATGAATTTTGATGTCTTAATCGCCACACCAAATTTAATGGGGCTTGTAGGCAAAGTAGGGCGAATTTTAGGACCAAAGGGCTTAATGCCAAATCCAAAAACAGGCACAGTAACTATGGACATAGCCCAAGCGGTTAATAATGCTAAAAGTGGACAGGTGAATTTCCGCGTTGATAAACAAGGCAATATCCACGCTGGACTTGGCAAGGTGAGCTTTTCAAAAGAACAACTTGGTGAAAATATCAGCACCTTCATCAAAGCCATAAACAAGCACAAACCAGCCACAGCAAAGGGGCGATACATTAAAAACGCCGCTTTGTCTTTGACTATGAGTCCTTCTGTGAATTTGGAGACGCAAGAATTGCTTGATTTAAAATAAGAGTTGAATTTTTCAACTCTTTGCTGAAATAAAATTTAAGAAAATGGTGGTTTTTTTATATTTTATTTTAGATTAGAGATAGCGTGAGGCTACGGCTTAATCGTGTTTGACACGCTCCGCTTGAAATCGCTAGTCGGAAAGGAGAAGTATGACTAGAAGCGAAAAAACACAAATCATTTCCACGCTTGAAGAAGGTTTTAAAGCAAGTGAAGCGATAGTGATTTGTAATTACAAAGGGCTTAGCACCAAAAAGCTTGAAGAGTTAAGAGAAAACGCTAGACAAAATGATGTTAAAGTGCAAATTGTCAAAAACACCCTAGCGGCTATCGCCCTTAAAAATGCTGGTAAAGACGGACTTGAACTCAAAGATACAAATATTTATCTTTGGGGCGAGGACCAGCTTAATGTTTGTAAAGTCGCGTCTAAATTTGAAGACGATAACGAGCTTTTTAACATTAAACTCGCCTTTGTTGATGGCGAAGTGAGCGAAATTGCTAAGGTTAAAGCCCTTGCTAAAATGCCGTCTCGTAATGAGTTGCTTGCTATGCTTTTGCAAGTTTTCAATGCTCCGATACAAAATTTTGTCATCGGACTTAATGCTTTAAAAGCAAAAAAAGAATCAGAAGGATAAATTATGGCAATATCTAAACAAGATGTTTTAGACTACATTTCAAATTTGAGCGTTCTTGAACTTTCAGAACTTGTCAAGGAATTTGAAGAAAAATTCGGTGTTTCAGCAGCTCCTGTTGTGGTTGCTGGTGGTGCAGCTGGTGGCGGCGGCGGTGGCGGTGCAGCTAGTGAAGAAAAGACTGAATTTAACATCGTTTTACTTGAAAGCGGTGCGAAGAAAATTGAGGTGATTAAGGTTGTCCGTGCCATTACTGGACTTGGACTTAAAGAAGCAAAAGATGCGGTTGAGCAAACTCCATCAGTGCTTAAAGAAGGCGTTGCCAAAGCTGATGCTGAGGCGGCTAAAAAACAACTCGAAGAAGCTGGGGCTAAGTGCGAGTTAAAATAAGTGTTTGGGAAGCTTTGGCTTCCTAAACCTCAAATTTAAGCCTAAATTTAGGCTTTTTTCTTTGAAATTTACCAAAGAGGTATAACACAATGCAAAATGAGCAAATTTTAAGAAATCGTTTAAGGGTTGATTTCTCAAATCTTTCCAATCAAATTGAAATTCCAAATCTCTTACAACTTCAAAAAAAGAGTTTTGATTATTTTTTAAATACTGATAGCAGTAATGAAAGTGGCATAGAAAAGGTGTTTAAGTCCATTTTTCCTATACACGATTCGCAAAATCGTTTGAGTTTAGAGTATGTTAGCTCAGAAATTGGCAAACCCAAATACACAGTGCGTGAATGTATGGAGCGTGGGCTAACTTATGCAGTGAATTTAAAGATGAAAATTCGCCTCACCTTACACGAAAAAGACGAAAAAACAGGCGAAAAAATAGGCATTAAAGACATTAAAGAACAAGATATTTTTATCCGCGAAATTCCTTTGATGACGGATAGAATTTCATTCATCATTAACGGCGTTGAAAGGGTAGTTGTAAATCAGCTGCATAGAAGTCCGGGCGTGATTTTCAAAGAAGAAGAAAGCACCACTTCGGCAAATAAGCTTATCTACACGGCTCAAATTATCCCTGATAGAGGCTCTTGGCTGTATTTTGAATACGACACCAAAGATGTGCTTTATGTGCGAATAAACAAGCGTAGAAAAGTGCCTATAACTATGCTTTTTAGGGCATTGGGCTACAAAAAGCAAGATATTATCAAGCTTTTTTATCCTATCAAAACCATACACATTAAAAAGGACAAATTTTTCATCGAATTTGACCCGAACGATTTTATGGATAGGATAGAATACGATGTTAAGGACGAAAAGGGCGAGGTGATTTTACAAGCGGGTAAGAGATTGAGCAAAAAGAAAGCCGAACAGCTTGTAAAAGAGGGCTTGAAATGGATAGAATACCCACTTGAAATTCTAGCCAATCGCTATTTGGCTAATCCAATTGCTGATAAAAACGGCGAAGTGCTTTTTGATTCTCTTACCTTGCTTGATGAAAATAAACTAGCAAAGATAAAAGAGGGCTTTAAGAGCTTTGACATAGCTAATGACTTGGCTGTTGAGGTTGATGCGGCGATTATCAACTCCTTTTTACAGGACAATGAAACGCTTAAAGCTTTAAGGCAGAGTGAAAATTTAGACGATGAAAACGACTTGGCTGCGATTAGAATTTACAAGGTAATGCGTCCGGGCGAACCTGTGGTGAAAGAAGCGGCAAAGGCTTATGTGAATGATTTGTTTTTCAACCCTGAAAGATACGATTTAACCAAAGTAGGGCGTATGAAAATGAATCACAAACTAGCCCTTGAAGTGCCTGAATATCTCACCGTTTTAAGCAATGAGGACATCATTAAAACGGCTAAATATCTCATCAAGGTAAAAAACGGCAAAGGCAGGATAGACGATAGAGACCATTTGGGTAATCGCCGTATCCGCTCCATAGGCGAACTTTTAGCAAATGAGCTTCATTTAGGACTTGCCAAAATGCAAAAAGCCATTCGCGATAAATTCACGGCTTTAAGCATAGATTTAGACAAGGTTATGCCTTATGATTTAATCAATCCAAAAACCATAACCACGACTATTCTTGAATTTTTTACGGGCGGACAGCTTTCGCAGTTTATGGACCAAACTAACCCTCTTAGTGAGGTAACGCATAAAAGGCGTTTGTCAGCACTTGGCGAGGGCGGTATAGTCAAAGAAAGGGCTGGTTTTGAGGTGCGTGATGTGCATACTACGCATTATGGGCGAATTTGCCCTGTGGAAACGCCAGAAGGGCAGAATATCGGGCTTATCAACACCCTAGCTACTTATGCCAAAGTCAATGAGCTTGGCTTTGTGGAAGCTCCTTATAAAAAGGTTGTCGCAGGTAAGGTAAGTAATGAAACCCTCTATCTTACCGCTACGCAAGAAGAAGGGCTTGTCATCGCACCAGCTTCAACGAGGATTGATTCTAAGGGTATGATAGCTGATGAATTCATAGAAGCAAGGCAGGACGGCGAAACCATACTCGCTAAAAGAGAGGAAATCAACCTCATCGACCTTTGCTCGGGTATGATAGTGGGCGTTACTGCTTCGCTCATACCATTTTTAGAACACGATGATGCTAACCGTGCTTTAATGGGCTCAAATATGCAACGCCAAGCCGTTCCATTACTTACTTGCGATGCACCTATCGTTGGCACGGGTATGGAAAAAACGATAGCAAGAGATGCTTGGATGGCGATAAAGGCGAAAAGACCGGGCGTTGTAGAAAAGCTTGATAATAAAAGCATATTTATTTTGGGCGAGGATAAGAATGGACCTTTTATAGACCATTATTCAATGGAAAAGAATTTAAGGACAAACCAAAACACCGCTTATAATCAGCACCCCATAGTCAAAAAAGGCGACATAGTCAAAGAGGGGCAGATTATCGCTGATGGAGCGAGTATGGATAAGGGCGAACTTGCCATAGGTAAAAATGTGTTGATTGCTTTTATGCCGTGGAATGGCTACAATTACGAGGACGCCATAGTCGTTAGTGAAAGAATGATACGAGAAGACACCTTTACCAGCGTGCATATTTATGAAAAAGAAATAGAAGCAAGAGAGCTTAAAGATGGCATTGAGGAGATTACAAAAGACATTCCTAATGTCAAAGAAGAAGATGTGGCTCATTTAGATGATAGCGGTATTGCTAAAATAGGCACTCACATTAAGCCGGGTATGATACTTGTAGGCAAGGTTTCGCCAAAGGGTGAGGTTAAGCCAACGCCAGAAGAAAGGCTTTTAAGAGCGATTTTTGGCGAAAAAGCAGGACACGTTGTCAATAAATCCCTATACGCCACAGCTTCACTTGAAGGCGTGGTAGTTGATGTGAAAATTTTCACCAAAAAAGGCTATGAAAAGGACGCTAGGACAATCAAAGCGTATAATGAAGAAAAGCTCAACCTTGAAAAAGAACACCACGACAGGCTTGTGATGATGGATAAAGAGGAGATTTTAAGGGTGTATGCACTTTTGGCAAAATCTCCTTTAAGTGCCGAGCAAAAAGTCGGCTCAAAGACTTATAAAAAGGGAGCAAAGGTTGATATTAAAGAGCTTGAAAAAGTCAATCGTTTCGCTTTAAATACCCTTATTAAAGCCTATTCAAAAGCCGTGCAAAAAGAGTATGAAAATTTGAAAAATCACTTCCAAAACGAAAAGAAAAAGCTCAAAGCCGAACACGATGAAAAGCTTGAAATTTTGGAAAAAGATGATATTTTGCCAAGTGGAGTGGTAAAGCTTGTTAAGGTGTATATCGCTGCAAAACGCAAACTCAAAGTGGGCGATAAAATGGCTGGACGACACGGCAATAAGGGCATAGTCTCAAATATAGTCCTAGAAATGGATATGCCTTATTTACCAAATGGCAGAAGCATAGACATAGTGCTTAATCCACTCGGCGTGCCAAGTCGTATGAATATAGGGCAAATTTTAGAAAGCCATTTAGGCATAGTGGGTTTGCAATTAGGCTCTCAAATTCAGCAAATTTTTGATAAAAAGCAAAAAAACTTTGTCAGGGATTTAAGAAGCAAGATGCTTGAAATTTGCTCCATTGAAAGACTTGCAAAGGAACGCCAATTCATCGAAAGCCTTGATGATGAATTACTTATCAATTACGCAAGAGATTGGAGCAAGGGAGTGAAATTTGCTACTCCTGTCTTTGAAGGCACAACCATAGAGGAATTTAGCAAACTCTTTGAAATGGCAAAGGTAGCAATGGACGGCAAAAGCGAGCTTTATGACGGACAAACAGGCGAAAAAATGGCTGAAAGAGTGCATGTGGGGTGTATGTATATGCTTAAACTACACCACCTTGTTGATGAAAAAGTCCACGCACGAAGCACAGGACCTTACAGCCTTGTAACCCAGCAGCCTGTGGGCGGTAAAGCACTCTTTGGAGGGCAAAGATTTGGGGAAATGGAAGTTTGGGCACTTGAAGCCTATGGTGCAGCACATACCTTGCGTGAAATGCTGACGATTAAATCAGACGATGTCGAGGGCAGATTTAGTGCCTATAAAGCCTTGACTAAGGGCGAAAATGTGCCAAGCACGGGCATACCGGAGACATTTTTTGTTTTGACAAATGAATTAAAATCTCTCGCCCTTGATGTAGAGATTTTTGATGAGGATAAGAACGATGAGTAAATTTAAAGTAATCGAAATCAAAGAAGAAAACAGACCAAGAGACTTTGAAGCCTTTCAACTTAGCCTTGCAAGTCCAGAAAATATAAAATCGTGG
>CAZSMF010000004.1:0-47395 GCA_964607975.1 uncultured Campylobacter sp. | reverse complement strand
AGATTCTTCGCTTCGCTCAGAATGACAAGAGAGGGACAGAATGACAAGGTGGTGTCATAATGACAGGAGGGACAGAAGACAGGGGGAGTAGAATGACACCATATCTTGTCATTCTGAGGCTTGACTTGTCAAGCCGAAGAATCTAAAAGGAAAGATTATGAGATACTTCGCTAACGCTCAATATGACACTAACCTTGTCAGTATGACATTTAACTTGTCGGTATGACAAGATATGAATAAAAGCAAAAAGCAAAAGTCAATTTTAAGCAAAAATACTCTATAATGCCAAAGTTTAAGCTAACTGCTGGATACTTTTAAAGTTGAAAGGAGTTAAGATGAAAGAAGTGTTAATTTTAATCGCACTTTTAATAATCCTCATCTACACCCTAAAAGCGTAGATGAGAACTAAAATATTTTTCTAAATACGGAAATTATATCCTAGTCCGCTTAGTTTAAGCTTAAACGCCCAAAATTTTTTAAAAGTATCCTTGCGGACGGGATACTTAAAAATGTGTTTTAATGTATTTATAAGCGTTTTTTTTATACTATATTTTCGTTAAAAGTGTTTTCATAAAAAGGACAAAATCAATGGCAAGTTTTACCCAAGATGAAATTTTTACCGCCACAGAAGTGGTGCGAAATTTCAGCACTATGCTTGATAGAGTGGAGCAAAATCAAAAAATAGTCATCTTAAAAAACAACAAAATTCAAGCCATAATGCTGAATTTAAAAGAATACGAACGGCTTATCGGGGCTGTGGAGCTTCTTGAAAACATTTACAACAATCAAAAGGCATAAAATGGCAGTGGCAAATGTAGAAGTAAATGCTTTAAACTACGCCCTAAATTACGAGCTTTTAAACCAAAATTCAAGTGATTTTTTACTCATTTTGCACGGCTGGGGGGCAAATAAGGAGCTGATGAAAAAAGCCTTTGGGGGTGAATTTAAGGGCTTTTGCCACCTTTATGTTGATTTGTGCGGTTTTGGAAAATCAAGCATTTGTAAGCCTTTAAACAGCTTTGAATACGCTCAAATTGTAAATGAGTTTTTAAAACAAAAGCAAATCAAGCCTCAAATCATCATCGCACACTCATTTGGAGGCAAAATCGCCGCACTTTTAAGTCAAAATTTCAAACTCAAATCCCTTGTTTTGCTCTCATCAGCAGGTATAGTGTGGAAAAAAAGCCTTAAAGTCCGTGCTAAAATCACTATTTTTAAAGCTTTTAAATGGCTCAAACTAGCTAAAATTCGCTCTTTTTTTGCGAGTAAAGATGTCAAGGGTATGAATCAAACAATGTATGAAACCTTTAAAAATGTCGTTGATGAGGATTTTAGGGAAATTTTTAGCAAAGTGGAGTGCAAAACGCTAATTTTTTGGGGCATTGATGATAGAGCTACCCCATTAAAAAGCGGAGAAACAATACACGCTTTGATTAAAAATAGTCAATTTTACCCCCTGCAAGGTGAGCATTTTTTCTTTTTAGAAAATGCTTCATTCATTGCAAAAGAAGTTTTGAAAGCCCAAAAATGCTAAATTTAACTACGCTCAATGAGTTTTTAAGCACCTTGATACTGAATTTTACCCTTGCTTTTTATCTTATAAGTGCTTTGCAGTGGTATTCTTACAAGCTTTATCGTGTGGCTTTTCACTTCACAAGGCTTTCTTGGCACATTTTTTTCATCTTTGTGCCGTGGTTTGTGTATATTTTTCTGCCCCAATTTTACCTCATTTACGCCCTCATTTTTCAGCTGCCTTTTTTGTGGCTGTGGCATAAAAAGCTTGATAAAAAGCTTGTTTTCACGCTAAAAGTAAGGGTGTTTTTTGTAATTTTGGGCTTTTTCGCCTTGTTTTTTGCAATTTTAGCCTTATTTTTGCCTTTTAGAAGCAATATTTCAGCCCTCATCTTCGCTCTCATCGCCCTTAAAATCTTTGAACTTTGGCAGAATGCTAAATTCATTAAACTCGCTAAACGCAAACTTGCTAAAATGCAGGATTTAAAAATCATTCTCATCACGGCAAGTTTTGGAAAAACAAGCATTAAAAACTTTTTAGCCCAAATTTTAGCCCAAAATTTCAGCGTTTATAACAGCCCACGAAGCGTAAATACCCTACTTGGCATAGTCGCAGACATTAACCAAAATTTAACTCAAAGCACTCAAATTTACATTGCCGAAGCCGGAGCGCGTCAAAAGGGCGACATTTTAGCCATAACAAAGCTTTTAAATCCCCAAATTTGCATTATCGGCGAAATAGGACAGGCACATTTAGAGTATTTTAAAAGCGTTGAAAATATCCGCTCAACCAAACTTGAAGCCTTGCAAAGTGCGAGACTTCAAAAAGCCTTTCTACACAGCACGACTTTGCAAGAAAACAGCGAAATTAACTATATTTACGACAGGGCTTTAAAAAATATTCATTCTACGCTTGAAAATTTAAGCTTTACGCTTGATGATAAAGAGTTTAAAGCACAGCTGCTAGGCAGTTTTAACGCTCAAAATTTAGCCGCTTGTATAGCTTGTGCTGATTTTTTAGGCGTTAAAGACTTACAAAAGGCTGTAAGTGGCGTAAAAGCCGTTGAGCATCGTTTGCAAATCATCTCCAAAGAGCCTAAATTCATCATTGATGACGGCTTTAATGGCAATTTTAAGGGAATGAGCGAAAGTTATCTTTTGTGTAAAAGCTACAAAGGACGCCGAGTTTTAGTAACTCCGGGCATAGTCGAGGTGAGCAAAGAGCAAAACGAAGCCCTTTGCGAGATAATCAATGAGTGTTTTGACTTAGTCATCATCGTTGGCGAGTTGAATTCTAAAATTTTAAGCCAAAACATAAGCCTTGCTAAAATCGTTCTTAAAGACAAAAATGCCCTAGTGCAAACACTTGCTTCGCAGACAAAAAACGGGGATTTAATCCTCTTTTCAAATGATACGCCGAATTTTATGTGATTAAAATATCATCAATTTTGCCTTGCATTCAGCACAGCAATAAAGCGTTTTGAGCTTCTTTTCATTACTAGCAAATTGTTCTTTCATCAAATTTGCCACCTTTTGCACCGCTTTTGTTGTCGCAAATGCCTTGCCACACTCCACACAGGCAAAAAGCTCATCTTTGGCTAGGGTGTGGAAGTGAAAAAAGCTTTGTTTAAGCTCTAAACCGCTTCGCTGCATACTCATCGTATCCTTTTCAGCACAGCTTACTACGCAATATCCACAAGTCGTGCATAAACTGGGATTGAATTTAAGGGCATTTTCCTTGCTATCAGCTACCAAAGCACCGACATTACAAGCACCAACACAGGCTAAACACAGGGTGCAAGTGTTTGCATTAACGCTTATTTGTCCGTAACGAAGCCATTCGCCACTTTCAACCACGCCCAAATCATTCTCATTGATTAAATTTAAAAGTCTTTTGGCAAATTCCTCCCTTTTAAGCATAGGACTTTGCGGGAGTTTGAAGCGTAAGTTCTCTATAAATTCACAATTATCAAGGGCTTCTTGCAAACTTTGCTTGTCAAAAGCTTTAAATATAGCCTTTTTGCCGAATTTTCTCTCAAAAATAGTGTTTAAAAGCTCACAGGCTTCCTCATTGCCCTTTGAAAAATGCGTAGAACAAAGGATTAAACTTGCTCCACTGCTTTGTAAAAGAGCAAGAAGCTGGGTTTCGTTAAGCTGTGAGCTTTTAAGCATTAAGGGCAAAACCCCCTCATTAAGCCTAATATCAAGCATTTCTAGGGCAAAATCCTCATCAATAAGGAGAATTTTTTTGCCCTCATAAAAATCCAAAAGTGCATAAAAACTTGCCTTTGGAAGTGGCGTAAATTCAAGGCTTCCGCTAGGACAAATACTCACACAATCCCCACAGCCTATGCAATCAGGCATAGAAAAATCAAGCTCTTTCGTCTCATCAAGCTTAATGATAGCCGTTGTAGGACAAATCAAAGCACACTTACCACAGCACTCCTCACGCCTTTTGGCGTATTGACAAATGCTACTATCATAACTAATAAGATTTTTATACCTATACACAGGGCTTTTGCTTTGTAAAAATTCAAGCAAATGCTCTTTATCTTTAAATTCTCTTAAATCATAACAGCCACTTTGCCTTGTAAAGCTTTCATTTGGCTCATCATATAAAAACAAATCACACTCCACTTCAAGTTCCTCGCCCTCATTTTTGCTAATAACGCTTAATTCACCGACACTTCCATACACGCCCAAAGCCTCGTTAATTTGCAAAACCTTAAAGCCACTCTGCCTTAAATATTCGCTTAAAATGTCCTTATTTTCTTTACTAGCAATGATTATATTAACGCCAACTTGCTTTTCATACTCCAAGTCAAGCCCCAAATCATAAACACTTGCTCGAACCTCATACAGCAAAAGCGTGTTTTTAGCTTTGTTAAGATAATCATCTTGTGAATTTTTGAGATAAAAATTGATTTCTGGGGCGTAAATTTGAGCGTTTGAGCCTTTTTCGTTACTGATGAGTGCTTTTTCATCTTTGTCGCAAATGCTGATTTTATCGGGTAGTGGGATTAAAAAATCATTTTTGATAAAAATAAAGTCTTTCATAAAACTTGCTCCAAAAGCGACATTATAGCGAATTTAAGATTAACTTAAAGTAAAACATTGAAAACATTTTTGAATAAATTTACAAAAGGTAAAGCTAAAAAATACTATAATTTCAAAATCATTTATTTTTTAAGGAAAAATTTTGCGTAGCCATTACAATACAGATTTAAGTCGCCAAAATATCGGCGAAGTGGTGAGCCTTTGCGGGTGGGCGAACAGCTACCGCGACCACGGGGGCGTGATTTTCATCGACTTGCGTGATAGAACTGGGCTGATACAGCTTGTTTGCGACCCAAAGGATAGCCAAAAAGCCCACGAAATAGCCTCATCAGTAAGAAATGAATTTGTGCTTATCGCTCGTGGAAAAATTCGTGCAAGGGGCGAAGGGCTAGTCAATCCAAAGCTTAAAACGGGAGAAATTGAAGTTGTAGTCGATGAACTCATCATAGAAAATGAAAGCCCAACCCCACCATTTGAGATAGGCGATGAAAGCGTTAATGAGGAACTTCGCCTAAAATACCGCTTCATCGACTTGCGAAGTTTAAAACTCTACGAAAATTTCGCCCTGCGTTCAAAGGCTTGTATAGCCGCACGAAATTCACTCGCTAAAATGGGCTTTTTAGAGGTGGAAACGCCGATTTTAACGAAAGCCACACCTGAGGGAGCGAGGGATTATCTCGTGCCTTCACGCGTTCATCAAGGTGAATTTTACGCCTTGCCCCAAAGTCCGCAACTTTTCAAGCAACTTTTAATGTGTGCGGGTTTTGACAGGTATTTTCAAATCGCTAAATGTTTTAGAGATGAGGATTTAAGGGCAGATAGACAGCCAGAATTTACTCAAATTGATGTTGAAATGAGCTTTTGCGGACAAGATGATGTTATCAAAGTCGCCGAGTGCTTTTTAAAAGACATTTTCAAAGCCTGTGGCAAGGACATACAAACGCCTTTTAGGCGAATGCCTTATAATGAAGCTTTGGAAAATTACGGCACAGACAAGCCTGATTTGAGATTTGATTTAAAATTTGTCGATGTGATTGACATTTTTGCTCGTTCAAACAATGAAATTTTCGCTAATATCGCCAAGGACAGCAAAAAAAATCGCATAAAAGCCCTGCGTGTGCCAAAGGGTGATACGATTTTTTCCAAACGCCAAATGCAAGGTTTTGAGGAATTTGTGCGAAAATTCGGCGCACAAGGACTTGCCTTTATCCAAGTCAAAGAGGATGGATTAAAGGGTCCGCTTTGCAAATTCTTTAATGAAGAGGATTTGAACGAGCTTACTAAAAGATGTGGGCTTGAAGTGGGCGATGTGGTGTTTTTTGGTGCGGGGGTGAAAAAGATTGTGCTTGATTATATGGGACGATTTAGAATTTTTCTCGCTCAAACGCTTAATATCATTGACGAAAATGCTTTGGAATTTTTGTGGGTTGTGGATTTTCCTATGTTTGAGGAAAACGATGATGGCAGTTTTTCAGCTATGCACCACCCTTTCACTATGCCAAAAAATATAGACGAGCCAAATTTAGAAAATATAAGCTCCATAGCCTATGATGTCGTCTTAAATGGTGTAGAATTGGGCGGTGGGAGCGTGAGAATTCACAAAAAAGAGATACAAGAAAAGGTATTTAAGCTTTTAAATATAGATGAGAGCGAACAAAGGGCTAAATTTGGCTTCTTGCTCGATGCTTTAAGCTATGGTGCGCCTCCACACGCTGGTATAGCCATAGGGCTTGACAGGCTTATAATGCTTGTGAGTAAGGCTTCAAGCATTAGAGAAGTCATCGCCTTTCCAAAAACGCAAAGAGCACAGTGCCTAATGACACAAGCCCCAGCCTCAGTAGGCAACGAGCAATTACGAGAGCTTGGCATAAAATTAAGGGAGTTAAAATGACAAAATTATTTTTGATTATCGGTGCGCCCGGAAGTGGCAAAACAACTGATGCGAGTATTATCGCTAAAAATGATAGTCGTATAACGCACTATTCTACGGGGGATTTGTTGCGTGAGGAGGTTGCAAGTGGCAGCCAGTTGGGAAAAGAAATCGACAGCTTTATCTCAAAAGGCAATCTCGTGCCTTTAAGCGTTGTCGTAAATACCATAGTTTCGGCACTCAAAAAAGCCCCAACGCAAAATGTCATCATTGACGGCTACCCACGAAGTGTGGAGCAAATGCTTGAATTTGACAGGGTTTTGCAAGGTAGTGCTGATATAAGCCTTGAAGCCGTCATCGAAGTGCAAGTGAGCGAACAAACCGCCAAAGAAAGAGTTTTAGGGCGTGCAAGAGGTGCTGATGATAACGAGCAGGTGTTTTACAATAGAATGAAAGTCTTTAACGAGCCACTTAACGAAATTCGCAGCTTTTACAAGGACAAAAAGCTCTATTTTGCAGTGAGTGGTGAAAAAAGCATACAAGAAATCGTCCGTGAAATCACGGATTTAATCGTTTGTAAATTTTAAAAGGAGAGAAAATGGATATTACAAAGATAAAAGTTGGTAGCATACCTGATAAAATCAATGCTATAATAGAAATACCTTATGGTTCAAGCGTAAAATACGAGCTTGATAAAGAAAGCGGAGCTGTATTTGTCGATAGAGTAATGGCTTCGGCTATGTATTACCCAGCAAATTATGGTTTTATCGCCAATACTTTGGCTGATGATGGTGACCCTGTCGATATACTCGTGCTTAATGAGTATGCTATCCAAGCTGGTGCGGTGATTCCTTGCCGTTTAATCGGTGTGCTGATAATGGAAGATGAAAGCGGAATGGATGAAAAGCTTTTAGCCGTGCCTACAAGTAAGGTAGATGCGAGATTTGAAAGCATTCAAAGCCTTGATGATGTGCCAAAAGCAACCTTGGCAAAAATTAAAAATTTCTTTGAAACTTACAAAATTTTAGAGCCAAATAAATGGGTGAAAGTGCAAGATTTTAAAGACAGCAAGGCTGCTGTGGAGATTTTGCAAAAGGCGATAAAAAATTATCAATAATTTTAAATTTTGTCCTTTATTTTGTGAATTTTACCAAGATAGAATTATTTAAAGGAAAGAAAATGCGACATTTTTTGACTTTAAGAGACTTTGATAAAGATGAAATTTTAGGGCTTTTAGACTTTGCTGGGCGTATTAAAAAAGAGCCTAAAAAACAGCTTATGGATAAAAGCTTGGCGATGATTTTTGAAAAAAATTCCACTCGCACAAGAATGGCTTTTGAGCTTGGTATAACTGAGCTTGGCGGTAGGGCTTTGTTTTTGAGTGCAAATGATTTGCAGCTTAGCCGTGGCGAACCCGTTAAGGATACTGCCAGAGTGATAGGCTCAATGGTGGATTTTGTAATGCTTCGTGTCAATTCGCACCAAACCTTGCTTGAATTTGCTCGTTATTCTAAAAGCCCTGTTATCAATGGTTTGAGCGATTTATATCACCCAACGCAAGTATTAGGCGACTTGCTTACCATTAAAGAATACGGCAGAAGCGGTAAAATAGCCTACATAGGCGATAGCAATAATATGTGTAATTCTTGGCTCATAGCCGCAGCGATTTTGGGGCTGAATTTAAGCATAGCCATTCCGCAAAACTACTCAATCAACGGCGAAATTTTAGAATTTACTAAAACAAAGGCTCAAAAATCGGGGGCTAAACTTGATTTTAGTAATGATAAATTCCGCGCCTTAAAGGACGCACAAGTTGTGATTACTGATACTTGGGTATCTATGGGGCAAGAAAGCGAGAAAGAGCAAAGATTAAAAGACTTTGAGGGCTTTATCATCGATGAAAAAGCTATGCAAGTAGCTCACTCACAAGCTATTTTTTTGCACTGCTTACCCGCATATAGAGGCTTTGAGGTGAGTGAAGCAGTCTTTGAAGCCCACAGCAAAGAGGTTTTTGATGAGGCTGTCAATCGTCTTTATGTAGTAAAAGCCGTGCTGTGCTTTTTAGACAAGCACCGCTAAATAAACAGCCACCAATACCACACCGAAAAAATAGTGATAAGCCCCACGCCGACAAGAGTAAGCAAGAAGCCAAATTTCATCATATCCCAGACTTTGATATTGCCTTGATTAAACACTATGGCATTTGGAGGCGTGGAAATGGGTATCATAAAAGAAAAACTCGCACAAATTGTAATGATGAGCATAGTTAGCATTCTTTGCGTATCCTCCAAAAACCCAGCCGTAGCGACATTGATAATAGGCAAGATAATGGCAATGAGTGCTGTTGTGGATAAAAGGCTAGTTGCCACGATAATACAGCAACTTGCGATAAAGACAAAAACGATGAAAGGCAAATCCTTAAAAAGCGAAAAAAACTTCTCAAAAGCCCCACCAAGCTGAGCCTGAGAAAAAGCCATTGCTATGCAAAAACTCGCCCCAAATAAAAAAATCAGCTCGTAAGGTATGGATTTGCTATCATTCCAAGTGAGAAATCCAATCTTTGGCACAAACATAAGCAAACCAAAGGCAAGTAAAATGACATTTTCATTCAAGCCCAAGCCGTCATAAAACGGACGAATGGGCGAGTTGATAAACAGCACAAAGAGCAAAAGTCCAAGCAAAACAAGCAAACGCTTATGTTCGCTAGTGATTTTAACCTCGTCAAATTCCTGTAAATTCAGCTGATAATTTTGAGTATTATGAGATAAAATCTTAATCATCGCAAAAAGCATAAGCAAAGTCAAAGGCAGCATCATAAAAATCCAAGTCGTAAAGCTGATAGTAGGCATTGAAATATTTTCTAAAAAGCCCAGATAAATGAGGTTTGGTGGGCTTGAAATCGGCGTGGTGATTCCGCTGATACTTGCTGCAAAGGCAATGGCGAGTAAAAAACGCGTCCGCAAAAAGCTATCCTGCGAAAGCGACATAGCCACAGGCAAGAGCAAGAGTGCTACGGTTGAATTTGATAAAGCACTACCAAGCAGCACACAGGCAAAGCCAAGCGCACAGATTGCTCCTTGTGGAGTTTGAGGAAATCTTTTGAGAAAGCTTTTAGCGATGAGCTTGTGAAGCCCTATTTTTTCAGTCGCCGCAGCTATCATAAAACCGCCTAAAAACAAATACACTATGGGATTGGCGTAGTTTGAAGTCGCACTTTTAGTATCTAAAATGCCAAAACTAGGAAATAAAATTATAGGAAGCAAGGACACAACGCCCATAGGCAAGGCTTTGTTCGTCCATAAAGTAACCAAAAGGGCGATAATACCAAGCAAAACGGACACCTTAAATGAAGCGTTTAAGTAAAATAAGCTGATGAAACTTGCTAAAAAGCCCAAGAATATAGCCAAAAAAATTTGAGCGAAAATGCGTAAATTTGGGTCTTTAATGAGCTGTTTTGATTTTTTAAGTCTTATTTTTTCCACTTATGCCCTTAAAATTTTGAATTTTAGGGCGTATTATAGCACAAATTCAAAATTTTTTTCAGTTTTTTGGGCTTTTTTAAGCAAAAATACTCTATAAATGCCAAAGTTTAAGCTCATTGCTGGATACTTTATAAATTCAGCCAAAATTCAGCTCTTTTTTCTTTTAAATTCAGTCATTTTTCGTCATAATTTGGCAAAAATTTAAGGATTTTTATGAGTAAATTTACCCACCTTCATCTTCACACCGAATATTCCCTACTTGATGGGGCAAATAAGCTTAAAGAATTGGCTCAAACCCTTAAAAAACAAGGAGCTACAAGCGTAGCGATGAGTGATCACGGCAATATGTTTGGAGCAATTGATTTTTACAAAACGATGAAAGCAGAGGGCATAAAGCCCATCATCGGTATGGAAGCTTACTTGCATAATGGCGAAATACTCGCAGATAAAAGCACTAAACAGCGATTTCACCTTTGTTTATTTGCAAAAAATCAACAAGGATATGAAAATTTAATGTATTTAAGCTCTCAAAGCTATATAGAAGGTATGTATTATTATCCTCGTATCAACAAAAAGTTGCTTAAAGCACACAGCGAAGGGCTTATTTGCAGTTCAGCCTGCTTGCAAGGTGAGGTGAATTGGCACTTAAACACCCAAAATGAAAAAAATGTCAAATTCGGTGCAAAGGGCTATGAAATAGCCAAAGAAGTGGCTTTATGGTATAAAGAAGTCTTTGGAGAGGATTTTTACCTTGAAATTATGAGGCACGGCATAAACGACCAGCTTTTCATTGACGAGCAAATCATCAAACTCTCCAAAGAACTTGACATTAAACTTATCGCCACAAACGACACGCACTACACTTTCAAAGACAGGGCAAAAGCCCAAGAAGTCTTAATGTGTATCAGCACGGGCAAAAAACTCAACGATGAAAACCGCCTCAAACACAGCGTTTTTGAATTTTATGTCAAAAGCCCTGAGGAGATGAGTAGGCTTTTTGCTGACATTCCACAAGCCCTTGAAAACACGCAAGAAATCGCTGATAAATGCAATTTAGAGCTTAAACTCGGCGACCCTACCCCGCCAAATTTTAAATTCGCTAGGGAATACGCCCAAGAATACAAGCTCGAATTAGTCGAAGCGGACAAGGAATTCAGCTTTGCTAATGATGATTTGGTTTTTGAGTATTTGTGCCGCAAAGGGCTTGATGACAGGCTTACATACATTGACAAAAGCAAACACGAGCAATACAAAGCAAGATTAGAGCAAGAAATAGACACTATCAAAAAAATGAAATTCTCAGGCTATATGCTTATAGTGCGTGATTTCATTGCTATGGCAAAGTCCAAAGGCATACCCGTAGGACCCGGACGCGGTTCGGCAGCTGGAAGCCTAGTTTCTTACGCTTTACAGATTACGAACATAGACCCTTTGCCTTATAATCTGCTTTTCGAACGCTTTTTAAACCCAGAACGCGTCTCAATGCCCGATATAGACATAGATTTCTGCCAAGACAGACGCGATGAGGTGGTTGATTATGTCATCGAAAAATACGGCTTTGACAAAGTCGCGCAAGTCATTACCTTTGGTAAAATGCTCGCAAAAGGTGTTATAAGAGATGTCGCTAGGGTTTGTGATATGAGTTTAAGCGAGGCTGATGAGTTGGCTAAACTCGTGCCTGATGAGCTTAAAATCACGCTTGAAAAAGCTTACGAGCAAGAGCCAAAAATCGCTGAATTTATCAACAAAACACCAAAAGGCAAGGAAGTTTGGGAATTTGCCCTTGCACTTGAAGGACTAAACCGCCACGCTAGCGTGCATGCGGCTGGACTTGTCATCTCCAATGAAAGCTTGTGGAAAAAAACCCCACTTTTTCGCCCAAGTAAAAACGATGAAAAACACTTGGTAACGCAGTATTCTAAAGACTTTTTAGAAGATGTGGATTTGATTAAATTTGACTTTTTGGGCTTAAAAACGCTCACCGTCATTGACAATGCCTTAAAGCTCATCAAACAACGATTTGAAAGGGATATAGTATGGGAGGAAGTCGATTACAACGATGAAAAAGTCTATAAGACTATACAAAGTGGCAATACTTTGGGTATATTTCAAATAGAATCAAGCGGTATGCAAGCTTTAAATTCAAGATTAAAGCCTGATTGCTTTGAGGATTTACTCGCCGTTTTAGCCCTGTATCGCCCCGGTCCGCTGGATAGTGGAATGGTTGATGATTACATTGCTATCAAACACGGACAAAAACAAGCAAACTACGCCTTTAAAGAGCTTGAACCCATACTCAAAGATACTTATGGAGTCATTGTTTATCAAGAACAGGTTATGCAAATCGTTCAAACCATAGGTGGTTTTACGCTAGGTGGTGCGGATAATGTCCGCAGGGCTATGGGTAAGAAAAAGAGAGAAATTTTAGATAGCCTCAAAAACGAGTATTTAGAGGGGGCAAAAAGGCAGGGCTTTGATGAGAAAAAGGCTGATGATTTGTTTGAGCTGATTTTAAAATTCGCAGAATATGGCTTTAACAAATCTCACTCAGCAGCCTACGCCTTAATAGCCTTTCAAACGGCGTATTTAAAGACTTATTATCCAAGTGAATTTATGGCAGCCCTTTTAACAAGCGAACAAAACAAGGTGGATAAAGTCGCTCAATACATAGAAGAAATCAAAAGAATGAATATAGAGCTTTTGCCGCCAAATATCAACAAAGCACAAGGTGAATTCAGAGCAATTAAACTTGAAAATGGCAAGGAAGCCATAGTTTATGGGCTTGGAGCGATTAAAAGTGTGGGAACACCTGCGGTAACTAATCTTGTCAAAGTGCGTCCAAAAGAGGGTTTTGCGAGTATTGATGATTTTATGAGTAAGATAGACCCGGCTAAAATCAACAAACGCACTATGGAAAGCCTCGTTAAAGTAGGGGCTTTTGATGAATACGGCTATACGCGTAAGTGCTTGGTGGAGAATTTACCAACACTTTGCGAGAATTCACGCAAAATCGCCGAACTAAAACGCAATGCCACAAGCTCTTTGTTTGGTTTAGATGAGGTGGTTGATGGGATAAAGGCTGATTTAAGCACTATTAGCGATGAGTATCCCTTAAAAGAAAAACTAGAATACGAAAAAGAAATTCTTGGAATTTACCTCTCAGCCCACCCCTTAGATGAATTTAAGGAGCAAATTGAGGGGCTTGATTATTACAAAAGCTTGGATTTTGATAGCCTAAATGGGAACGGACACATTCTTTGCGTGGGTAAGATAGAGGATTTAAAGCTTTTGATGAGCCAAAGGGGCGAAAGATACGCTAGAATTCAAATAATGGACTTTTACTCCTCCTTTGAAGTATTAGCCTTTAAAGAAGCTTGTAGCAAGTTAGATGAAATTTTCAAAGACGAGCAAAGAAAAGGCAAGGCTTATGCGTTTAAAATAGACTTTAAAAACAACCCCGATTTGTTCTTATCAGTCAGTGAGGTTTTAGAACTTGATGAGGCTAAACAAAGTGGCATTAAGGCTAAAACGGGCGGCAGAGTAAAAAGCACAAAAAGCGAATTCATTAGCGAACCAAAGGAATTTGAACGCTCAGTCATTGAGCTTCACCTTGATAAACTTGATAAAAATATAGTCTATGAAATTTACAAAATGGCTTTAAATTCGCACAATCCAAACAACAAAGAGGGCAAAAAGCTCGTGCTGAAAGTATCTTGCGTGGATTCTTGTTTGTTTTACAACACAGATTTCATTATTTCAGAGCAAATAAAAGAGGAAATCGAGCGAAAATACGCAAGTTAATGCGTTTCATTTTCGCTTAACCTCAGCTCATAGGCATTTGTGTCATTGCTAAATATCTCAAAGCCCTTTGAGCTAATGGCTACGCTTTTAAGCCTTTGATTTACAAGCTCACATTCCCACCATTTTGTGAAATTCTCGTTGAAAAGATAAGCGATGATGAATTTTCTCTCGCTAAGCTTGAAAATAAAATATTCATCAATAATCTTAAAGTCCTGTATGGCTTTATTTGTATAGCGTTTTGGCGTGATAATGCTTAAAAAATAGACATTGTTTTTGTTTTTTTGCAAAGAAATGCTTAATTCATCGCTAAGAAAGCCCGTTTTATCCTCATTTTGATACAGATAAAACACACCGCTAATCAGTGCGTGGGTATTGCTTCCTCCCTTTTTACGCCACAGCTGCCAATTTGGCTCATTGTGCCACAGCATTTTGCCATTATCGTTTGTCTCAAAAAGCCTTAAAGATAGCCCTTTGCTCTGCCTTTTAAAATGCAAATCCTTTAAGCTTATCTGCGGCGTTTGCGGTAGGGCATCAAGGGCAAAATAAGAAGGCTCTTCGTTGCTTACAAATTCATCACTTTGGCTCACATAGGGATTAAAGCCCCGAAAAACAGGCTCTTCATCTTTGAGTTTAGAAACAAGCTCCTTTAAATTCGGCAAGATAGAATCCAAACTCAGCTCATCTTCTTCAATGCTAGTATTTTGCTCATTTTCATTATATTCAAAGTCTAAAATTTGGGGTATTGTCGTGTTGATTTCTATTTGTGGTGCTGGTTTAGTCATATTTTGTTCCTCTTTTTTGCTTGTAAATTTAGGTTTTTCCTTATACAAAAAATGCAAAGTCAAGGCAAATAGCAAGATGAGGGCTAAAATTTTATCCATAAAACTCCATTTAAATTTTTTACTCATTTTTTTCAAAATTTCATTTGAAATTTAGCATAAATACCCTAAAATTTACGCATCAATTTTTGGAATTTTATTAAAGAGTTGTAAATGAGATTAAACATCAGCAATATCACTAATTTAAGAAAACTTGCCAGCGAACCTAAAAGGCTTTTAGTCTTTTTAATCGCACTTGGCTTGGTGCTTTTTCTTAATACTTGTGCTAGTGCGAATTTACAAGGGCTTGTAGAAAAAGTCGTTGATGGCGATACCATAGTGCTTTTAGATGATAAAAAGCAAAAACATACCATTCGTTTTTTTGGCATTGACGCCCCTGAAACAACGACTAAACAGCCTTTTGGCGAGGAGTCAAAACAATTTTTAGCCTCAAAAATAGCCGATAAACAAGTCAAAATCATCATCAAAGACAAGGACAAATACGGCAGGATAATAGGCATAGTCAAATTTGAAGGCAGGGACATTAACGAAGAAATGGTTAAAGAAGGCTACGCTTGGGCGTATAGTTATTATAGTGAAGTCTATGTGCCTCAGCACAGAAAGGCAAAAGAGCAAAAACTGGGGCTTTGGGCTGATGAAAAGGCACAAGAGCCTTACAAATGGCGTAAAGCACATAGGGCATTGCAATGAAAAAATTCCTCATTCTCTCACTCGCCCTGCTCTTTTGTGGGTGTTTCATCAATGAAAGAGGCATAAGCAACCGCTTTTATAGTGATTGCAAGCCTTATTATGACGCCACAGGCACTTACCACGAGGAGTGTCCGTTAAATTGGATTGATTTACCTTTAACGCCAGATGCCTTGTCGAAAAGATTTTTTACAAGGCGTTAAGCGCACTTAAAGCTTTTTCCTCTTCGCTGAGGACTTTTTTCGCTTCGTTTTCCTTGTTGATTTCCCTATGGTCTGGGCGTTTGAGATTGAAGACATGTTCTTCGGTAACGACAATATTCATACTTGCTTCAAAGATTTTCACCTCATTGACCTTGCCAATCACCCTTACTTCTCGCTTTCTAGCACTTTCATCAAACAAAGCCTGAGCCTCAAATCGCAAAACATCGCCGAATTTCAAAGGGGCGTAAAATGATGATTTAGACGATGTGAGTATGGAATACTCCTTGTTAATAGCCACTTGGGCGACATAATTTGCCGCACAAAACACGAAAGCATCATAGACTAAGCCGTGTCCGTCTATCACCATATCAGCAGTGGGGACAAAAATCGAACGGGCGTGATTTTTGGAAAGTTCGCATATAGTGCCAACCAAAGAGGGGTTAATCTCAGGGCAGGTAACCAATTCCCCAGCTATCTTTGCAGCATCTTCTTGTGAAATCAACTCTTCGATTTTATCAGCACTATTATTTTGCTGTTGTGTCATCATCAAACCCTTGCAAATAAAGTATCTTGGCACTTTTAGAGCTTTTTTCTCATTTTAAAAAGGAAAAATAGCTCTTTGAAACCAAATTCACAAAGCTAGTATCGACAAAATCAAAAATACTTTATAGGATATGGCTATTTTTCCTCATTTTAATTACTTGTTCGGTAACGAAACTGCCCTTTTTTAAACACCATAGATAAGCCTCCAAGCCCGAAAAGCCAACGATTTTCTATGGTATTTTTCATAAAGGCAGCCATTTCACCGACAAGCTCTTTGCCATAAACCAAACCAACGGCGTCTGTATGCCCTATGGAACAAACCGTGCCACGATGTTTGAATTTAAATGGCTTTGTAAATTCCTTGCCTTTTAGGCTTTGAGATAGCATTAAGGCTACGAAATCTCCCATTTGTGCGGAAAGTTGAGCCGTTGGGGCGTGTAAAGCGTCCTTTGTAGTGGGGTAAGCACTATCTCCAACAACGAAAATATCGTCAAATTCATTGCAACGAAGCTGACTATCCACTTCTATCCTGCCTTTTTTATTCGCAAGGCTTGAATTTTCAATGATGTCGCTACCCTTTACCCCAGCACTCCACAGCACGGTATTAGCATTAAGCTTTTGCGTTGTGCCGTCTTTTTCGAGCAAAACCCCATCTTTAAGCACTTCTTTAACATTGCCCCTGATGAGAGTAACGCCCTTTTTTTCAAGCTTTTTCGTGGCTTTTTGGCTTAAATTTTCGCTAAAAATAGGCAAAATTCGCTCACTCCTACCCACGCAATAAATTTTAGGCAAGGTTCTTTTAATACCACAAATCAAGCACAATTCATCAAATTCACTTGCTAATTCAGCAGCAAATTCAATGCCCGTAAAACCCGTGCCACAAACGACAAAGCTCAAATCAAGCTCATTTTTGGTATGGGCGAAATTTTTGAATTTATTTTCTATGTTTTTGGTGAGTTTTAAGGCACTATTTAAAGATGAAAGCTTGTAAGCATATTCATCAATCCCTGCTATACCGAAGCTATCAGGCTTAAAACCCAATGCAATGACTAAAACATCATAATCATAACGCCCACCATTTCCATAAACGCACTTTTCTTGGGGATTTAAACGAATGATTTTATCCTTGATGAAGTGGATTTTTTCGGCATTGAAAATCTTGCGGTAAAAAATGCGTGCCTTTCTTGCTGAAAGTGTGCCTACGGCGACTTTGTGTAAGAGCGTGGTTTGGTAGTGATAATCGTGTTTGCTAATAAGAGTGATATGAGGCTTGTTTGAAGCGTTAAAATTAACAAGTTCTTGCAAACTCAATGCCACTCGCAAACCCCCATAACCACCGCCTATGATGAGAATTTTGGGATTTGGCGGTAAAGAAAATGAACGCCTTTGCATTGAATATCCTTTTTTAAAATGATGAATTTTTGCAATATTATAGCTAAATTTATGTGATATTATAATTTTTTTTTAATTTTTTATCTTTTTGCCTCAATGCTAAATTTCAGCCAAAGTACTTAAAAAACTGCCTTTTAAAATATTATAAAAAATAATATTTAAGTTTTTGACTTCATTTTTGCAAATATTATGCCATTTTTTGCCATTTTAATTTTATTTTAAACATTAACTTTGTATAATCGTTACACTTTAAAGTTAAATTTAAGGAGCATTGATGAATTCAAAGAGGCGAGAATTTTTAAAAAATTCTATCCAACTCACTGCTGTGGCGGGTGCTAGTGTCTTAGTGGCAAAAAGCACACTCAACAATGATGAAAGCAAAGATGTGCTGGTGGGAAAAAGCAAAAAGAAAGAAAAGCTTTATCAAAGCAGCAAATCTTGGGAAGATTATTATAAGATAGCGTATTAGAAAGGAGTAAAAATGGCATTAGCAAGAAGAAATTTCTTAAAACTTGCTGCTATTGCAGGTTTAGGCACTAGTGCGTTTGGACAAAAAAACGCCAACATAAGACAGGCTACAAGCGAAGAGCTTGACAATCCTTTTCCAAATTCAAAAATCGTCCGCACCATTTGCACGATTTG
Organism: uncultured Campylobacter sp.; assembly: GCA_964607975.1. Taxonomy (GTDB): domain Bacteria; phylum Campylobacterota; class Campylobacteria; order Campylobacterales; family Campylobacteraceae; genus Campylobacter_D. Next base: position 29,367 of record CAZSMF010000004.1, on the reverse strand, counting down.
CAGCTCAGGCTGTGGAGTGAAAGCACAGGTGCAAGATGGGGTTTGGATAAGACAAGAAAATGCGATAGAACACCCACATTCTCAGGGCAGTCATTGCTGTAAGGGCATAGACCAGATTGATTTAACAAAATCAAAGCAACGCATTAAATATCCAATGAAAAAGGAAAATGGCAAGTGGGTAAGGCTTAGCTGGGAACAAGCCATTGAGGAAATCGGCGATAAAATGCTTGAAATTCGCCAAGAAAACGGACCTGATAGCGTTATGTTTTTGGGTTCTGCGAAATTTAACAATCAACAAGCCTATTATTTTAGGAAATTCGCTGCCTTTTGGGGAACAAATAATATAGACCACGTAGCTCGAATTTGACATAGTGCAACAGTCGCCGGTGTGGCGAATACTTGGGGTTATGGTGCTATGACAAATAATTTTAGCGATGTGGCGGCAAATGCAAAGATGATGATAATCTTCGGTGCAAACACAGCCGTAGCCAATCCAATAGGCTTTAAACACATACTACAAGCCAAAGACAGAAACGGCGCAAAACTCATTGTGGTTGATCCGGTTTTCACAAAAAGTGCTGTTCATGCTGATGAATATGTTAGAATTCGTCCGGGAACTGACATAGCCTTTGTTTATGGTATGCTTCATCTCATCTTTAAAAACGGCTGGGAGGATAAAGAGCTTATTAAGCAAAGGACTTATGGGGTAGAACGCATTAGGCAGGAAGCTGAAAAATGGACGCCTGAGGAAGTTGAAAATGTAACAGGTGTGCCAGCACAACAGCTCATTCGCATCACGCAAATGTATGCTAGTGTCAAACCAGCCACACTATTTTGGTCTTTGGGCATCACTCAGCATTCAGTAGGCAGCTCAAATACTAGAATTCTAGCGATTTTACAGCTCATACTTGGAAATATGGGTAAAAAAGGCGGTGGCACAAATATTATCCGCGGACACGACAATGTGCAAGGGGCTACGGATATGGGCTGCTTGGCTGATACCCTACCAGCCTATTACGGGCTTGATGATAATGCGTGGAATCACTTTGCTAATGTCTGGGGTGTGAGCAGGGAGTATTTAAATTCTCGTTTTTATGATAAAAAATGGATGCACGAAAAGGGCTTTTCACTCGCTAAATGGTGGCAAGGCGTTTTACAAGAGGAAAAAACACATTCAAATTCACCTATACGAGTGCTTTGGGTGCAAGGAACGGGCATTACTTCAATGGCTCACACAACAAAGGTGCAACAAGCCTTGCAAAAAATCGATATGCTCGTTGTGGCTGAACCCTTTGTCAATGAAGTTGCCGTCCTTGCTGACCGCCCTGATGGCATTTACATACTTCCAGCAACAACGCAGTATGAAACCGAAGGCTATGTAACGGCGACAAATCGTTCTATGCAGTGGCGCGACCAAGTCGTAAAGCCTATTTATGAGAGCAAGGAAGACCAAGAGATAATGTTTGCCTTTGCAAAGAAATTTGGCTTTTATGAAGAATATACGCGTGGAATGAAAATGCAAGTCATAGAACACGAATTAAAGCAAATTAAAAATGACAATGAGGGCTTTTTGTGGCCTGATGATGCTACGCGTGAGATGAGTATAGGGCTTTTAAGCATAGGTTTGCGTGGAATTTCAGCTCAAAGACTTCGCAAACACCAAAGAAATTGGGAGAATTTCGACCCGGATAGCTTGATTGGTGTGCGTGGAGAAGTAAAGGGCGAATACTACGGCTTGCCTTGGCCTTGCTGGGACGAGAAGCACCCCGGAACACCGATTTTGTGGAATGCTGACATAGCTTATGCAGATGGCGGTATGGGTTTTAGAAATCGCTTTGGTTTAGAACACAACGGCGTTTCGCAATTAGCAAGTGAGGATTTTACACCTTTTGGGTGCAAAGTAAAGGGCGGTTACCCTCAAATTACCAAAGCAAACATTGAAAAAGTCTTTAATATTACATTGAGCGAAAAAGAAAAAGCTCAAATGGGTGCGACTTGGAGCACTGATATTTCGGGCATTATCCTTGAAAAATGCCGTGAAAAAGGGGCTTGTTGCTTGGGTAATGCAAGAGCAAGGACGATAGTATGGGAATTCCCTGATGAAATTCCTCTTCACAGAGAGCCTATACATTCGCCTCGTTGGGATTTGGTGCAAAAATACCCTGCCCTACCAGATCAAGAAAAGAATTTCAGGGTAGAAACCAAATTCATCAGCGAACAGCAAAAGCAGGATTGGAGCAAGGATTTTCCAACTATTATTTCAAGTATGCGTTTGGTGAATTTAAGCGGGGCGGGTATGCTTGAACGCACGAGCAAATATCTTGCGGCGATTACGCCTGAAATGTTTGCTTATGTTAATCCTGCCTTAGCTCAAAAATACAGCATAAAAGACGGCGATATGATGTGGATACACTCACCACAAGGCACTAAAATCAAAGTCAAGTGCATTCACAATCACTCAGTAACGCCTGATAGAATTTGTCTGCCTTATAATTTTGCTGGTATGTTGCAAGGTGTGGATTTATCTTACAATTACCCAAAAGGCACAAAGCCTTACACCATAGGCGAAATGTCAAATACCATAACCAACTATGGCTTTGATCCTATTACTCAAATTTCTGAGTATAACGCAGGGCTTTGTCGCCTTGAAAAAGCATAAAGGAGTAAGCAATGTCTAGAATCAATTTTTTTGTGGATAAGCAAAGATGTATATCCTGTTTTTCTTGTCAAGTGGCTTGCTCCTCAGCTCACGAAATTCCAATAGGAATCAACCGCCGCAAAGTCATTACGCTTAATGAGGGCATAGAGGGCAAAGAAATTTCCACTACCATAGCGTGTCAGCATTGCGAGGACGCTCCTTGTCAGCAGGTTTGCCCTGTGGATTGTTTTTATACAAGAGCAGACGGCATAGTTTTGCACGATAAAGATAAATGTATAGGCTGTGCGTATTGCTTGTATGCTTGTCCTTTCGGTGCGCCGCAGTTTCAGCAGACTTCAATCTTTGGCAACAAAGGCATTATGGATAAATGCACTATGTGTGCTGGTGGTCCGCTTGAAACAAATTCACACGAGGAGCGTGAAAAATACGGACAAAATCGCATAGCTGAGGGCAAAGTGCCTATGTGTGCGGCAGTTTGCTCGACAAATGCACTCATAGTAGGCGAAACAGAGCAGCTTAAAGCCATTATCGCCAAACGCACCCAAAACAGACAAAGCGGTGCAAAACAAGTAAATGAAGTGCTTGAATGGCAAATAGCTTATGAGAAAAAGGATAGAGTATGAAAAGCTTCAATTTTTTAGTGAAAATTTTTATTTTATTGAGTCCAGCCTTGCTTTTTGCAAATTATAACAGCAACAAAATGCTCCAAGATACTCAAATTTGGGACATTAACAGGATAAATAATATGTCAAATTACGCTCAATTTGGTGCGACTTGGACTAAACTACAAGGCGAATACATAGCAAGTATAGCTCTTATTTGCCTTATTTGCGTCCTTGCTGCCTTTGCTTTGCATTATATGGTGATAGGTCCAAAGCAGTTTTCGCATAAGGGCGAAAAAATCTTTGCCTTTTCTTTGTTTGAGCGAATTTTTCACTTTATCGCTGCGATTTCTTGGGTGATTTTAGTGCCAACGGGGCTTATAATGATGTTTGGAGCGTTTTTTGGCGGTGGAGTTTTTGTTAGGGTGTGTAAAAATTTACACGCCTTTGCGAGTGTGCTTTTTCTCATCGCCATTTTTCCTATGTTAGTGTGTTGGATTAAGCGAATGTTACCTGCAAGTTATGACATTAAATGGATGCTCATTGTGGGAGGGTATTTAAGCAAGGCTAAAAAGCCTGTTCCAGCGGGGAAATTTAACTTCGGGCAAAAGTCTTGGTATTATATTGCTGTATTTGGCGGCTTTGTGATGATTATCACGGGTGCGTTTATGTATTTTTTGGATTTTGATTCAAGTTTTATTCAAGGTTTGTTTGCTTTGAGTCAAATTGAGCTTTTAAGGCTTTGTGCAATTATACATAACTTTTTAGGCATACTTTGTGCGGTATTTTTTCTCGTGCATATTTATATGGCTGTGTTTGCGATAAAGGGCAGCATTCATTCTATGCTCACAGGCTACAAAGAGGAAGAAGAGGTGTATATTTTGCATTCTTATTGGTATAAAGAACTTGCCAAAAAGAAAAAAATCATTCCAAATTTCAACTATCAAGGCAAAGAATGAATGAGGAAATAAACACTTCAAGGGCTTATTTTTACGAGTTTTTCGCCCAGCCTTTTTTATTTGATGCAAATTTTAAACTTTGGCGCGAACAGGCTCAAATTTTAGCTCAAAATTTGCTTGATGAGGGTTTAAAAGAGGATTTTGACATTGTGCTTGGCTTTAATGAAAAGGATTTTAAAGCCGAGCAAAATGCGATGTTTTATGATTTATCTTATGTCAATATCCCATTAAGTGCCTCATTTTACGATGAAGGGCGTGATGATGGGCGTATGAAACTCCTAGCTGGTGAGCTTGTGCGTAAAAGTAAATTCCGCAAAAGTGAGCAGTGCAGACAAAGCGAAGATGAATTTGGCTTTTTATTTGCTTTTATCGCCACCATTTTAAAAGAGGACGCTCAAATAGCCCAGCAACTCTTTCGCTTCGTGCTTAATGGCGTTATTGATGAATTTATAGAAAAACTCATTATCCATCAAAATTCACATTTTTACGCTCATTTAGCAAAAATTATGGCGGTGTTTTTTACGCACGAAAGAGCCTATCTTAATATCCAAGCACCGACAAAAAAAGAGGGTAAGAGCTTAGCAGATAAGGCATTGGAGCGATTACCTTACGAGCCAAAACTGCCGACAAAATTCAGCAAAATCAATACAGAGGAGCTTACAAAGCTTTGAATTTCTTTATTTTAATGAGGACAAAAACAAATTTTATTGCACTTTAATGAATAAATTTTTAAATTTCAGTTCATTTTTTATAATTTTTAGTTATAATTTCTTAATATTATTTCAAGTTAAGGAAAGCAAATGTGGCACGAGTATAGAGAGTTGATGACGGAGCTTAAAGGCAAAGACGGCAGGTTTGATAGCTTGTTTGAAAAACACAACGAGCTTGATGATAAAATCAAAGACGCCGAAGAAGGCAGAATTTACCTTGATGACCTTGAAGTTTCAAGGCTAAAAAGAGAAAAACTACAAGTAAAAGAAGAGTTAGGGCAGTATTTGGCTAACTACTCTAAAAAATAGGAGGCAAAAGATGTTTGGTTCAGGGAAAAACAATTCAAGCACAATGGATAGCAACCAAGAATTAGAGCAGCTCAAAGCACAAGTTGAGCAATTACAAGCTGAAAACGCACAGCTTAAAGATGAGTTAAGCAAGTCTAATCAAGCTGATGATTCGCAGTTAAAACTCTGTGAAGTCTTGCTTGATGGCACGCTTGAAGATATTGTCATCGTGCAAAATGATATGAATGACAATGTCGGCAAGGCAGAAAGCATTTCTAAAAGCTCAAATTTAGCGGTTGAGTCTATGGGTGAGCTGGGCGAGATTACTGATTCTATCACTTCATCTTTAAATGACATTATGGAATCAGCCAATAAATCACGCGACACAGCCACAGTGTTACATAAAAGTGTCGATGACATCGCTAATGTCATTGATTTGATTAAAGCCGTTTCAGACCAAATCAATCTTTTAGCCCTTAACGCCGCCATAGAAGCTGCAAGAGCCGGTGAGCACGGCAGAGGTTTTGCTGTCGTGGCTGATGAGGTGCGAAAACTTGCCGAAAAAACCCAAAAAGCCACTTCTGAGGTGGAAATGAATATTAACTTGTTAAAGCAAAATGCCAACGAAATGTTCACTCAAAGCGAACAGGTTGAAAAGGTTTCAACCGATTCAAGCACGCACATTATGCGATTTACCGAGCAGTTTGAAAAACTACGCGACCAAGCTCACGCAAGTAGTGCAAATTCAGCTGCCATAGTCAGCGAAACCTTTGTTTCTTTGGTAAAACTCGACCATATCGTTTTCAAGCTTAATGGCTACAAAGAAATTTTCGCTCATTCGGGCAAAAAGCTCAGCGATTATTTAAATTGTCGTTTAGGCAAGTGGGTAGCAGGTGATGGCAGAAAACGCTTTGGCAATAACCCAATGTTCCCGCAAATCAACGAACCACACCAAAAAGTCCACGAAAATATGAATGAAGCCATTGAGCTTTCAGCAAGAGGCGATGCGGGTGATGGTGAAAAAATTATTAGACATTGTCAAAATGCCGAAGCAGGTTCAAGGCAGCTCTTTGAAGTATTTAGAGAGATGATTGCCATTAACCGCAAGGATTTGCAAGGCGTGGCTGATTTTGAAACTAACGAGGAATTACCTTTACAATAATTTAAAGCCCATATTTTTGGGCTTTGTTCCTTAAAAACCAAAGATAAGCAAATTCAAACGAGGCAGCGTGAATGACTTTTTTGCTAAATGCTTCAAAGTCTTTTACCTTGACAAAAACAGCCTCTATCTCCTCATCATCAAGCCCACCGCCTTTGCCCTTTTTATCGCTCTCATCAATCTCAGCATAAAACAAGCTCTGCTTGCTCGCACCAGAGCCAAAACCGCTATAAAAATCGCCAATTTTTTCCATACAAGTAGGCAAATAACCAAGCTCTTCAAGGCATTCTTCTTTGGCTATATCTTCAAGGCTTAAATTTTTATCCACAAGCCCAGAGCAAAGCTCCACTGAGTAACCAAGCTCATTTTGAGGCAAAATGATATTGTTTCGCCTTTGATAATCCCACAAGGGTATGCGAAACTGACGCACAAAAACAAAGCTCTGTCTTTCTTTGTGATACAAAAGCGTTGAAACGCTATCTAAGGACTCGATAAAATCCCACGAATGCTTTTTGCCGCCTTTTTCATAGCTAAAACGCTTGATTTTAATGTAGATTGAGTCTTTAAATTCCTCTTGTTTGAGCGATTGAATATCCATTAAAAATCCTTGAATTTTCTTGTGATTATAACATAAAAGTGCGAATTTTTAATCATTTCAAGCTTTACATAAAAAATAAACACAAATTTTTTACCATAAAAAATACAAAAAAACTACTAAATTTCTTTTTTTTGTGTATAATTGTGTTTTCGTTTTAAATTTTGAAGGAGAACTTATGCACGAAGTGGTTTCAAGCTCGAAAGCACCGCTTACACTCGGTATAGATATAGGCTCAACTACCGCTAAAATAGTGCTTTTGGAAAATGACACTATCTTATATAAGCGTTATGAGCGACATTTTGCTAAGGTGCGTGAAAAAGCCATTGAAATAGTCAGTGATTTAAAAGAAATTATCAATGAGCGTGAATTTAAAGTCGCTTTGAGCGGTTCGGCTGGTTTTGGAATTTGCAAAGCCGCAGGGATAGAATTCGTCCAAGAAGTCTTTGCCACTGCTGAGGCAGTGAAATTTTTAGCACCCGATACAGACGCTGTGATTGAACTTGGCGGAGAGGATGCGAAAATTTTATTTTTAACAGGAGGCAGTGAGGAGAGAATGAACGGCTCTTGTGCTGGTGGAACGGGGGCGTTCATCGACCAAATGGTAACCCTACTTGCCATTAGTGCAAAAGAATTTGACGAAGCCTCACTCAAACACCAAAAAATTTACCCCGTAGCTAGTCGTTGCGGTGTATTTGCCAAAACTGATGTCCAGCCCCTACTCAATCAGGGTGTTAATAAAGAAGACATCGCCGCAAGTATCTTTCAAGCCGTAGTCAATCAAACCATCAGCGGACTCGCACAAGGACGAAAAATCGGCGGTAAGGTAATGTTTTTGGGCGGACCACTTTTCTTTTACAAGGGCTTACAAGAAAGATTCGTGCAAACCCTAGCAGCAAATTCAGCTGATGATAAAAATCAAAAGCCCTTTACGCCGATATTTCCAGAATACGCTCAATATTCAGTCGCCATAGGCGTGGCTCTTTGTGCAAGACAAACAAAGCCCGTTTTTACCTGCCAAAGCCTCATAGACAAACTCATTCAAACTAAAAACACCGCCTCGCACAATAAATACCTCGAACCACTTTTTGCGGACGAAAAGGATTTGCAAAATTTCATCGCAAGGCACGATAGGGCAAAAGTTGATGAGCTTGATTTAGATAGTGCATATAGCGAATTCATTCAAAGACATAAAGACAAAAAAATGCCCGTGTATATTGGCATAGATTGCGGTAGCACAACGACAAAGCTTGTGATGATAGATGAGGATAATCGCTTGTTGTATCAGTATTACAGCTCCAATCTTGGCAACCCTGCAAGTGTCATACAAGCACAGCTTAAACACATTTACCAGCATTATGGCGAACAAATCATCATCAAAGGCAGTGCCGTTACGGGTTATGGCGAGGAGCTGATTAAAGAAGCCTTTATGCTTGATGCTGGGCTTGTGGAGACTATGGCTCACCTTAAAGCTGCGCAGTATTTTAATCCTAGCGTGGATTTCATCATAGACATTGGCGGACAGGACATTAAATGCTTTTTCATACGCAACAATAGCATAGACAGCATTATGCTTAATGAGGCTTGTTCTAGCGGTTGCGGAAGCTTCATTGAAACCTTTGCTCGTTCTATGGGCTATGAAGTGGCTGAATTTTCAGCACTAGGTTTGCAGTCTAAAAGCCCTGTGGAGCTTGGCTCTCGTTGCACTGTTTTTATGAATAGCTCAGTAAAAGAAGCTCAAAAAGAGGGTGCAAATATCGAGGACATCAGTGCTGGACTATCAATGAGTGTCGTTAAAAACGCTATTTATAAGGTTATTCGTGCGCGTGATGCTGATGATTTGGGTAAAGAAATAGTAGTGCAAGGTGGGACTTTCCTTAATAACGCCGTGTTAAGAAGCTTTGAAAAGGAAATAGGACGAAATGTCATTCGCCCTAAAATCAGCGGACTTATGGGGGCTTTTGGGGCGGCTTTATACGCTAAAAATTTAGAATTACAGCATTCAAGCATTATCAGTGCGAAAGATTTAGAGCATTTTTCACATAGTGCGAGTGCGACAAATTGCAAAATTTGTGGCAATAATTGCAATCTCACCATAAATAAATTCGGCGGTAACGAAAAAGGCACGCGAAGATTTATTTCGGGTAATCGTTGTGAAAAGCCACTTGGGATTAAAAAGGCTAAACAAGCTCTCCCAAATATGTATGAATACAAGCTTAACAAGCTCAAAGAACTCATCTCTTATAAACTTTATGATAAAACAGCCAATCCAAAGGCTAAAATCGGCATTCCTTTGGGCTTAAATATGTATGAGAATTTGCCATTTTGGCACTGCCTTTTTAGCGAACTTGGCTTTGAGGTTGTGGTGTCTGAATTTAGCACGAGAAAAACTTATGCAAAAGGGCAATACTCCATTCCTAGCGATACGGTGTGCTACCCTGCAAAGCTTATGCACGGGCATATTGAAAACTTGCTTGAAAAGGGCGTGGATATGATTTTTTATCCTTGTATGAGTAAGGGTTTTGAAAGCAGCCAAAAGCATCAAGACAGCAGCACGCAAAATTACAACTGCCCTGTGGTGGCTTATTATCCTGAATTACTCGCAAACAATGTCGATAAGCTTCGTCAAACGCATTTTTCTTACCCTTATCTTGGTTTGCACCAAAAGAATGATTTTTACAAAAAATTCAGCCATTTCATAAGTGGGGAATTTACTAAAAAATTCAAGGCACAAAGCCTAAAACCAAGCCTTTTTTCGCAGACTAAAATTCTAGCAAAAAATTTAACACGCCTAAAATGGCAAAGCAATGAGGAAAAAATCATTAAATTTAAAATCGGCAAAAAAGCCCTCAAAAACGCACTTGATAAAGCCTATGCTTTCCGCGAACAATGGCTTGATGATATTAAGGCTCAGGGCGAACTCATCGTCAAATCCGTGCTTGAAAACCAGCAAAAAGCCATAGTGCTGTGCGGGCGTCCTTATCACATAGACCCAGAAATCAATCACGGCATAGACAAGCTCATCACATCGTTAGGGCTTGTGGTATTGAGTGAGGACAGCATAGAGCATTTGGCTAATGCTGAAAATTTGCAAATTCTCAATCAATGGAGCTACCACTCACGCCTTTACAACGCTGCTGAATTTGTTTGCAAACATAGCAATATTGAGCTGGTGCAGCTTGTAAGCTTTGGTTGTGGGATAGACTCCATAACCACCGATGAAGTGCGTGCCATACTTGAAACAAATGATAGATTTTACACCCAGCTTAAAATCGATGAAATCAGCAATTTAGGTGCGGTAAAAATTCGAATTCGCTCCTTACTTGCGGCAATGGAGGAAAAACTCGCCCACAAACAAGGCAGGGCGAAAAACACTTTCAAGCCCGTATTGAGCGAATTTAAACAAGAGCCATTAACGGCGATGATACATAAAGGATAAAAAATGAAAGAGCAAAACAACGCCCAAAATACACTCAATTTTGACAATATGAGCCTATTTCCCAACCCAGCTGATTTAGCAGATTCTTTGCCAAATCCAAAAAGTGCTTTAAAGGCTTTTCAAAAAACAGCTACGCAGTGGCAGCAAAAGACTGAATTTAAAGCCACTGCGCAAAGTGCGGTTTTTAGCGAACAAGTCCAAGCGACAAGAGAGCTTGTCAAAGTGCCTTTTACCAAAGAGATGAAAGAAACGCACACCATTTTAGTGCCGATGATGCTGCCTATTCATTTTCGCTTTCTTGTCAATATCTTGCATTTGCACGGCTATAAAGCCGAACTTTTAGACAATGCTGGAAAGGGTATAGTCGATGAGGGCTTGAAAAATGTGCATAATGACACTTGCTACCCTGCTCTACTCGTCATCGGGCAGATGATTGATGCCTTAAAAAGTGGTAAATGGGACTTAAACAAGGTTGCCCTACTCATCACGCAAACGGGCGGCGGGTGCAGGGCGAGTAATTACATACACCTTTTGCGTAAAGCCCTTGTGAAAGCTGGTTTTGGAAATATCCCTGTTATATCGCTAAATTTCAGCGGTTTGGAGGATAATCAAGGTTTTAGCGTAACTCGCCAAATGCTTAAACATCTTGTCTCAGCCGTGCTTTATGGTGATTTACTAATGCATATTTCTAATCAATGCAAAGCCTATGAAATTAACAAGGGCGACACCGATAAAATGGTAAGCAAATGGATAGATAAAATCACCGCTTCACAAAGTAATACAGGGCTTACTGATTATAAGGCTTTAAAGGCTGATACAAAGGCGATTTTAGAGGATTTTGCTAATATTCCTATGAAGCGTGAAAAAAAGGTAAAAGTCGGCATAGTGGGCGAAATTTACATTAAATTTTCGCCTATTGGCAATAATAATTTAGAGGACTTTTTGCTTGAAGAAAATTGCGAGGTTGTGATACCGGGCTTTTTAGACTTTGCTCTTTATTGTCTTAATGACACCCTCATCGAACATAAGCTTTATGGGGGTTCTTTGAGTAAAAAACTCATTTATAAAGCGGTGTATTGGTATTTTTCAAAAAGGCAAAATGATATGATAAAAGCCATTAAAAAGCAAGGCGTATTTCGTGCACCGTCAAGCTTTTCGCACACCAGAACGCTTACAGATGATTATGTAGGACAGGGAATGAATATGGGCGAGGGCTGGTTGCTTACAGCTGAAATGCTTGAACTCATAGAACAAGGCATTCATAACATAGTCTGCACTCAGCCTTTTGGGTGTTTGCCAAATCATATTGTAGGGCGTGGAATGCTTAAAATCATCAAAGAACGCAATCCACAAAGCAATATAGTCTCCATAGACTATGACCCGGGGGCGACTAAAATCAACCAAGAAAATCGCATCAAACTTATGCTTTCAAATGCCAAAAAGGCTTTAAATAGCGAGTGATTTTTCAAGCAGGGCTTTTAATTCATCACTATTAGTGAATTCATTGTCCCCTGCTTTGCTTTCATACCATTTCGCATACAAAAAAGGCATTTTGGCATTTTGTGCGGCTTTTTTATCTTTGGCACTATCACCTACAAAAACGCTTCGAGTAAAACGAGCTTCACCGTGTATAAGCGTAAGCATCATAGGGTGTGGTTTAGGCTCTATACCAAGGCTTACTCCCAAAATTTTGTCAAAAAAGGGCAAGATATTATGCTTTTGCAAAATGGCTTTTAGTGAAGCTTGTGGAGCATTTGTCGCTATGGCAAGGTAGCAATCCTTACTTTTAAGCCATTCAAGCACATTTAAAACCCCATCAAACAGCACAACACTTTGCTGATAATGCTTGATGAAGTATTTTTCAAAGCCCTCTTTAAAGGAACTATGCGGAAAATCATCGATTTCATAAAGAATTTTCGCCCAGTCCTTACCCGGTGTGTTGATAGTGTGCGTGATGAATTGGTTGTCAAGCGGCTTTAAATTCAGGCTCTGCCTTACTTCATTAACCGCCGCACAAATGGCATTGGCACTATTGATTAAGGTGCCGTCCATATCAAAGATAACATTTATCATTCTAATTCCTTAAATTTATTTTTATGTTTGTCCTTTTTGTAATTTTGCGTGTTTTTGAGTTTATTAAGTGAATTTGCTCGGCTAACAAGCTCTTTTTGGCTCAAAGAAAAATCAAAACAAGCATTTACAAAGCTTTCAAGCTCTTTGGTATAAGTAGAATGAAGCCTTACAGCGGGATTTTTTTGAAAAAGCTCGAAATTTTTAAGCATTCTTTCTTGAAAAAGCTTTTCATCAAAATTCTCCTTTTTTAAAGCTGATGTGGCGAGTTTGTAGATTTTCTCCAAAGTCCTTATGTAGCGGTTTCTAGCCGATTTTTCATCTGTTTTCATTGCTCTGGCTCGAAAGTTTTGATATTTTCTTCAAAGGTGTCTTTATCATCGCACAAAATAAGTAATAAATCATTCACCTCAAACACCAAAGAACCACTTGCTTTAATGTATTCGCCCTTGCGTTTTACGATGAGTATGATAAAATCTCCGCTTAAATTCAGCTCAGCAATGTTTTTGCCAATCACGCTTGAATCTTCTTTGAGCATATACTGCCTGAAAGTATTGTAAGAGATTGGTAAATTCGTGCTTAAAACGCTTTCATCTTCTTCATTAAGCTTTAAAAGCTTTGCCAGAGGATTGAGCGTAACGCCTTGTATCAGCACTGAAAGTATGACGATGAAAAAGACGACATTAAAAATGAGCGAAGAACTTTCAATATCAGCCGCTAAGGGATAAGTAGCAAGTATGATAGGCACAGTTCCACGAAGCCCCACCCAAGAGATGAAAAGCTTTTCTTTGGCACTAAATTTACGCGAAAATACAAGACTTAAAAACACAGCCACAGGACGAGCGATAAACATAGTTATCATCGTAACGCCCAAAGCCACAACGGCGACTTTTCCAAGCTCTGATGGGGTAGCAAGAAGCCCAAGTGTAACGAAAATCACCACCTGTGCGAGCCAACCAACGCCCTCGTGAAAGGCGATTAAGCCTCTTTTATTGACAAATTCTTTGGTATTTGCCACAATGCCTAGCAAATACACGCACAAATATCCATTCGCACCCACTTTTTGACTCAAAGCAAAGGCGACAAAAACCCAAGCGAGTGTAAAAACTGGGTAAAGCCCCGATGAGCCAAGCTTGATTTTATTGATGATAAAGGGCATTAAAGAGCCAAAAACAAAGGCACACACAAAGGCTAAAATAAATTGCGTTAGCATTGTGATGACAAAATTACTCAAACTTGGCATTTGCGATAGGGTTATCATTTCAATCACCGCAATGGTAAGAAATATCGCCATAGGGTCGTTACTTCCGCTTTCTAGTTCAAGCAAGGGAGCGATATTGTTTTTAAGTTTTAAGCCCTTGCTTCGCATTATGGTAAAAACCGCAGCAGCGTCCGTTGAGCTAATAATTGCTCCTAAAAGCAAAGAATCATTAAGCGGAATTTGAAGCACAAAATAGCACAAAAAAGCCACAAAAATGGCAGTTAAAATAACACCTAGTGTCGCAAGGATAATGCCTTCTTTTAGCACCGGACGCACAAGCTTAAAGCTTGTGTTAAAGCCACCAGAAAAGAGTATGAGTATAAGACAAAGCATTCCAATGTCCTGCGTAACCTTGGCATTGTCAAAATAAATCTTTAAAATGCCCTCACTTCCAGCAAACATTCCCACAAAAATAAAAATAAGCAGCACGGGAATGCCGTATCTGTCGCTGAATTTACTGAAAATCACACAGGCTAAAAAAAGCAAAGCCGAAACTAAAATATAAGTTTCCAAATTCGCCTCTTAATGTTTCTTTTTATCATCATAAAAGATTAAATCAAAGCTATTGGTGTGCTTAATCACAGCATTGGCTCTGCCACCTTGAAATTTGTGGAGTTCAAGGCGAAGTTCATCGATTAAATTCTCAAATTCAGTAATTTGCGTTTTAAGCTTTAAAATGACATCAACTCCTGCTAAATTCACGCCCATATCACGCGTTAAACGCAAGATGAGCTTGATTCTGTCTATGTCTTTTTGCGAGTAAAGTCGCATTTTACCATCTGTCCTTGAAGGCTCGACAAGCCCTTCTCGCTCGTATTGGCGTAGGGTTTGTGGGTGTATGCTTAACACCTTAGCAACAACGCTGATAAGATACACAGGCTCTTCGTAATTATGTTCCATTTTAACTCCTTATGGCAACTTTTCTTCTAAAATTTTAAGCAAACTAGCGTCCATTTCAGCCACATTTGGCAAAATCACATTCAAACTCAAATACATATCGCCGTAAATATCGCTCTTGCGGTTTTGCACCCCATAGCCTTTGAGGCGAATTTTTTGTCCGTTTTTGGAATTTGGCGGAATTTTTACGCTCACTTCTTTGCGTGGGGTTTTTACCTTAACGCTTCCTCCAAAGAGTGCTGTTTTAAGGGAAATATCGCATTTTTTATACAAATCATCATCGTCTCTTTCATACTCATCACTTGCACCAAGCTTTACTTGCACGATTAAATCGCCCCTTTGTCCGCCTGCTATCTTGCCCTTGCCTCGAATTCTTAATTTCTCTCCATTTTTAATGCCGTGAGGAATTTTGATTTTAATGCTTTCTTTGTTCATTATTATGCTGTGTTCGCCGCCTAAAATAGCCTTTTCAAAAGGTATGACAAGTTCAGCATTTATGTCTAAATCCTCACCAAAGCCAAAATTTGAGCTTTTAAAACCAGAATTAAAGCCCGAAAAACCACCGCTATTAAAGCCAAATCCACCGCCAAAAATATTGCGTAAAATGTCATTTAAATCTGCCCCGCCCATATTTTTAGAAAAATCGCTAAAACTTTGTCCGCCAAACATTGAATCGCCGTATCTGTCGTATTGAGCGCGTTTTTGCTCATCACTTAAAATCTCATAAGCGGCGTTGATTTCTTTGAATTTATCCTCAGCACCTTTTTCTTTATTGATGTCGGGGTGGTATTTTCTTGCTAAGCGTCTGTAAGCCTTTTTTATCTCCTCGCTACTTGCATTTTTAGCTATGCCTAAGGTATCGTATAAACTATTACTCATTAAATCTTATCCTTTTAAACCATAAAATTTGCGGCATTATAGCATAAAGTTTAGTCTATGTCAATCAAGTTTTATAAGTTTTTTTATATAAAGTTAAGGGTTTTTAAAGCAAAAATTCATAGTATTTTTAACACAATGACAAAATTTAGTCCGAGCAAAAGTTGCTATAATCATTTTGAGGCATTAACCAAGTAGCAACTCTACATTTACGCTTTGGCAAGACTTAAAATTTATACTTTGCAAAAATCAATTAAAAGGACAAACGATGAAAAAAATCTTGTGTATAAGTTTGCTTGCTACTTTGGCGTTTTCAGCAAGTATCACCTTAAAACAAGCCCCGACAAATGTAGGCAGAACAGACGCTACAATAAATCAAAACACCATTCTTTCTTACGCTGAGGCGATTAAAGAGGTGAAAAAATCAGTGGTAAATATCTCCACTTCAAAAACGGTTACACGAAGTGCAAGCCCCTTTGACGACTTTTTTAATGACCCGTATTTTAGGCATTTTTTCGATTTTGAAGGACACGGAGGAAGGCAAAACAAAAAAAGAGTGGAAAAATCACTTGGCTCTGGTGTGATTATCTCCCAAGATGGCTATATCATCACCAATAATCATGTGGTTGAAAATACAGATGAAATCATAGTTAGCCTCATTGATAACAGCACAGAATACAAGGCCAAAATCATAGGCACAGACCCAAAGACTGATTTAGCGGTGATTAAAATCGAGGCTAAAAACCTCAATGCGGTAAGTTTTGCCAATTCTGACGAGCTTATGGAGGGGGACATTGTCTTTGCCATAGGCAATCCTTTTGGCGTAGGTTTAAGCGTTACAAGTGGCATTATCTCAGCCTTAAACAAAAATAATATAGGCTTAAATCAATACGAAAATTTTATCCAAACAGACGCTTCAATCAATCCGGGAAATTCAGGCGGTGCATTGGTAGATAGTCGTGGCGTTTTAGTAGGCATTAACTCAGCCATACTTTCAAGAAGCGGGGGCAACAACGGCATAGGCTTTGCCATACCTTCAAATATGGCAAAAGACATTGCTAAAAGGCTAGTAGAAAAGGGTAAGATAGAAAGAGGCGTTTTAGGCGTAACGATAACAGATTTACAAAATGATGTAAAAAATGCCTATGCTAACAGCGAAGGCGCACTCGTTACTAGCGTAGAAAAAGGCTCATCGGCTGAAAAAGCGGGTATTAAAAGAGGAGATTTAATCCTCAAAGTCAATGAAAAAAACATTAAATCCGCCAATGACTTGAAAAACTACATAGGCGGTTTGGAACTTGGCAAAAAAATCATCATCATCTTTGAAAGAGACAGAGTCAGTAAAAGCGTGAGCGTGGTGCTTACAGCCGATGCACAAAGCATAAGCGAGGCTGGACTTATAGAGGGTTTAGAGCTTAAAGATTTAGACAAAAACGCAAGAACAAGGATACCAAGCAATATCAACGGCGTTTTAGTAAGCGGCGTAAAAGAAAATTCAAAGGGAGCAAATTCTGGCTTTTTAGAGGGTGATATTATCATCGGCGTAGAGCAAGATGAGGTGAAAAATTTGGCTGAATTAACCCAAATTCTCAAACAAAACCGCTCAAAAAGCTTTACAAAAATTTGGGTGTATAGAAACGGCTACGCTCAACTTTTGGTGCTTCGCTGAAAATTGAAAGCAAAAGAAGTGGGCAAATTGATAATATTTTGCTCACTAATTTTCTTTTTGTTGAAATTTTTGTTTTAAAATTTATGAATGAAAGGACAAGATTATGGTGAATATTTTGATGATAGAAGATGATTTAGAACTTGCTGAAATCATCGCTGAATACCTAGAAAAATTCGAAATGAAAGTTGATATAGCCCACGAGCCTTACATAGGGCTTTCAAAACTCGCTCTTAAAGAGTATCAGCTCATCATACTTGACTTATCTTTGCCCGGACTTGACGGGCTTGAAGTCTGTGAGGAAATTCGCAAAAAATACGACATTCCTATCATTATATCCAGTGCAAGAAGCGATATAAGCGACAAGGTTAATGCCCTCGAACTTGGTGCTGATGATTATCTGCCAAAACCTTATAATCCAAAGGAACTTCAAGCAAGGATTAAAAGCCATTTACGCCGTATCAACACCACCAAAAAAGCCATAGCTGAGACGATAAAAGATTTAGTGTATGACCAATACAAACACATCATCACAATGAAAGGCAAGGAAATCAACCTCACCAATGCTGAATTTGACATTTTAAGTTATTTAATCAAAAAAGAAGGTGGCGTAGTAAGCCGTGAAGAACTCGTGTATAACTGCTCGTCCATAAGTGAGGACAGCTCAAATAAAAGTATAGATGTCATCATCAGCCGAATTCGGCAGAAAATGGGCGATGACCCTAAAACACCAAAATATATACACTCAATCAGGGGCATAGGGTATAAGCTGACTCAATGAGCAGGTCGTCTATTTTTTTCACCATTACTTTTATCTTTGTCTTTGCTATTGTAAGTGCCATACTTGCGTTTTTGTGGCTGATTGAATACGACCAGCAAAACTACACCAATGAGCTAAATTCAAAATACTCGCTCATTGCCAATGCAAGAATGCTCTACCTTAACGGCGTCATTGATAAGGCAGAATTTGAAGAGCAAACTAAAAATTACAAAATGACTTTGGTAACCAAGCCTAACGAAATCAGGCAGGTGATTTTTAGGGGCGAGGTTTTAGCCAAAGCCATTACCGCCACAGGCTTGATAGAAATCATTGCTTATGAAAGAGAAAACTACCTTAAAATCGTGCATAATGGCAAACTTTATCTTTACAATGACCCGGACTATCAGGGTTATCGCTATTTTAATATTAAAATTCTAGCCATTTGTATCATTTTGCTTTATTTTTTACTTTATATCTTTGTCGTGCGAAAACTCCGCCCACTCAATGCCTTGAAAAAAGAAATCAACAAATTCGCCCACAACAAACTTGATGAGATTAAAGATATAAGCGATGGAAATGATGAAATTTCGCAGGTTTCATCGGCTTTTTACAAGGCTATTACGCAGATTAAAAAGCTTAATCAATCAAGGCAGTTTTTCATACGCAATATTATGCACGAGCTGAAAACGCCCATTACAAAGGGGCTTATCACGCTTGAAATGATAGAAAATAGCAAATACAAAGAAAGGCTCATCAATACTTTCACTCGCCTTGAAACCCTCGTTAATGAATTTGCCGCCATAGAGCAAATCACCAGCGGTGCAGCCTTTATCAATCGCAAGAGATATAATATTTTAGACATACTCGATGAGGCAAAAGAAATCGCTATGAATGATGATACAAACATACAAATTTGTATGGAGGAGATTTTTTATGTGAATGTGGATTTTAAGCTTTTCACCACAGCCATAAAAAATATGATTGATAACGGCTTGAAGCATTCTGATGATATGTTTGTTGAAATTCATATCAATCAAAATTTTATATGCTTTAAAAATAAGGGCAAAAAGCTCAATCAAAAGCTTGAATACTACACCCAAGCCTTTACACAAGGCAGTAATCAAAAAGACAGCTTTGGGCTTGGACTTTACATAGTAAATACCATTTTAGAATCCCACAAAATGAGGCTTGATTATGAGTATGAAGACGGCGTTAATGCGTTTTATTTTAGGGATTTACACCGCGTTCTTATCAAGGAAAATTAAGCTACAAGCTTATTTAAGGAGAAAAAATGAAAAGATTGGATAAAAAAGAGGCTTTAAATTTACTTCAAAACGCTCCTTTGCACGAGCTTGGCAAATTAGCGTATGAAAGAAAACTTGAACTACACCCTGATAAAATCACCACCTTTGTCGTTGATAGAAACATAAACTACACGAATGTATGCTGTATAGATTGTGATTTTTGTGCCTTTTATCGCCACGCTCATAATAAAGACGCCTATGTTTTGCCCTTTGAAAAGATAGGCGAAAAGATAGAGGAGCTAGAAAAGATAGGCGGGACGCAAATTCTCTTTCAAGGCGGAGTAAATCCAAAGCTAAAAATACAATGGTATGAGGATTTAGTCGAATGGATAGCAAAAAATTATCCAAATATCACCATACACGGCTTTTCAGCGGTTGAAATAGCCTATATTGCTAAAATTTCTAAAATTTCCATTAAAGAAGTCTTGCAAAGACTGCAAAAAAAGGGGCTTTTTTCCATACCCGGAGCCGGTGCTGAGGTGTTAAGTGATAGGGTGCGAGATGAAATCGCTCCGCACAAATGCGACACGAAAACTTGGCTTGAAGTGCATAAACAAGCACACAAAATCGGTATGAAAAGCACGGCTACAATGATGTTTGGCACGGTAGAAACTGATGAGGAATTGATAGAGCATTTTGAGCATTTAAGAAAATTGCAAGATGAAACGGGCGGTTTTAGAGCCTTTATTTTATGGAGCTTTCAAAGCGAAAACACAAAATTAAAACTCAAACACCCAGAAATCAAAAAACAAAGCTCCAATCGCTATTTAAGGCTACTTGCCCTCGCAAGACTTTACCTTGACAATTTTTTAAATTTGCAAAGTTCTTGGGTAACGCAAGGCTCACTCATAGGACAACTTGCACTTAAATTTGGGGCAAATGATTTAGGCTCAACGATGATGGAGGAAAATGTCGTCTCTGCTGCTGGTGCGAGTTATCAAATGAATCAAGACGAGATGATAAGGCTCATTCGCTCACTTGGCGAAAAACCAGCCAAACGCAATACAGCCTATGAAATTTTGGAAAGATTTTATTGATTTTACACTTTTGCAAAAAAGCTGTAAATTTTATTGACAATTAAAGCAAAATTGATTATAATCGCATTTCATAAATTTTATTGGGGTGTCGCCAAGTGGTAAGGCAACAGGTTTTGGTCCTGTCATTCAGGGGTTCGAATCCCTTCTCCCCATCCAATTTTCTTTCACCTTTTATCATATCGCAGAGTAGAGCAGTGGTTAGCTCGTCGGGCTCATAACCCGAAGGTCGGGAGTTCAAATCTCCCCTCTGCAACCATTCATCACATTGATAGCATTAGGATAAAAAATGAGCGTGCGAAGTGTTAGGATAGTGCTAGATGAGGAAAAGATTTTAAGAGAGGGTAAATATAAACTTGATGAGCTTTATGCTTACCTTGATGAGATAGCCAAAGAGGCAAAGCTTACTAAACAAGATAAATACAATTATCTTTCTAGTGGTGATAAAAACGATTTAGCTCGTTTAGGCATTTTTACGATTAACAATGCAAGACACAATGAAGCCATTACACGCAATGTTAAAGAGTGGTGGTGGCTTAAAGACGGCAAACCTTATATCAATGTCGTTGAAGATTTAAAAAGCAGAGGATTAGGTGTTTGGGAATGCAATGAAAATCAAAATTTAGAATTTGACGCACATATTAAGTGTATAAATTTTGACTTATCTACCGAAGAATTAAGAAAGCATTTTGGCGATAATATATCCGAAGCTTATGAGCAAATAGCCAAATTCTTTTTTAGCAAGGGCTTTGACAAACAACAATATTCAGGCTATATCTCAAAAGAGCCATTAAATGATACGACAGTCCTTTTGATTATGGAAGAATTGGGTGCTAAATTTACTTGGCTTGATAATTGTATCCAAAAATTTGATGTCTCAAATGCACCTGAAAAAAGAGATGTGCGAGAATTGATTATTGAAGGAGCAGAAGAAAAAATCCAAACACTTACCCAAAAGCTTGATAGAGAAGTAAGCTACTATGAAAAGTCTAAAAATTCATTCTTAAATGATGCTAAAATACGCATTGAAAACACAATCATTAGCCTATGTAATGAACTAATGCAAAATGGTGAGATTATCAAAGACAAGAATTTAAAGACTTTGCAAACCATCATCAAAGAAAGAAATGGCGGCAGAGAACTTTAAACGAATACATTAAGAAAATTAAAACAGGACAGCTTTACGCATTTAAGGTATTTTCCTTAAAAACTCATCAGCATTTACAAAGCCAATGAGCCTTGAAATTTCGCTCTCTTTGGAGAAAAAAATCAGCACAGGCGGAGCGAAAACTTCAAATTCACGCATTATTTTAAGCTCCTCATTGCCATTATCACTCACATCAATTTTAACGAGTTTATAAGCTTTCAAACGCTCTTGCACCCTTTCATCGCTAAAAGTATGTCTTTGTAAAAGTTTGCAATTTTCACACCACGAGGCTGTAAATTCAAGCATTATTTTGTCGTTTTCTTTGAGGATTTTTTGAAGCGAGTTTAAGTCCTTAACGGGCTTAAAATTTAAGGTGCTAGTATGTTCAAAAGAGGGCAAAAAATTTGTTATTTTTAAAGAAGCAAACAAAAACGAAGTCAAGCTACACGCTAAAACAAGCAGCAAAATGGCTTTTTTAAACCTGTCAAAATTCGTTTTTACCCTTTCAAAAAGCCCCATAAAACTCACAAAAAACACGCCTAAAATTCCATAAGCCATTAAAATGTAATTTTCAGGCACAAAACGAGCCAAAACCCACACCGCCATAAAGAGCATTACAAAGCCGAAAAACACATTTACCCTTTGCATCCACGCCCCCGTTTTGATGAAACTTAACCCCAAGCTCACAAAAAACAAAGGCACACCCATACCAAAGCTTAATACAAACAAAGCCAATGCCCCAAGCACAATGTCCCCACTCGTAGCGATATAAAGCAAAGCCGCAGCCAAAGGGGCTACAACGCAAGGTCCTACTATAAAAGCGGATAAAAAGCCCATAATAGCTACGCCAAAAACACCTTTTGATTTTTGAAAGGGACTGAAATTTTGCAATTTTGAGGGCAAGGAAAGATGAAACACGCCAAAGCAGGAGAGGGCTAAAAGCACGAGTATAAAGGCAAAAAAGATAAGCACCAAAGGCTTTTGGAGCAAACCTTGCACGCTTGCTCCAAGCATAGCCGTGATAATTCCTGCAATAGCATAAGCTAGGGACATAAAAAAGACATAGACAAAGCAAAGCCACAAAGCCCGTTTTTTGCTAGGATTTTGGGCGTTTTTAGAAAGTATGAGTGATGAGAGTATCGGTATCATCGGCAAAGAACAAGGAGTGAGTGAGAGCAAAAGCCCATAAGCAAAAAACACAGCCAAAACGACAAGTAAATGACTTTCCTGCAAATAACGCACAAATTCATTTGAATTTGCATTTTTTGCCTTCATTGTGCTGATATGAAAGCTTTCATTTTCATACCAAAGCTCAAATTTTGCATTCATTGGGCGGTAGCAAAAGCCTGATTTACTACAACCTTGATACAAAATTTCAAGCCTTGCGTTTTGATTTTTGGGTAAAATTAACTTTGGCAAATATAGCTCAACGCCCTCGTAAAACACCTCGTCCGTGCCATTTATCACGGCTTTTGGCAAATTTAAATTAGCACTTATATCTTTATCATCTAGCAGCACTTTGAGCTGTTTTTTGTATAAAAAAATGTCTTCTGCAAGATTGATTTTTACAAAAACACCTTGCGAATTTGCTCCCCAGCTGAGATTAAAAGCCTCTTTTGGACTAAGCACATTAGAAAGGCACAGGGTGCAAAAAACAAATAAAGTGAGTATAAAACGCATTTATTTCCTTAAAATTTGAGCTATTTTTGTCGCAATTATAGTAAATTATGATAAACTTTTAAGAAATTTTCACACAAAGGATAGCCCGTGAGCGTTACAAAAAATACCAAAACAAGCACAAAAGTAGCTCCGCAAGAGTTTAAGGAAAAACTTGTCGATGATGAGTTGAGAGAAAAAAACTTGACAGCAAAAGAGCCAAAAAATGAGGCTAAAAAAGATGACAAAGACAAATATGTCAGCGTAAAAGTGAAAAAAAGCACAATCAAATATGAAAAAGAGCTGATTTCACTGCAAATTGAACTTTTGAAATTCCAAAACTATGTCAAAGAAAAGGGCTTAAAAGTGCTTATCATCACTGAGGGCAGAGATGCTGCGGGTAAAGGTGGGTCTATTAAGCGATTAACCGAGCATTTAAATCCTCGCGGTTGCCGTATAGTCGCCCTTGAAAAGCCAAATGATAGAGAAAGAACCCAGTGGTATTTTCAACGCTACATTTCACACTTACCAGCAGCTGGTGAAATAGTCATTTTTGATAGGTCGTGGTATAATAGAGGCGGCGTAGAGCCTGTTATGGGCTTTTGCACCCCCGAAGAACATAAACATTTCTTGCGTGAAGTGCCTGCCTTTGAGGAAATGCTCGTGGATAGCGGCATAGTTTTCTTTAAATTTTATTTTTCAGTGTCCAAAGAGGAGCAGAAAAAAAGATTTGAAAGCCGCCGTAACGACCCGCTTAAACAATACAAGCTCTCCCCTGTGGATGCTAAATCACAAGAGCTTTGGGACAAATACACCGTAGCTAAATACTCTATGCTTCTAGCTTCAAATACGCCAAAATGCCCTTGGGTTATCATCAGCTCTGATAATAAAAAGAAAGCAAGGCTGAATTTGTGCCGTTATATTTTGGATAATGTGAGCTACCCAAATAAAAACACAGAGCTTAAAAAACCAAGTCAAAAGAAAGTAAGGCTAGGCTCAGAGGAGATTAAAAGAATGGAAATGAGCCTTAACAAAAGCGATGAAAAATTCGAAAAACTTGACAGCAAAAAGTAAAAACGATGAAAGAAAAAATTCTTGCCTTAACGCAAAAATACTACCCTCAAATCGCTGAATTTAGGGAGGATTTACACGCTAATCCTGAGTTGAGCTATGAGGAATTTAACACAGCAGAAAAAATCACCAAATGCCTTGATGAATTTGGGATTTCTTATGAGAAAAATATCGCTAAAACGGGAATTTTAGCCCAAATTTCAGGCACAAAACAAGATAAAGAGCCAAAATGCGTGCTTTTGCGTGCAGATATGGACGCCTTGCCCGTGCAAGAGCAAAGCGGAGTGAGCTACGCCTCAAAAATCGCTGGGAAAATGCACGCCTGCGGACACGATGGGCATACGGCTGCACTTTTAGGAACGGCACTTATTTTAAATGAGTTAAAAGATGAATTTAGCGGCGTTGTTAAATTTATGTTTCAACCTGCTGAGGAAAACTACGGCGGGGCTGAACCGATGATAAAAGCTGGTGTTTTGGATAATCCAAATGTCGATGCTGTGTTTGGTTTTCACTTGTGGGGGGCTTTGCCAGAAGGAGTTGTGCAAATTACAAATAACGCTGTAATGGCTGGTGTGGATAGTTTCGAGCTTGAATTTATCGGTAGGGGCGGACACGGCGCACACCCACATACGACAATAGACCCCATTGTAATGGCGGCTAAATTCATCAATGACGCTCAAACTCTTGTTTCTAGGCGTTTAAAGCCCGTAGAAGCTGGTGTAGTTACGATAGGACATATCAATGCTGGAACTACTTATAATATTATCCCACAAAATGCACTGCTTAAAGGCACTGTGCGTTTTCTAAACGAGCAAACTCAAACTATCTTGCAAAAAGGCATTGAGGACATTGCTAAGGCTGTGGCTTTGGAATTTGGTGGGGAATACAAGCTTAATTATACAAAGGAATATCCGCCTTTACATAATGACAAGTCTATGACAGAACTCGCACAAAGGGCTTTTGCTAAAATTTTAGGCGATGAAAATGTCATCAAAGAAGCTTATGCTGATATGGGAGCGGAGGATTTTGCCTTTTTAACGCGTGAAAGAAAGGGAGCTTATGCCTTTGTGGGTATTGCAAAAGATAAGCCCGTTTTGCACCACAGCCCTCATTTTTGCTGGGATAGTCAAAATTTAAAGGTGCTTATGCAAGGTGAGCTTATGCTCGTGCTTGATTTTTTAGCTTGACTTATTTTCGTCCTTGCTTTGCCTGTTAAAGCTTTATCTTAAAAATCTTTTTTGAATGACTTTTAAAATGAAATCTTATTTATCTTGATTAAAAAATTTTTATTTCCTCTACCATTATGATAGAGTATATTCCTTTTTGCTTTTTGTCATTGTAAGTTTTTTGCACTAATCTACCTTGCAAAAAGACTTTGCTACCTTTTTGAAGCTTTGTATGAATGTTTTGGGCTAAATTTCCTTGCAAGATACAATTAAAAAACGCCCTATACATATTTTCATTTGTCGCTACGCAAAATTTGACATTACCATACTTGCTAGAATTTGAGTGATTTTTTTAAAATCAAAGTGCTTAACATTTTTATACTTGCTGTAAAAAAGTTGAGAAAGAGCAAAAAATACCCCCACCCCACACATAAGCTTACATAAACTCGCACTTGGATAAAGCTTGGCTTTGCAAGGCTTAAAATCCATAAAAAACGCCGCAAAGCCATAAGCTATGGCTGAGCTTAACTCTTGCAAAAAGAGCCTAAAATCAACGCTCTTACAACAATTTTCCAAAAATGATTTTTGCGCGCTATCATCACTTTCTATCAAAAAAGGCAGTCTTACAACTTGCATTTTACGGCGATTTAACTCACTTGAAATTTGCGTGTCAAAGCGTTTAAAATGCTCGAAAATGCGGATTAAAGCTCCCAAATCCTCAGCACTTAAAGCCTGTTTGATTTCGCTGTAAGTAATGTGGCTTGGGATTGAGCCTATGTAATTGTTGTTAAGTTCTATTTTATGAGCTTTTAAAGCCTTGTTAAAAAAGATATTTTTAAGTTTGGCAAACATTTTCTTTCCTCCTTTTGTTTAAATGCTTTTTAAAAAACCTTGACAGGTTATTTTTAAAGTTATAAAATTATCCCGTTGCAACAAGTATAAGGCTGAGAGCATTCTCATCTCACTTGAAATAATAGTGTTCGGTTTTTGAGTCTTGCCGAATGTTGCAACAATTACCTTAAACGCTTCCATACCATTACCTTATTTTTCAAATTATTTATAAATTCTTTTTCATCAGTAGAACTTGTCAAGCTCTCCACCCAAAGCTCTTTTTTATCATTCAAGCTTTTAAGACTTAAACGATACCACCTATTAAGCCTATTAACCACTATGTATTTATTAGGGTTTTTAGGGTTTTTGTCTTGGTAAATTTCAAGCTCACTATCATCGAGCAAAAAGGGTATTAAAGTATAATCAAAAGCACCGATTTCTTTATGTCTTTGTTTATGCTCTTGCATTGTTAAAGAGCTGATTTGAACGGCATCAGCTTCCGTGTTTAAAAACTCTTTTAAATCCTTTGGCACAGCACAAAGCGTGACTGTGGTTTTTTCCCTCGCATTCCACAGCCTTTTCATTTCATTGTATCTTAACCTATTCTCCCGCACCTCCTCCCTTAATCTCATCAAAGCTTCTTTTGCAGGAGTGTTTTTGAAGTGCTTTTGCAATTTGTTTTTGATGATGAGCTGTAAAGTATTGTCATCTTTTTGCAAATTTCTTGTATCATAATCCCAATCTTTTTGAGCGTAATTAAGCTTTTGCTCCGCTTGGCTCATCTCTTTAAAACCTAGCTCTTGCATTTGTTCTTTTGAGATAAACTCCACGCTACAACGACAACCCCAGCCATTAGGCGGATAGTTTCTTTTCCAAAACACACTATCTTTGTGAGCGATTTTGCCGTGAAGTAAGGCAGTAAAGTTGGCTTTAAATAATCCAAATTTAAAGAAAAAGGCTGAAAAATTTGCTATAATGGCAAGATTAAAAGCAAAAAAAGATAATGTAGTGCGGTATGAAACTTTTAAAATGATAATAGTTTATTTTATGAGATTATTAGTCTATTTAAAAAGGAATACCATTGTAAAATCGTTCTATAATATACGGAATTTTTTTAGAAATCTTACTGAAAAACCCAATAGATGAAACACCTGCAACTTTAAAAGATATGCAAAATACCTTAAAATCTGAAAGCTATAAACAACAAAAATAAGCTTGGTTTAAAATCCAAGCCTATTTTTTGACAAAATAATATCATCTAGTTCCAAAACAATACTG
Source organism: uncultured Campylobacter sp. (assembly GCA_964607975.1). Taxonomy (GTDB): domain Bacteria; phylum Campylobacterota; class Campylobacteria; order Campylobacterales; family Campylobacteraceae; genus Campylobacter_D. The sequence goes on along the minus strand of CAZSMF010000004.1, from coordinate 1,939 downwards.
TGCTGCTTTGCCATTAGGGTTACTTGTGGTTTCAGCTACATTTACGCCTTTGTCTTTTGCCTCCCGCACTATATTACGCACTGAATTTTAAGAAAGATTGTATTTATGAGCCAAAAAGCGGTGTTGTAGCCGCTAAATTCACTTTTTATTTTTTTCTTTGTCGCAGGGCTAATTAGACAAATAAATACCCACTTCGCCACAAAGTTTGCAAATCTGCTCCCAAAAAACCCATTAAAAACCTTGCTGGGTTAAATTTGACTTTTAAATAAAAAGGGGGTATAATTTATTAAAGCTAGTTTGTTGCTGTCTTTAAGACGAACTAGACTGAAAAGAGTGTCTAACCCGAACTAGCTTTATACACTACTTCATAGCCCTCAATTAAATCTAAAATTTGATTATATTTATCTGCATATGTTGTTTTGTATTCTATTTTTCCATTTGATTTGACGCTTACGCTGATAATGTCTATTATTTTATCCTCATCTTTAAAGGCTTTATAAAAATACAAAGAGCCTTTATCGTCTTTTGTAACAAATAAAGGATTTGATAAAATTTCTTTTAATGCTCCTGTTAAGTTGTTTCTGTTTTCTTTTTTGTTGCCAAATTTACCATTTTTAGCAAAATGATTATAAGCATAAGGCAGATAAATCCTTATGTCCCCTGCTGGTGTTTGAAAGATAATTTTATTATTATTAGCGTTTTTGGTGTTTTTATCCGACTTAAAATCATCGTAAAAACTTTTATAATTCATCTTTGGCGGCAAAGTAGAAATCTCGCCCATTTTTGTATAATCAATCTTGCCATTTTTAACAAAATTATTTAATTCATTCACTATTTCAGCCTTGTTTTTAGAATTTATTATAACATATTTTATTTTATTTGTATCACTTCCCACGATAAAGGCTCTATTGTCAAGGGCTTTGATAAGTTCTTTGCTAAAAACTTGCTCTAAAATCTGCCTTGTCATTTTTCACCTACCCCTTGTCATTTTGAGCCGCTCCCTTGTCATTTTGCACCCCCATTTATGTCATTTTGAGCGTAGCGAAAAATCTAAAAGCCCTTTGAGATATTTCAGGCTTCGCCCTCAAAATGACATAAGGGGACAAATATTTGCCAAAGGCTTGATATAACATTTTTTTACCATTTTAAACAAAAAGCAAAATAAAAAAAAGGGTTAAAAATTTGACTTTTAAATAAAAAGGGGGTATAATTTGCTTGGGATTTTGCACTAGGCGTTCTAATAATTGAGCGGATTAGTTCTTTGTGATAGTGCAGTCGCTTCGCTAGGGTCTATGGCTCACTAGGCAACCTAGCGACACTTTCTAATTCTAGCGTATAAATTTTATTTCCCTTATAAAGCCCTGTTAGCGTTTCTTTTAAGGTGATTTTAGCTATTGCTACTTGTCCATCAAGCGTGAATTTAGCCTCATATCTTGGTATTTGCAAATTCTTTTCACCTTGTTTATCGGGCTGTATTTCTCTTAAATAGGCATTTTCGTAAAGTTCTTTTAAATGTTTGGCTGTTTCAAAATGCTGTTCTTGCGTAAAGCCATTTTTTAAGCTAGTATTGATTGCATCTTTACTCGCAATTTTACCTACTTTTTTACTGCTGATATAAGCAACTCGCCCATCGTGTTTATTTGTCAGCGGTTTATTAAATATAGGCTTTAAGGTTTTGTGTAATTCTTTCCTCAAAACAAGTGGCTGTTTTGTTTCTTTGGGTGTTATGATTTGCAAAGTTAAATTTTCCATTTTCCCGCTTTCGCTAAATTTATCCGCCATTGTATCAAAGTTATTTAAATTTGCTTTTTTGGCTTTGTTTTCAAGTTTAGTAAAAATTTCCCTTGCTCTTGGGTAAAATTTGACTTTTAAATAAAAAGGGGATATAATGGGGGTTAAAGAGCTGAACGCAGGATTGGTAACACCTGCTACAAGCTAG
>CAZSMF010000003.1:0-48839 GCA_964607975.1 uncultured Campylobacter sp. | reverse complement strand
GAAGACTCCGTTAAACAGCCTTATCAAGTGGGTTTGCGTTTGATTTATACTTTTTAACAAGTCAATGCAAAAAGTGTATATTTTTTCAAGAATATTTTATCAGCAAACATTGAATTTTGCCCTTTTTTAATCCATTTTGCTGTAACTTCTCTTATTTTTAAACGAAGCGATAGCAAAGAGGTAAAACAGCGGGATATTCACAATGCCTATTAAAGCCTTTACTCCATAATCAGCCACTGCCATAGTCAAGGATTGGCTTAAAGAATTGATGCCCCAAAAGGCGATGATGAAAAAAATGGCTGTGTCGAAAAATTGGGCAATCATAGTCGAGCTAACGCCACGAAGCCACCAAATTCGCGGTGCAAGTCTTTTAAAAGTGTAAAAAAGCACGACATCAAGGGGTTGAGAAAGGCAAAAAGCCGCTATGGAAGCGAGGGCAATTTGTGGCGAAGCGGATAAATACGAGGGATAAAAAGCGATTAAAAGGGCAAGGGCTAGGGTTTGAAGCGTTTCTTTTTTGCTGTATTTTTCGCTCAAAATGTTAAGCACTAAAAAGCTAAAAGGGTAAGTCAAAGCCCCAAAAGTAAGGGGTGAGCCTAGAATTTGAAACTGCACGGTGTAATTTGCAATGATGATAATAACACTTAAAAGCAAGGCACAAAGCACAAAAACAGCAAAAGGCATTTTGTTTGAACGCATTTTTATCCTTAATCGTAAAAATTGGCTTTGTAAATTGTAGCAAAAAATACAATGCGATTAAAGCTTATTTAAAGAAAAAAAGATATAATTTTATGTTTAATTGAATTTTTAAAAGGAGCAAAAGCGTGGAAAGAACTTTATCTATCATCAAGCCTGACGCTGTTAAAAAGCGAGTGATTGGCAAAATTTTAGACCGCTTTGAAAGCAATGGTTTAAACATAGTGGCGATGAAAAAAATCAAATTAAGCGTCAAAGAGGCACAGGAATTTTACGCCGTGCATAAGGAGCGTCCGTTTTTTAAGGATTTGGTTGAGTTTATGACGAGCGGTCCTGTTGTTGTTTCGGTGCTTGAAGGTGAAAATGCCGTGCGTAAAAACAGGGATTTAATGGGTGCGACAAATCCGCAAGAAGCCAAAGTAGGCACTATTAGGCGTGATTTTGCTGAAAATATAGACGCTAATGCCGTTCATGGAAGCGATAGCCTTGAAAATGCGAAAATAGAAATTGAATTTTTCTTTAAAGATGATGAGCTTTTACGAGGATAAATGAAAATTCCTTTTTCAAAGCTTAATTTTGTGCCTTATCCTTTTAAGCTAAACCTTGAAAATGTGATTTTTGAGGGTGAGATTAAAAGACAAAACACGCAACTTGCCGAAGTTTTGATGCAAATGAAAGGCGTTGTGTATAGAATTTGCGATTCTTGTGGCAAGGAAATGGAGCTTGAAATTGATGAAAAGCTAAAACTTTTAGCAAGTAATGGAATTTTCAAGGACGAGGAGGGAAAAATGAGCGATGTGGTTGAATTTTTTGACGAGCAAATTGATTTGATAGAATTAAGCATTAGTGAGCTTGAAAGTTATTTGAGTGATTATTTTTATTGTGAAAATTGTAAAGAAATTTAATAAAGGAGAATAAAATGGCAGTTCCAAAGAGAAGAGTAAGCAAAACTCGTGCAGCAAAGCGTAGAACGCATTATAAAGTAAGCATTCCTATGCCTGTTAAAGACAAGGACGGCACTTACAAAATGCCTCACCGCGTCAATCCACTGACAAAAGAGTATTAAACGATGATAAGCATTGCCATAGACGCAATGGGTGGGGACTACGGCGAAAAGCCTATCGTTGAGGGGCTTATCCAAGCTTTTAAAGAAAAATCTTTCAAGGCTGTTTTGGTGGGTCCTCGTGCTGTGCTTGAACCGCAAATCCCTGAGAATTTGAGGCAGTTTGTGAGCTATGAGGAAGCAAACGAGGTTTTTCCTATGGAGGAAAGTGCAACGGAGGCTTTAAAGCACAAGGAAAGCACTATTTACAAAACCATAGAGCTTTTGCGTGATAAAAAAGTCCAAGCCGCCCTTTCTGCTGGACACAGCGGAGCGACTATGTCTTTGGCAACGCTTCGTGTGGGTAGGCTTGAAAAGGTGTTGCGTCCGGCTATTGCTACCTTAATGCCAAGCGTTTCGCAAAAAACCTTGTGTTTAGATGTGGGAGCAAACACAGACTGCAAGAGTGAGCATTTGTTTCAATTTGCCGTTATGGGTGAAGCCTATGCCAAAGAGGTGATGAATATCGCAAAGCCCCGTGTAGCCTTACTTGCCAATGGCGAGGAGGAGGGCAAGGGCAATGAGCTAACCAAAGAAAGCCACGCTATTTTAAAAAAACTTCCAAATTTCATTGGTAATGCTGAAAGCAGAGATATTTTTAATGATAAAATCGATGTTTTAGTGTGTGATGGTTTTAGCGGAAATATAGTGCTAAAAGCCTGTGAAGGCACGGCTATGGCGATTTTTGATTTGCTTAAAAGGCATATTAAATCCTCGTTTTTAGCTATGCTTGGGGCAATTTTAATGAAAAGCAGTTTTAGAAAGCTTAAAAAGCACATAGAATGGCAAGAGTATGGCGGTGCGCCTTTGCTTGGGGTGAATGGCTGTGTCATCATTTCTCACGGCAAGAGTGATGGACGAGCGATTAAAAATGCTATTTTTCAAGCCCTGAAATTCAGCGAATCACACATCAATCAAGTCATAGAAAACGAGCTGAAAGCTTTCGATGAATAAAGCCTCCCTGAAAAGCATAGCCGCTTATGTCCCTGAAAAGATTTTAAGCAATGCTGATTTAGAAAAAATGGTTGATACCACGGATGAGTGGATACTCAAACGCACGGGCATTAAAGAACGCCGCCTTGCCAAAAATCACGAAAAGGCAAGTGAGCTTGGCACAAAGGCTGCTCTTTTAGCCATACAAAGAGCAAAGCTTCAAGTAGAGGACATTGATGCTGTGATTGTGGCGAGTTTAAGCCCTGATTACTTCACTATGCCATCAACAGCCTCGCAAATTGCCATAAATTTGGGGCTTAAAAACATTACCGCCTTTGATATATCAGCAGCTTGCGCGGGATTTATTTATTTGTTGCAAGTTGCCAAAGCTTTGGTTGAAAGCGGGGCGAAAAAAAATGTGCTGATTGTGGGGGCTGAAAAGACAAGCTCGGTTATGGACTTTACCGACAGGAGCATTTGCATACTTTTTGGCGATGGTGCTGGGGCTGGTGTGGTGAGTGCTGATGAAAAATACCCCATTATCGATGTGCATACGAGTAGCAATGGTGAATTTGCCGAGCTTTTAAAGATAGAAAGGGCGTCAAATTCAAGTATTTGCTCACCTTTGGTGATGAAAATGAAAGGCAATGAAGTCTTTAAAGTCGCCGTGCAAACGCTGCAAAATAGCGTCCTTGAAATTTTGGCTAAAAATAAGATTAGCCCTGATGAGATTGATTTGTTTATCCCTCATCAAGCCAATTTACGCATAATCAAAAGCGTGCAAGAGCGGCTCAAACTCCCCGATGAAAAATGCGTGCTGACTATACACAAATACGGCAATACCTCATCAGCCTCCATACCTATGGCGATGAATGAGGCTTACGAGCAAGGCAGGTTTAAAAAAGGCGATTTGCTCTTGCTCGATGCTTTTGGTGGTGGCTTTGTGTGGGGTTCGGCTTTACTTAAATTTGGCGGCGAGGATTTTAGAGCTTGATTGGGGGTTTGAAAGATGAGTATATGGCACTCATCTTTATTTTATCAACTTTCTTTAAAAAGCTTTGACACTAGCCTTACTACTCGTCCTTGGTCGGCGTCTTTCTTTTGGGTTTTATCTATTTGATTGACATAATCTTCAAGTTTTTCTTGTGAATTTATGCCCTTGCTTCGCACCTTGACAAGAGCTTTGTACTCGCCGTTTTTATCCAAGCTGTATGCAAGGGTATCATCGCTAAGTTGCAGCCTTAAAATGCGTGAAAGCTTGGCTTTGAGATTTTCATCAAAAATCGGTGTCATCAGCTCCAAACGCCGTTCTAAATTTCGCGGCATCCAATCCGCACTTGAAATGAAATAATGCGGCGAGCTGTGCTTAAAATAAAAAATCCTAGCGTGTTCTAAATACTTGCCTATAATGCTTCGCACATTGATATTTTGGCTGTAAGGTTCATTTGGCTTTAAGCAGCAAATTCCACGAATGATTAAATCAATCTTCACACCAGCATTTGACGCCTCATACAAAGCCTTAATCACATCAGCATCGACAAGGGAATTCATTTTAGCAATGATGACGCCCTCTGAGCCTTTGTCTTTTTCTGTGGCTATCATTTTAAGCACCCTCTCTTTGATTTGGTTTGGACTCATTGAAAGCACTTCTAAACGGCGTTTTTTACTAAAACCCGAAAGTATGTGAAAAAAGGTTGTAATGTCTTTGGCAAAGTCATTTCGGCTTGTAAAATAGCTCACATCAGTGTAAATTCGGGCTGTGCCGGCGTTATAATTGCCCGTGCCTAAATGCAGGTAGAATTTAAGCTCATCTTGTTCTTTGCGAATGATTTGGCACACCTTTGCATGCACCTTAAAGCCCGTGATACCATAAATCACGTGCGCTCCGGCGTTTTCAAGAGCCTTTGCCCAGTGTAAATTATTTTCCTCATCAAAACGAGCTTTAAGCTCAACCATTACCGTTACTTGTTTGCCGTCATTTGCCGCATCGATGAGGGCTTGAACTATGTTTGAATTTTTAGCAACGCGGTAAAGTGTCATTCTTATGGAAATGACATCAGGGTCAGCACTTGCCTCCTTGATGAGACGATACACCGGGTCAAAACTCTCATAAGGGTGAAAAAGCAAAATGTCCTCTTTGGCGATATGTTCAAACATTGAAGCGTTTTCATTGAAAGTAAAGGGCGGTAAAAGCTTTGGTATGTAAGCTGGGTATAAAAGGTGCGTGAAGGCTTTATTAGCCACGATTTGCCACAAGGCTGGTAAATGAAGCAGGGTAGAATACTCATAAATGTCCTTGTGAAAAATTTTCATATGTGAGTTTAAAAAATCAACGATTTGTTTATCAGCGTCTTTTTGAATTTGAAGCCTTACAAAAGCCCCTTTTTTACGAAGTTGCAAACCTTGTTCGAGCATTATCATAAAATCATCAGCCTCCTCCTCTTCTATGCTAATGTCAGCGTTTCTTGTTACGCGAAAAGGCGTAGAATCAAGGAGTTTATAACCGGGGAAAATATCCTCCACGTGTCTATTTATAATGCTTTCAATAGGCACATAGGTGTTTGAATTCACCTCATAAAATCTTGGCAGAACGCTTGGAATTTTAATCATTCCAAATTTCACCACGCTTGAATTAGCACAATCACAAAGCTTCACCGCCAAAGAAAAGGACAAATTCCCAAGATGAGGAAAGGGGTGGGTTGAATCCACAGCGATAGGCACGATGATGGCAAGGATATTTGAAAAGAAAAATTCATCGCATTTGTTTTGCAAATTCTCATCAAGCTCCTCGTAACGCTTGATAAAAAGGCTTTCTTTTTCAAGCTCTTTGGTGATTTGTGCGAAGTATTTTTCAAGCAAATGCTTTTCTTTATGTAAATACGCTCTAATCTCTTTAAGCTGTTGCAAAGGACTCATCTCATCGACACTTGGATTTAAAACACCTGCTGAAAAAAGCTGCTTTAAACCCGCCACACGCACCATATAAAACTCGTCTAAATTCGTGCAGTAAATGGCTATGAATTTAAGCCTTTCAAGCACGGGCAAGTCTTTTGAGCATTGGTCTAAAACGCGTGTATTAAACCTTAGCCAAGAAAGCTCTCTATTTAAAAAAAAGTGTGCCTCTGTTTGCATAATCTATCCTTTCAAATTTGTGCTTGTTTTATTGTAGCATTAAATTTAGCTTTTTGCGGACAATTTTACTTAAATTTAATTCAAAATGAATCTTTTTTAAACATTTTGATTGATTTATTTTAAGTGAAAGCAAATTTGGTTTAGTGGGTATTTTTGCAGGATTTGCTTAATTTGCGGTTTTTATGCAATGAAGTTTTGAAAACAATTTTTTACTATTAAAGCATTATAATATCCACAACAGCAAAGGAAAAAGCTTCCTTTATGAAAAGTTAATTAAATTTAAATAAAAATTTATTTAAAATTGAATATATATTTTAAAAAAATATGCTATAATCAGCACAAAAATTTGCAAAATTTTAAGGAGAGTTAATGTTTAAAGATAATGCTATTGCGTTTTTTATCTTTGCTGTATCAGCGATATGCTTTTATATTTGGGGGTATAATTATGTCCCAAGTCATCATTTGATTTTATTTGTTTTGGCAAGTGTTTTTGGCATATTTATGGCATTTAACATAGGCGGCAATGATGTGGCAAATTCCTTTGGCACAAGTGTTGGAGCTAAAACGGTAACCATAAAACAAGCCCTTATCATCGCTGCTGTGTTCGAGCTTAGCGGGGCGATTTTTGCTGGTGGAGAGGTAACTAAAACCATAAGAAGCGGTATAGTCGTCTTTCCACAAGATTTTAATCCAATGCTCCTCGTTCTCATAATGCTTTCAGCACTTTTAAGCTCTGGGGTGTGGCTTTTTGTAGCGACTAAAAAGGGTTTGCCTGTTTCAACCACGCATAGCATAGTCGGTGGCATAGTGGGTGCGAGTATTACTATGGGTATGCTTGAATTTAGCGGAACGCAGACTTTATCTATGGTAAATTGGGGTGGCATAGGTAAAATCGCTTTAAGCTGGGTGCTTTCGCCGCTTTTAGGTGGCATAGCGTCCTATCTTATCTTTGCTTACATTCACAAAAAAATTCTCAATCCCTCAAATACACTTAACGAACAAGTGAAAAAACTCAAACAAAACAAAAAGGAATTTAAAGAAGAATTTTTTGCTAATATAAAGCAAATGCCACAAAGTGAGCAAATCAAAGAGTTAAGTGCCATAGTGCTTGACGATGAGGAAGAAAAGGAAAAAAGCTTTTACAAGAAAAAAATGAAAGAGTATAAAGAAAAGGAAAAAGAGCTTGACATTTTTGCTGAGGCAAAAAGGCATATCCCGCTGGTTGGTTGTGTGGGGGCTGTTATCATCGCTTCAATGCTTTTGTTTAAGGGTTTAAGCAATGTCAGCACGCTCAGTATGGCACAAAATGTATGGGCGGTTTTCATCATCGGCATACTCGCTTATATCGTTACCTATGCTGTGGTAACCATAGTGCGAAAAACGGAGCTTAACAAGACTATTGATAGGGTTTTTTCTTGGTTTCAAATTTTTACCGCCTCAGCCTTTGCTTTTTCACACGGAGCAAATGACATTGCCAACGCACTTGGACCATTTGCGGCTATTTTAGATGTGTTTAAAAATGGCGACATTAACCCCTCAACACCCGTGCCTTTTGCTGTAATGCTTATGTTTGGTGTGTCCTTAGTTGCTGGGCTTTGGTTTTTAGGTAAGGAAGTCATCGCCACTGTTGGTTCAAAACTAGCTGAAATTCGTCCTACAACGGGATTTAGTGCAGAACTTGGTGCGAGTATGATAGTCTTACTTGCAACGCAGTTTGGAATTCCTGTTAGCTCAACGCATATTTTAATCGGAGCGGTTTTAGGTATAGGTATATACAATCACAACGCCAAATGGGCGATGATGAAGCCTATTGCTTTGGCTTGGATTATCACTTTGCCTGTTGCAGCTTTACTTGCAAGTGGGACATTTTTGGTGTTTAGATACATCTTGCAATTATAATGCGAGAATTAGTCTTTAAGCAAGAAAAGCAGGGATATCGCTACAATACCTGCTCCCTTTTGCTCTATGATTTTATCAGTAGGCAAAAGCTGTGTGGCAAGGTGCTTGATGTGGGCTGTGGCTGTGGGTTTATCGGCATTTTACTTAAAGAAAAATTTGAAAAAATAGCCCTTAGTTTGCTTGATATTTTACCGCAAAATTGCACCTTAACCCAGCTGAATTTAGAGCATAATAATTTAAAAGCACAGGTGCTTTGTGTGGATTTTGCGGATTTTAGCACTGAGGAGAAATTTGATTTTATCGTTTCAAATCCTCCATTTTACAGGCAAGGAGCTATGATTTCTGCGAATTTACACAAGCAAAAAAGCAAATTCGCTTCCTCACTAAATTTACAAAGCTTTATCAAAACAAGCAATGCCTTGCTTAAACCAAAAGGGAGGCTGTATTTTTGCTATGAAGTGGGGGCTTTGCAGGATTTATGCCTTGTTTTAGCCCAATACAAGCTTACTATCACAAAACTTGTATTGGTGCATAAAAATGCTAATGAAAAGGCAAAACTAGCTCTCATTGAGGCTAGAAAAAGTTCTAAAAGCCCTTGTGAAGTCGTTTCGTTTTTTATTTACGAAAATGAGGCATTGAGTGCAAAAATGCAAGAAATTTATACTACAATTAGGATTAAAAGCTGTGATGTATAAAGAAGGCTTTGAATTTAGCTTTGATGAAAATGCTTGTAAGGCTTGTGGGGGCAAGTGTTGCACGGGTGAAAGTGGCAATATCTTTGCTGATAAGGACGAGTTGGAGCGTTTAAGAGCGTTTTTAGGGCTTGAAGAGGCTGAATTTAAGGAGCTTTATTTACGCAAGGTGGGTGTAAGATACAGCTTTAAGGAGCGTGAATTTGAGGGTGGATATGCTTGTGTGTTTTTTGACGCAAAGACGAGAGGGTGTTTGATTTATGAATTTCGCCCAAAGCAGTGCCGCTCTTTTCCCTTTTGGGAGTATTTTAAAAAGCATAAAGAGGAGTTAAAGAAAGAATGTATAGGGGTTTGTTTTTAATCATTGCCGTTTTATTCATCGCTGCTTGTGCTTTGAGTGAGCCAACTTATACAAGCAAGGCTATACCACAGGGCAACAGAGCCTTTGATAATAGAGTCATACAAGCTTTTAGCTATGAAAAAATGGGCGAATACGCTCAGGCTAGGGATATGTTTTTAGAGCTTTTCGCCGAATATAAAAGCTCAAATTTGCTTGAAAATGCTTTTGCCTTGACTTTGTTTCACAATTTAGACAAAAAAGATGAATTAAACGAACTTGCCAAGCCTTATTTGAAAGAAAACGCCACCATAGCAAGATTTAGTGCGGCTTTTCATTTGCAAAATGGCGATGTAAATCAGGCTCAAAAGATAGTCGAGGATTTGATTAAATGGGATAAGGATTATAGAAATTACGAGCTTTTGGGGGATTTGTATTTGCAAAAACAAGCCTTTGCTCTGTCTTTGCAAAATTACAAAACGAGCAAGGCAAAACTGCCCGAGGAGCAAAGCCCAAATGAAATACTCACGCTTAAAATCGCCGAAAATGAGCTTTTACTCGCTTCAAATTCCAGCGATGAGCGTAAAAAACTTGCACTCAATAAAGCAAAAAAAGAGCTTGAAAGCTTCGTTGATGAGGCTGGTGCTTGCACGCTTCGTGTGTGTATGCTTTTAGCTCAAATTTACAGCGACAGCAAAGAAAATGCAAAGCTTGAAAATTTGCATATTAAGCTTTATGAGCTGACTAAAAATACGAATTTTTTGCGTTTGTTGATTGAAAATTTAATGCAGCAAAAGCAATACGACAAGGCTTTACAACTTGCCTTAAATTATAATATTGACGATGATTTGACTTTGTTTTTGTATGAAAGAGTAGGTAAGCTGCAAGAAGCTTATGAATTTGCATTGAAAAATTACAGGGAAAAAAATGATAAAAAATACCTGCTCATCGCCGCTGTAATGGAGTTTGAAAACGCTACAAAAAAACAAAGCATAGACAAAAAGCTCTTAAATTCAGTATCGAGCAAATTTGAGGAGGGCATTGATGAGCAAAGCGGGGCTTTGTATTTGAATTATTATGGGTATTTGTTGATTGATTATGATTTAGACATTAAAAAGGGTATGAATTTGGTGGAAAGGGCTTTGGTGAAAGAGCCAAATAATCTTTTTTACCTTGATAGCTTGTCGTGGGGCTATTACAAGCAAGGGCAGTGCAATCAAGCGTGGGATATAATGCTTAAAACTATGCACGATAAGGAATTTAGCAGCTCAAAAGAGTCCAAAGAGCATATTAGAGCCATTCAGCAGTGTTTGAGCGGGAAAAAATGATGATTTTAGAGCGTATTTTTGCCAAGTCAAAAGAGGATTTAGCCTTGCAAAAAGAGCAGATTTCTTATAAAGATATGGAGCAAAAAGCCCTAAAAAACGCCAAATTACGCAAGCCACAAGCTGTGCTTAACAATTTACGCAAAAATGATGAGAAAATAAATATTATCGCTGAGGTGAAAAAGGCAAGTCCTAGCAAGGGCGTTATTAGGGCTGAATTTTTGCCCTTATGCATTGCTCAAAATTACGCACAAAATGGTGCGGCGGCAATTTCCATACTCACCGAAAAGCATTTTTTTCAGGGCGATTTAGCCTATCTTGAAAGAGCGAGCGAAAAGCTGCAAATTCCGCTTTTAAGAAAGGATTTTATCTTTGATGAGTATCAAATTTTACAAAGCCTAGCCTGTGGGGCGGATTTTATCCTACTCATAGCACGAATGCTTGATAAAACAAGGCTTCAAAGCTTGGCTTGTTTTGCTAAAAGCCTAAAACTTGAAGTTTTGTTTGAAATTCACAACGAGGAGGACTTGGAAAAAGCGTTGTTCGCAAAGGCTCAAATCATCGGCGTTAATCACAGGGATTTAGATGATTTTTCAATCAATCTTGCACTTTGCGAAAAGCTTTTGCCTCAAATTCCTAAAACAAGTATTATCGTTGCTGAAAGCGGTTTGGAGGATAAAAACGCCTTGCTACACTTGGACTCTTTGGGCGTTGATGCCTTTTTAATCGGCGAATATTTTATGCGTCAAAAAAATGAGGGTTTAGCCTTGCGAAATTTCGTAGAAAGGACATAAATGCAATACCTTTACGCACCTTGGAGAGAGAAATATTTTAAACAAAGCAAGGAGGATTGCCCTTTTTGTTTAAGCAGCAGTGCTAATGATACTAGGCTTGGGGTGATTTTTAGGGCTAAATTTTGTTTTGGGATAATGAATTTGTATCCTTATTCGCCCGGACATTTTATGGTTGTTCCTTACACACACGAGGAAAATATAGAAAAACTTGATATTGAAATTTGGCAGGAGATGAGCTTTTTCGTGCGTGAGGGCGTGAGGGTGCTGAAAAATAAATTCGGTGCAAAAGGCGTAAATATAGGTATGAATTTGGGCGAACAAGCAGGGGCTGGTATAGCCAAGCACTGCCATTATCACCTCGTGCCAAGGTGGAATGGAGACACTAACTTCATCACCACCATAGCCAACACGAGAGTGTGCGGTAAGAATTTGCAAAAGCTCTATGAAGAGCTTTGTGCTGAATTTAAGGACATTTAGTCCATTGAACGCCGTATGACTGTTGGTATGTCTAGTCTGGCTATAAGCTCTTCTTCGTCATCAGTGCCTGTTTTTCTTGAAAATATGGTGGCTTCTCTTGCCGCATTTTTAGTGCTTTTTTTCTCTTCTTGATACTCAAAGCCCGTGGCGATAACGGTGATTTCTACCGCATCTTCTTCCATTGTATCATCAGAGCTGTCGCCAAATTTGAAATTGACATTGTTATCAAGCATATTTTCTACATAATCGCCCACTTCGCTGATTTGCAAGAAAGGAAATTTAGGGTGATGTTTAAAATGCACGATGACACCACGAGCATTTTTAATGTCTAAATCATCAAGTAGAGGGGATTCAAGTGCGTTGTTTAAAGCCTCCATAGCCGCATCTTGTCCCTTTGCCTCACCCATACCCATTAAGGCTAAACCTCTATGGCTCATAATGGCTTTAATGTCCGCAAAATCAACATTTACGCGGCTATTTTCCACAAGTATAGAAACCATTCCCTTAACCGCTTTTGCCAAAACGCTATCAACTATGCCAAAAGCCTCATCTGTTCCTGCGTTTTTGTCTATGAAGCTAAGCAATTTTTGATTTTGTATCACAAGTATAGAATCGCTTTCTTTTTTAAGCTCGATGAGTCCAGCTTCTGCTACTTGTTTTTTGTTTTTGCCCTCAAAATTAAAAGGCATAGTTACAACGCAAACCGTTAAAGCCCCAACTTCCTTTGCTGCTTGTGCGACTATGGGCGTAGCTCCTGTGCCTGTGCCACCGCCAAGCCCTGAGGCTATAAATACAATGTCGCTTTGCTCTAAGGCAGCTTTAAGCTCTTCGTAGCTTTCTCTTGCACTTTCAGCGCCTACTTTTGGATTTCCACCAGCTCCCAAACCGCGTGTTGTCTTTTCGCCAAGCTGAATTTTAGTCTTGGCTAGTGAATTGTTTAGGGCTTGTCCGTCTGTGTTAGTAACAATCAAATCAAGTTCAGTTAAACCCTCTTTGATAATGTGATTTATGGTATTGCTACCGCCACCGCCACAACCGATGATTTTAATCTTTGCTCCCTTGGTATGTAAAGCTTCTTCTACTGTAAATTCGTTCATTTTATGCTCCTTTCATCAAAATTGGCTGCTTAATTTATCCCACATACGGGAGAAAAAGCCTTGCTTTTCTTTTTTTGGCTCGGTGAAATTCGAAAATTCCTCTGCAACTTCTGTCCTTGAAACTTCTTGTAATACATCTTCTTCACTTTCTTCCCCTCCTATTGGTGTGAATGTTGGCTTTGAGCTAAATCCTAGCTCCTCGCCTTTAAATCGTAAAGTTTTACTAGAATCCATCTCATAAGGCGTAAAATAACCCGCTTCATACAAGCAAAGCCCTATGGCACAGCTATTTTCTGGGTCAAAAAGCTCTGTGAAATTAGAGATGATTCTATCGCTAGCACTTGCTATACGAGTGGATTTATCGCTAAATGCTGCTGCAACAACCTCGTCAAACCTTGCTAATTTAACAAAGCCTCCCGTTAAAACCACACCAGCACCGGCATTTTTAGCTGCATTTTCTGCACTTATCCAATCAGCCAAGCCCAGCAAGGTTTCATTAACACGAGAATAAATAATGTCGGAGATTACCTCCACAGCACAATCTTTTACCTTTCTTTCATCGCCCATTTGCGGCACTTGCATAATGCTATTTGGTGTGCCTAAATCCTCCCAAGAAAGCTTAATATTTTCTGCTTCGCTTAATGGAGTGTGTAAAATTTGAGCTAAATCAGCGGTGATATTTGATGAGCCGATTAAAAAGCGGTGTTGGAAATTGATTGAATTGCCTACATACACAACTATATCGCAAATTCCACCGCCCATATCAATGAGAATAGCCCCCAGCTCTTTTTCACTCTCACTCAAACACGCTATGGCTGAGGCATAGCCTGAAAGCACGAGATTATCAGCCTTTAAACCTGCTAATTCCACGACTTTTTTGAGGTTTCTAATATCTGATTTTTTAGCAATGACAATGTGCGTTTGCACCACAAGCCTTTTAGCGTCCATTCCCAAAGGGTCGATAACACAATCCGTATCATTAACCTGAAAGCTGTAAGGTAAAATTTGTATGGTTTCATAATCATTTGGAATACTCGCATTATGCTCAGCAAGTGTTACAGCACGGCGAATTTCTTGCAAACTGATTTCGTTATTAACATTCACAACGCCTTGTGAGTTAATGCCTTTGGTGTAAGCACCTGAAATAGAAACGACTATTTTATCATAACGCTTAATGCCAGACATTACCTCGACATTAAGCACGGCTCTTTCTATGGCTTTTGCTGCAAGTGTCATATCGATGATAGCACCCTTTTTAATGCCCTGAGTTTTCGTTTTGCCAAAGCCGATGAATTTAAGTCCGTCTTCGTTTTTTTGAGCCAAGACGGCACAAGTTTGCGTTGAACCTAAATCTATACCTAATATATTCATTTTGCTTCGCCCTCAGTGTAAATTTCTATGGGGTATTTTTTGCGTAATTGTGCTAAAAGCTCTTTTTTTAGCTCGTTGGCTTTGATTGTTTTGATATTTTGCCTTAAAGATTCTTTGTATTGTTCAAGCTTTGAGGCGTTAAACAATTTTTGCCCCTTAATGCTATAAAGTATGGCTTTTTTATCATCAAACAAAACAAAACCCTCTTTTTGACTAGCGTTAAAAACTTCTCCTAAAAAGAAGCTAAATTCCCCATCGCTCATTATTTTTTCATCTATTTTATCGTTGTTTCGCACACTATCTCTGCCCACAAAGCCTATATTTTTGCCTTTAAAGCCATTTAATGCCTTTTGTGCCTTTTCTCCTAGCATTTCTTTTTGTGCGGCGAGTTTATAAAGGGGTAAAACTTCCTCTTTGGCTTCTTCAAAAGTCTTTGTCCTTGCGGGATTGATTGAATTTACCCTTGCTATCATATAGCCACTTTGTCCTCTTGCTTCAAAAACGAAAGGTTTGAGTATGGCTTTGGCTTTGCTTGTGTTAAAAAGCTCTGTGGGATAATACACATCGCTATCTGTGATATTCACATCCCTTTGAAATTCAAGCTCTTTTTTGTTTAAAGCAAGATAAATTTTGTTCGCCTCAGCTTTGAGCTGCTCTAAATGATAATCCTCAACGACTTCATTTTGCACTTCCTCATAGGCTAGAATTTTGCCGTTAAAGTCTTTGTAATTTTGCTTGTTGCTTTCGTAAAATGCTTTCAAGGCTGCTTTATCGGTATTTTCATTCTTTTTTACCGGTAGAAAATACAAAGAAATATCGTAGTATTTTTGCGTTTTAAATTCCTCTTTATACTGCTGCCAAAGTTCTATCATCTTTTTTTCAGCCTCTTTGCTTTTTAAATCAAGGGCTACATTGTCTTTGTCTATTTTAGCTATGTTTAAATTATCTTGCATAAAGAAATTTGAAGCTAACATTTCAAGCTCAATGTCCTTTACAGGCAAGTTAAAAAGCGAAGTAAGCTTTGTAAGCACTACGCTATCGGTAAGCATTTGTTCATAATCCTTAGCCTCAATGCCATTTTCCCTAAGCAAACTATAATAAATTTCCTTGTCGAAATTCCCGCTTTCATCGGCAAATTCTTTATCGGCGATTAAAATGCTGATGATTTCATCTTCGCTTGCTCCTATGCCAAGTTCTTTGGCAAAATTAAGCAAAAGTTTATCCTCAATCAAAGTCTGCAAAGCCAAGCTGTCAAGCCCTTGTTCCCTTGCTTCTTGTTCGCTGAGTTCGCCCTCGCCGATTTGTCTGTAATAATTAAAAATTTGTGCAAAGCGTCTGTTAAATTCCATAAAGCCAACCTTTTCGCTACCGACTTTTGCCACTGATGAAGTGCGATTTAGATTAAAATCATACATTCCCCAGCCGACAAAACCAGCACCGACAAAAGCTATGGTGCTAATCCAAATGGTAATAACAAGCCACTTTCTGTGTCTTTGCATCCAAGTAATCATTTTCCATCCCCAAATTGTAAAATGATATTTTATCCTAATAGCCTTTAAAAGAGTTTAAATTTTCAAAGTTTAAACATAAATTCCATTAGGAAAGCGTAACATTTTTAAACCTTCAAGTTAGCATTATACCATAAAAATTAAATTTTGAGCATTTTTTTGCATTTAAATTCAAATTTTTTAAAACTTGCAATGAAATTTTTCTCATCATATATCAGTAAAATAGAGCTTCGAAGGCTTTGCAAAAAATTCAAAAAAATTTTCATTTTTGCTTAAAAATTCAAGCAAAAAAGCAAAATAAACAAAGAGATGACAAAAATTCATTTAAAATTCAGTATAATTTCATAAATTTTTTTAAGGAAAAATAATGTTTTTAGGGGTAAATATAGACCATATCGCTTTGTTGCGTGAGGCAAGATGCGTTGATGAGCCAAATGTGCTTGAAGCAGCTTTCATTGTCGCTCAAAATGCCGAGCAAATCACACTTCACATAAGAGAGGATAGACGCCACGCCCAAGAGGACGATTTAAAAAACATTGTCAATTTTTGCAAAGTCCCTGTGAATTTAGAATGCGCTAGTGATGAAAAAATGATTGTTTTAGCGTGTAAATATAATCCTGCTCGTGTAACTTTGGTGCCTGAAAAAAGGGCTGAACTGACTACGGAGGGTGGGCTAAATTTACAAAGTGCAAAACTTGTAAAGGCGATTGAAAGGCTTAAAAATTCGGGCATTGAAGTTTCACTTTTTATCAATCCTAACGAAAAGGACATTAAACAAGCTAAAACTTTGGGGGCTGATTTTATAGAACTTCACACAGGAGCTTACGCTAACCTTTACAACGCCCTATACAGCAATATTTTAAAAACCCCTTATAAGATAAAAGAGCTTGATTTGCCAAAAAATGCCCTACAAAAAAAGCTTGAAAATGAGCTTGAAAACATAGCAAATTCAGCCCATTTAGCTAAAAATTTGGGTTTAAAAGTGGCTGCTGGGCACGGATTAAATTATAAAAATGTTAGACAAATTGCTCAAATTTCGCCCATTTGTGAGCTTAACATAGGACAAAGCATAGTCGCAAGAGCTGTTTTTGTGGGACTTGAACGAGCGATTTTACAAATGAAAGCACTCATCAATGAAAAAGCCTAAAATTGCCATTAGCATAGGCGACATTAACGGCGTAGGCATAGAAATTGCTTTGAAAAGCCATAAAAGCATTGCTAAATTTTGCAAACCTTATTATTTTATCCACGAAGTGCTTTTGAATGAGGCTTTGCAAAAATTAAGGCTTAAAAAGCCTAAAAATTTTCACATTGTAAGCTTTGAAAATGCCTTAAAAACGGACTTTGTTAAGGATTTTAAAAATAGTGTTTTTAAAACAAAATTGCAAGGTGAGGTGAATGCAAATTTTAAGATAAGAGCGGGGCAAATTAACGCACATAGCGGTGCATACAGCTTTGCAAGTTTTAAAGCAGCTTGTGAGTTTGTAAAACAGGGCTTTGCCAAAGCTTTAATCACTCTGCCTATACATAAAAAAGCGTGGAGTGAGGCGGGGATTTGCTATCACGGGCATACTGAGGCTTTGCGGGATTTTTTCGCCCAAGAAGCCATTATGATGCTAGGAAATAAAAAGCTTTTTGTCGCCCTTTTTACCGAGCATATCCCCTTAAATGAAGTAAGCTCTCACATACAAATTCCCAAACTTTGCGAATTTCTCATCAATTTTTACGAGCAAACGCATTTTAAAAATATAGGCGTTTTAGCCTTTAACCCCCACGCCTCAGACTTTGGCGTGATAGGAGGCAAGGAGGAGGAAAAAATCATCAAGGCGATTAAAATCACTAATCTTTTTTTGAGCTTAAAGCACTCTAAAAAGCCCTTAAAAAAGGACTTTGCAAATAAAAATACCCTGCTTGAAAATTTGCTTAGTAATGAGGCTTTGAGTGTAAAGCTTGAAAAAAGCATTAAATTAAAGCATTTTTACATAGCAAATCCGCTTGTAGCCGATACAGCCTTTACTCCAAATTCACTCAAACGCTGTAAATACCTTGTGAGTATGTCGCACGATCTGGCTTTGGCTCCGTTAAAAGCTTTATATTTTGATAAAAGTGTGAATGTGAGCTTGAATTTGCCAATTATCCGCACTAGCGTAGATCACGGCACAGCCTTTGACAAAGCCTATAAAAACGCTAAAATTTCAACAAAAAGCTATAAAGAAGCGGTAAAAATGGCTTTGTATTTTGCTAAAAAGCAAAAGGGGCATTGAATTTAAGTTAAAAATTGTGCTTGAAAATTTAAACAAATAAACATAAAAAATTTGCCACAATAAAACTTAAATTTGCTATGATTTTATTTATAAAAAATATTTAAGCAAGGATAAAATTTGCTTTTAAAACAAGAATTTCAAAATTATTGTGCTGGTTATACAAAACACTTTCTCAAACAAGGTTCTTTCAGCCTTTACCATTCAAAAGAGCTTGACAAGCTCATTAAAAAGGCACACCAAGAGCTTTTGGCTCAGTTTTTTGAGGATTATTTGCCACATAATGAAAATATACCCTTTTGCGTCATTGCTAGTAGGGCGTATGCGGATTTTAAACTCTGTGCAAATGAAAGTGTGCCTTTGCTTTTTATTTACAAGGACATTAAGGCTTTTCACTTAAAGCCTATGATTAAGGTGTTTATCGCCTTGCTTAACGATATGGGGCTTGTCATCGAGTATCAAATTTGTGAGCTTGGCGGCATACTTGGTAAGGCAAATGAGCTTAAACCCTTTGGTGTGCGGTATTTGTGTGGTTCAAAAACCCTATTTAAAGTCGCAAGGGCTGAATTTCAAAAAGCCTTACAAGCACACAAAGATGAATTTATAGGCACTTTGCTTGATTATTTTAAGCATTTGCGTCCAAGCTTTATTAAACAAGAATTTAACATTAAAAAAGACTACGGCGGACTTGAAGATTACTTGAATTTACATTCTTTGCTCGTGCTTTTAAAGGATAGTCCTAAAAATTATGCCCTTAATTTTGTGAGCGAAAAGGAGTTGAGTCAGCTGCGTTTGGCTGTTGATTATTTGCTTTCCTTGCAATCGGCGATGAATATTCAAAGCGGCAAAAATAGTGATGTCTTTTTGTTTGCAAATGCCGATGAAATCAGCCTTTTAATGAGAAAAAAGGACAAAAAGCATTTAGAAGCTAAGTATTCTATGATACAAAAGGCGATGAGTTGCCTACACAGCGTGGGACTTTATACGCGTTTTATCAGCACACAAATTGGCGATAAAGAGCTTAAATTCCAGCCCATTAACGAGTATTTCACAAGGGCTAATGAGAAAATTTTCATCAACAAAAGGCAGATTTTTCCAAATTTAAAAGCCTTTCTAGACGCTTTAAATAGCTTAAATGATGAATATGTCGAATTTGATGTGAGTGTGGTAATGTGTTTAAAGCGAATGCGTATTAGTAAAAAAGACTACGAACAGGCTTTATCAGCCTTTAAAACCCTGCTTTATCGCCGTTACAGCTTTTCAGCACTCAAACTTTTTTTTGACTCAGGCATATTAAAAGAGCTGATTAAAGCCTATGCACCGCTTTATTTTTTGCCCGATGAGGAAAGCGTTTATAGCCGTGATGAGAACGCTTTTTTATGCCTTAAAGCCTTTGAAGCTCAAATGAATACCTTTGAAGTGCTTAAAAACTTGAATTTTCAAGAAAAAGTAGTGCTAAAATTAAGCATTTTAATGAGTGCAAGTAACGAAGAAAACGAAGTTTCCTTGTCAAATATCTACCGCTCTTTGTGTGCGAAATTTAATGTAAGCAACGAGTCCTTGGAATTTGGGCTTAAAATGTGTAGGTATTTTCACTTGATGAAAGAATGTGTCGAAAAAGAGGACATTTACAACGAAACTATCATCGCTTCTTTTATCTCAAAGCTTGGCAATGAGCGAAATTTACGCATCTTGCACGCTCTTACCTTCATCAACGCTCAGGCTTTAAACATTCATCAGCATTTTTTCTATAAAAGCCTTGATGATTTCTTGCAAAATGCTCTTTCTGGCTTTGAAAATGAGGATTTTTTAGATGAAAGTGCAAGGCGAGTAAAGAAAGAACAAGCCCTTAAACGAAGCAAACCCTTTTTACAGCTTGATAGCACTATGCAGGATAGAATTTTGCATATTAGCTCAAATCTTTTCATCATCAAAAACAGCTTTGAAAGCATTATAAATATCGCTCAAATAGCCAAAGAACAGGACTTTAAATTCTGGTTTGACAATGAAAAGAATTTTATTTTAGAACTCATTAGCCACAATGATAGGCTTGATTTGGAGAGCATTTTAAGTGCTTTAAGCGGTTTAAATCTCGTTTTTATGAGCTTTTCACCACTTTTTGATGATAAGGTACATTTGAAATTTGAATACGCAAACGAGGTTAGCGATGAGCAAAAGGCTAAATTTACGGCTTTGCTTGAAAAGAATTTGCAAACGCACAAAAACAAGCTCAAAAAACCGATGATTAAAAAAGATGAGTTAAAATTGGACTTGGGGTATTCAAAGACTTATGCTAGGCTAAATTTAAACACAAAGGACCAGCAAGGGCTTATGGCATTTGTGATAAATGTGTTTAACGAGTTAAAGCTCGTGTTGAGTGCGGCGAAAATTCAAACGATAAGACAACGCACGAGAAATACCTTTTATCTGCAAAAAACCCCAAATTTAAACGAGGAAAGCCTTGTAAAATCATTAACAAGTGAGTGAAAATGTGCGGTATAGTTGGTTATATAGGCAAAAGTGAGAAAAAACAGCTCATTTTAGGCGGTTTGAAAGAGTTAGAATACAGAGGCTATGATAGTGCGGGTTTAGCCGTGATGAAAGCAGGAGAATTAGACTTTTTCAAGGCTGTTGGCAAACTTGAAAATTTGACAAATAAATGCAAGAGTTTTACGAGTGAGGATTTTGGCGTAGCCATAGGGCATACGCGTTGGGCGACACACGGCAAAGCTACTGAAATCAACGCTCACCCGCATTTAGGGCAGTATTCTTGTGTGATTCACAATGGCATTATAGAAAATTACAAAGAGCTTAAAAACAAGCTTGAAAGCAAGGGCATAGCGTTTTTAAGCCAAACTGATACAGAAGTTATCGTTCAGCTTTTTGAATTTTATGCTACCAATTTAACGCCTTTTGAGGCTTTTAAAAAGGTTATAAGTGAGTTAAAAGGGGCTTTTGCCATACTTTTAGTCAGTAAAAAGGCTGAAAATACCATATTTTTCGCCAAAAATGCCGCCCCTTTGATAGTGGGGAAAAACGCTAAAAACGAGCTGTTTTTCGCCTCAGATAGCACAGCGATGATAGGACATTGCGAGGAGGTGATTTACCTTGAAGATTTAAGCTATGGTTTTGCTGATGAGAAAAGTTTGCAAATTTATCATAACGATACGCCGCAAAAGCTTGTTTTTGCTAAACTTTGCGGGGATAAAATTTACGCTCAAAAAGACGGCTTTCGCTTTTTTATGGAAAAGGAAATTTACGAGCAAAATAGGGTGCTTGGCGAAGTGCTGATGGGACGCATTAGTGGTGATGAGATTGTGTTTGATGAGCTTGTGGGTGAGGATTTAAGCGGCTTTGATGAATTAAGCCTTTGTGCTTGTGGGACAAGCTATCACGCTGCCTTGGTGGCGAGTTATCTTTTCGAGCGTTTAGCAAAGATAAAATGCAAGGTTGAAATCGCTAGTGAATTCCGCTACCGCGAGGCAGTGATTAAGCCAAATTCGCTTTTCATCGTCATTTCGCAAAGCGGAGAAACGGCTGACACGCTAGAAGCCCTTAAAATCGCCAAAGACAAGGGGGCAAAAACCATTGCCGTTTGTAATGTGGATAATTCAAGCATAGTTCGCTTGGCTCATTTGAATTTGCTTACTCGTGCTGGTATTGAAAAGGGCGTAGCCTCGACAAAGGCTTTTGCGACTCAAATTTTGAGCTTGTGGATGCTTGCTATTTATATCGCACAGAAAAAAGGCTTTGATATGAGTGCTGAAATAAAGGCTTTGTTGCATACTCCTAATGTTTGCTTGGTGGAAAATAAGCTCCACGAGCGTATTCATAGGCTTTCTAAACGCTATTTAGACGGACACGGCTTCTTTTTCATTGGGCGAGATGTCTTTTATCCTCTTGCTTTGGAGGGGGCTTTAAAGCTCAAAGAGCTTTCATATCTACACGCTGAGGGCTATCCTGCTGGGGAAATGAAGCACGGACCGATAGCCTTAGCCGATAGTAAGCTTTATACCATAGCCTTACTGCCCGAAAATAAGCTTTATGATAAGACAAAGTCAAATGTCGAGGAGTTGATTGCCAGAGACTCCACGGTGCTTATAATTTCGCCTTTGGAATTTGATTTGGGCGATGATTTTATCAAAACCACCAAACAAAGCCATTATATGTGTGAATTTTTTGAGATGATGATAGTCGTGCAGCTTTTAGCCCTTGAAATTTCAATGCGTTTGGGTAATGATGTGGATATGCCGCGAAATCTTGCCAAAAGCGTAACGGTAGAGTAGGGCGAATTTTTGTGCGAATTTAGCAGCTTTAAGCAAAATTTAATCTATTTTGTTTTATTATTTTGCATAATTTTTATGAAAGGTTGAAAATGCATACAAAGATTTTGATTTATTTTGCACTCATCTACACCCTTTCACACTCTCTTCGCTCTTGGCGACTCTCATTTTAATGCGTTCATTCGCAGTATTTTATAACAAAATTTCATTCAAAAAAAGGTTAAACAATGCTTACAGGTAAAGCACAAGAATATTATAGACAAATTTTAGCCCATTTTCCGCATTCTTATTTTGCAGAAGATGAGAATAAAATCATCATTGGCATAGACCCGATTTTTTTAGACGCTAAACAAATGGATTTTAGTGAATTTAAGGCGAGATTTTACGAAAAGGCGGCAAAAAAAAGCCTTTGTGAGTATGCTGGGTTTTTTGGCGTTTTTGCGGCTGATTTTATCTCGCTTTTTGAAAATGTGGGGTGTTGTGAGAAAAAAAGCTATGAATTTCCCTTGTTTTTGTTTGCTGATGCAAGGGCGTATTTGGTGTATGAAAAGCATTCAAAGATGTATCATTGCTTTGGCGAGGGCAAGTATTTTGAATTTTTGCAGCAAAAACAAGACTTAAAAAAAACGCCAAAATGTGAATTTAAAGTCATAAGCGATACTCAAAAAGAAAAGCAAAACTTCATTGATATGGTAAAAAAGGCAAAAGAATACCTTTTAAGCGGGGACATTTTCCAAGTGGTTTTATCCGCTCAACTTTGCGTGCAAAGCAATGTCGATACTTTCAGCTTTTACGAGGAGTTAAGCAAACAAAATCCAAGCCCTTATATGTTTCACTTTCCAAGTGCTTATGGTGTGGTTGTTGGCTCATCGCCAGAGCTTGTTTTAAGCGTTAAAAACAAAGAAATTTTTGTCGCACCCATTGCAGGAACTAGAAATTTAAGCTTAAATTGCGATAAAGAAGCCCTCAAAAAAGAGCTTTTAAGCGATGAAAAAGAATTGTGCGAACACAGAATGCTTGTTGATTTAGCAAGAAATGATGTGTCTAAATTTGGCACAAATACCAAGGTGGAAAATCCTTTTAGCATAGTGAGTTATCAGTATGTAATGCACATTGTAAGCGAGGTATATGCGAAGCTTAAAGATGATGCGAGTATTTTTGATGCGATAATGGCGGTATTTCCAGCGGGAACTTTAAGTGGAGCACCTAAAATAAGAGCATTAGAGCTTATAAATGAGCTTGAAGCCTTAAACAGAGGCGTTTATGGCGGAGCGATAGGCTTTTTAAGGTTTGATGAGGAGGTTTTACTTGCCATACTCATTCGCTCCCTCATTTTTGTGGGCAATAAAGCCTATATTGCTAGTGGTGCGGGTATAGTCGCTCATTCAAAAGCAGAAAATGAATACGCCGAACTTTGTGCCAAACGCCGCTCACTGCTTAATGCTTTTGAGAATTTAAAGGATAAATGATGATTTTGCTGATAGATAATTATGATTCTTTCGTTTTTAACATAAAAACTATGCTTCATCAGCTCACAAATGATGAAGTGGCAGTGTATAGAAATGATAAAATCACGCTTGATGAAATCAAAAGGCTCAAACCAAGTGCGATTATTTTAAGTCCGGGTCCAAAGCACCCCAAAGACAGCGGAATTTGCCTTGAAATTTTTAAAGCAAGGCTTGATGTGCCTGTGCTTGGTGTTTGTTTAGGGCATCAAGTGCTAGGCTTTTGCTTTAATGCCACTATCAAAAGGCTTAAAGAAGTCGCTCACGCCGTGAGTTCTCAAATTACACTCACAAAGCCTAGTGAGCTTTTTGAGGAATTTCCAAAGCAATTTAACATTATGCGTTATCATTCTTTGGAGGTTTGCGACTTGCCTGATGAGCTTGAAGCCCTTGCTTACACTGATGATAAAATTTTAATGGCGATGAGACACAAAGAATTGCCCTATTTTGGAGTGCAATTTCACCCAGAAAGCTATTTTAGCGAGTATGGACTTAAAATTTTTGAAAATTTCTTAAAAGTTAAGGGCATTGAAAAAAAAGAACAAGGCAGGGCAAATTTTGCACATTTTATCACTAAATTGCAGGACAATCAGGGCTTAAATACTGATGATTTTGCTAGAATTTGCCAAATTATCGCAAGTCGTGAGTATGAGCCTATACAGCTTGGGGCTTTGCTTGTTTTAATTACCGAAAAATCCCTTGATGAAAAGTCTTTGTCGGCTTTTGTGAGTAATATACTTAAATATTCACAGACTTTTAATGATGAAAGCGAGATGATAGATATTGTCGGCACGGGCGGGGACGGCTTTAAGAGTGTGAATATCTCCACAACTACGGCTTTCATACTTGCTGCACTTGGCGTAAAGGTAGCAAAACACGGCAATAGAGCTATTTCAAGTGCAAGTGGTAGCTCTGATGTTTTAGCTGCTCTTAAAATTCCAGCCTTTGAAAGCATTGCTAAACAAGTTAGCTTGCTTGATGAGCAAAAGCTTACTTTTTTCCACGCTCCATTTTTTCATTCTCTTGTCGGCGAGGTTAAGGAAGTGAGGCAAAAGCTTGGTGTGCGGACTGTGTTTAATGTTTTAGGACCTTTATTGCACCCAAATTTGAGCTTAAAATATCAAATGATGGGAAATTACCACGCCCCCGTGCATAAGCTTTTGATTGAGGTTTTGCGAAATTTAGGACGCAAACACGCCTTAATCGTGCGTGGTAATGACGGAATGGACGAGATAAGCATTTGTGATGACACGACAATTTATGAGCTAAAAGATGGCGAGATTTTCAAATACTGCATTAGCCCAGAGCAATTTGGCTTTAAAAGGGCATTTCACAGCGAAATAGTAGGCGGTAACGCCCAGCAAAACGCTCAAATTTTGCTTGATACTTTAAGCGGAAAGCAAAAGGGGGCGAAATTTGATATAGTCGTTTTAAACGCTATGTTTGCCCTTTACACCGCTAATAGAGTCCAAACACCAGCACAGGCTAAGGACATCATTTTGGAGGCGATTTACTCAGGGCGAGTGCTTGAATTTTTTAAGAATTATCAAAAAAGGGTGCAAGAATTTGACAAAGATTAAAATTTGCGGAATGAAAGAAGCACAAAATACCGCTGAGGTGGCTTGTTTGAATGTGGATTTTTTAGGGCTTATCTTTGCACCAAGCATTAGGCAGGTGGGTTTAAATTTGGCAAAAAATTTAAGTCAAATCATTAAAGATAAAGGCAAAGCAGCCATAGGCGTTTTCGTTGATGAAAGCGATGATTTTATTTTAAATGCTGCAAAGCTAGCGAATTTAAACGGAGTGCAAATTCACAAAAAGATTTCAAAAGAGCTTTTTAAGGCATTAAAAGCCTTGAATTTAAGCGTTTGGCAAAGCATTAGCGTGGGGGAAAATTTACAAATGCCAAGTGTAATTTATGCAGATTTGGTGCTTTTTGACACCAAAGGAGCGTTAAAGGGTGGCAATGGAGTGAGTTTTGATTGGAATTTGCTTAAAGATTATGATAAAGAATTCGCACTTGCTGGGGGCATTGGAATAGATAATGCTTTACAGGCATTAGAGTATAAACCAGCCGTGCTTGATGTGAATTCAAAAATGGAAAATCAGCAGGGCTTAAAAGATTTAGTCTTGTTGCAAGAATTTTTAAAAAAGGTAGGACGATGAAAAGGTATTATGGAAATTATGGCGGGCAGTTTGTGCCTGAAACGGCGATGAATGCTTTGTGTGAGCTTGAAAAGGCTTTTAAGAAAATCGCCTTTTCAAAGGCGTTTAAAAAAGAGCTTGATGACTTGCTGATACATTATGTGGGGCGTCCGTCTCCTTTGTATTATGCAAAGAATTTAAGCAAGTATTATGGCTTTGAAATTTACCTAAAAAGAGAGGATTTAAACCACACAGGCGCACATAAAATCAACAACGCACTAGCACAGGCTTTACTAGCTAAATATATGGGTAAGAAAAAGCTCATCGCCGAAACGGGTGCAGGACAGCACGGCTTGGCTACGGCGACTGCTGCGGCACTTTTGGGGCTTGAATGTGAGGTGTTTATGGGAGCAACTGATGCTGCTAGACAGGCTTTAAATGTCTATAAAATGCAGCTTTTAGGAGCAAAACTAAAAGAAATTCACACAGGGCTTAAAACGCTTAAAGAAGCCACCACAGCAGCCATTCAAGCTTGGGTAGCACAAATAGAAAATGTGTTTTATGTCATAGGAAGTGCGGTTGGTCCTTATCCTTACCCGCAAATTGTTACGCATTTTCAAAGCGTTATTAGCAAGGAATTAAAAAAACAACTTGCCAAAATCAACAAAAAGCCCGATGTTATCATCGCTTGTGTGGGCGGTGGCTCAAATGCCATTGGTGCTTTTTATGAATTTTTAAAGGATAAAAAGACAAGGCTTATTGGCGTAGAGGCTGCTGGGCTTGGCATTAACACGCCTTATCACGCTGCAACCTTGACAAAAGGACGAGACGGCATAATCCACGGAATGAAAACCAAGGTTTTACAAGATGATTTGGGTAATATTTTAGAGGTGCATAGTATTTCAGCGGGGCTTGATTATCCGGGTGTGGGTCCAATTCACGCTCATTTGTGCGAAAATAAAAGGGTTGAATATTATGCCATTAGCGATGATGAATGCGTGAGGGCTTTAAAGCTTTTGTGTGAGAAAGAAGGCATCATCCCTGCCATTGAGAGTTCGCACGCCTTGGCGTATTTGGAGAAATTAAAGCTCAAAAAAGACGCCGTTGTCGTTGTAAATGTCTCAGGCAGAGGAGATAAGGACATACACACCATACAAGGTTATGAGAAAGGAAAGATTTATGGCTGATTTTGGTTTTAAAGATAAGGCAAATATTGCTTACATAGTCGCTGGTTATCCAAATTTAGAGCGAAGTAGTGAATTTTTGGCTCGTTTAGATGAGAGTAAGATTGATATTTTAGAAATTGGCATACCATATTCTGACCCCATTGCTGATGGAGAGGTGATTTTTGAGGCTGTTTCAAAGGCTTTAAATGAGGGAGTAACCGTGCATAAGGTGTTTGAGTTGTTGCAAGGCGTGAAAACGCACAAAACTTTGGTGTTTTTAGTGTATTATAATCTCATTTTTTCTTATGGCTTGAAAAAATTCGTAGCCAATGCCAAAAAGGTGGGGATTAAGGGTTTAATCGTGCCTGAACTGCCTTTTGAGGAGAATGAGGAGCTATTTAATGAGTGTCAAAAGGCTGGTATTGCTCTTATCCCTCTTGTTAGTGTAACCACGAGCAAAAAGCGGCTCAAACAAATTCTTAGCCGTGCAAGTGGCTTTGTCTATGCTCTTGCAAGTGTTGGCATAACAGGGGGCAATCAAATGCAGCACAAAAGGCTTGAAAATTTGGTGCAAACAATCAAAAAGCATACAAATTTACCCGTTTTTGTGGGCTTTGGCATAAAAGAAAAAAAAGATGTAATAGAATGCAAGAAAATCGCCGATGGCGTCATCGTTGGCACAGCTGTGGTTCAAGCCTTTAATAGCCAAAATTTAGACGAAACGATGAAAAAAATTGATGCGATTTTTTAGGACTTTGAATGTTTTTAAATCGCTTTGCTTTTGTGTTAAGTTTAATCAGCATTTGCCTTAAAAAAAGGTTTTTAGGATTAGCTAAAAGTGAATATACCACAAAAAGCCATTAAAATAAAAAGCGGGGTGGCTCAGTTTTTGCAAATAAATCCTAAAATTTAGATAAAATTTGAAATTTTAACTTAAATTTTATCTAAACTTAACTATAATTATAAAAAATTGAGGAGCTGATAATGTTTGATATTATAAAACAATCCGTGAAACACTTTTTCGGGGAAATTTTAAAATGCAAGATTAGTCCGGGCAAGGGCTTAAAAGGTGAGCTTTACGGCTCAGCCATAGCCTTGACACACAAAAGCGAGGGGGAAATTAGCTTTTATCTTTTCTTTCCAAAAGAGGTTTTTGAGCGTTACAGGGACATTTTTTTGCAGGGTGCAGAGCTTAAAGAGGACGATTGGTGCGACTTGTCAAAGGAATTTGCTAATGAAATCATCGGCTATGCGAAGATTAAGCTCAATGAAAGCAAAGAGGAATTCAAGCTTGGCATACCTGAATACCTTGGCAGAGCCGATTTTACGACTTTAAAGCTCGACAAAGAGGCGATTTTCACAGACGGCAATTTTTCTTTTAAGGTGGGCTACAAAAAGCTATGAGCGAAGAACAGCTAAACGAATACGGCGAGCATATGGGGCTTATCGAGTCCTATGAGGATATTTTAGATATTACGGTTGATTTTGTGAGCGAACTTGGCACAACGAGTATGAGCGTGAGTGATTTATTGCGGCTTGAAGTTGGCTCTGTGATTGACTTAGAAAAACCTGCTGGTGAGAGCGTGGAGCTGTATATCAACAAACGCATTTTTGGCAAGGGTGAAGTTATGGTGTATGAGCGGAATTTAGCCATTCGTATCAATGAAGTTTTAGACTCTAAAACCGTGCTTCAATACTTTAAAAAAGAAATTTAGATGAAAAGAATTTGCCTTTTACTCATTTTAGCCTTGCCGCTTTTTGCCACCAAGCTTTTAGAATACAAAATTCACAACGAGCAAAAAGATAGTGTTAATATCACGCTTTCATTTGATAGCACTTACAATGGCAGGATTGAGGAGGAGCGAAACAAGGAAATGTTAAGGCTTACCTTAAACGGCGTAAGTTACGCCAAAGAGGAGCTTAAAACCATAAATTCACCCCTCATCACCAAAATGCTTATTAGTCCCAAAGAAAACAAAACCATAATCGCCCTTGAAGTTAAGGCTGATGTGCGTTTAAACACGCAAAGCATTAACGACAGCACGGGGCTGATGATACGCGCCCTTGATAAAGAAGCCCCTACTGGGACTTTGTCTTTTAGGCAAGAGCCTCAAAAGAGCAATTTTGGGGGTAAATTTGATTATACAAGCTATATTATCATCGTTAGCGTTTTAATTGTTTTACTTGGCATCTTGTGGTGGCTTAGCCGTGGAATGAAGGGCAAAAGCCACGCAAAAGAGTTTCGCGTGCTGTTTCAAAGGGCATTAGACAGGCAGAATAAATTTGTCATTTTGGAATTTGACTCAAAGCATTATATTATGGTAGTTGGTTCGTCTAATGTGCTTTTAGATGTCGTAGAAAAAGGCTCTCAAAAGCCACAAGTTGATGAGAAAAAGCCAAAAAGCTTTGAGAATTTTTTTAAGGAAAATAAAGAACGACTGCAAAAGCTCATCAAAACACCAGATAAAAATTAGGGCTTTTGATTAAGGGCTAGGGCTATCGTCTCTGGTAGGGCTATCTTTCTTAACGCTTCTTTTGGAATATCAATGAATTTATGGCTGTAAATATAAAGCACATTTTGTGCGTAGTGGCATTTGATTTTTTCGCCAAAATGATTTTGTGCTAGAAGTTGAGCGAGTGCAAGAATGAAGTTAAGCCACATTAGCGTGTCATTTGAGGGCAATAAATCCTCGTAAAGCTCGATAAATTCATCTGTTTTTTTACCAGAAAGCTTGATAAGCGTGGCGATGAGGATTTTTTCCCTGTGGCTCATATTATAATTTAAAGCATTTAAGATAAAATACGCACTATGCTCATTTGCGTAGTAAAAATCCAAATAAGCTCCTATTTCACAAAGCTTTGCAGCATTGATTAGTTGTGCTTTATGCGAAAGTTCAACCTGATGAAGCGGGGCAAGAGCGTCAAAAATTTCACAGGCATAATGCGTTAGCGAACTTTTAGCCTTGCCTAAAAATCTATCCTGCAAGGATTTAATGCTGGGATTAAAGGTGCTTGGGAATTTTTTATTTAAAGGCAGAATGTCATTAAGATAAACGCCCTCTCTAATGCCCACTCCACTTGTGATAATCTCCTTGCTTTGCAGCTTTTCAGCCACATTAAGAAAGATTAAAGCCCCCTCTTTAATGGTGTCAAATCGTTCTTTTTTGATGAAAAAGTCGCCCAAAAGCTGCGTAGGGGCTTTGATAATGTCCTCAATAAAGCTTTTTTCATCATTAAGCTTATAGCTAAATTCGTGTAAAGTCTGCAAAGGATAGGCGTTTTTTTTCATAATCGCACTTGATATAGCCCTCAAACTTCCACCTATGGCGATGAGTTTTTCATTGTAAAAATGCTTTGGGATAAGCTCTAAAATGGGTTTTAAAAAGCCTGAAAGCTCTTTTTCCTTGCCCTTGTCATAAAATAATTCTTTAAGTCGCACCGTGCCAATGTCTAGCGATAAACAATCCTCAATTTTACCCTCTTTTATGAGACAAAGCTCACTTGAACCACCGCCAATGTCTAGTGTGGTGGCGTTTTTGATATTGCTGAGTAAATTTAAGGTAGCAAGTCCGCCCAAAAAGGCTTCTTGTTTGCCATCAATGCAGCGTATATTTAATTTCAAGCGGTTTTTAATGTTTTTGATGAAAACATCACGATTTGGAGCATCTCTTAAAGCCGAAGTGCCAACGATAAGGATTTTTTTGCATTGCTGTTTAAGGGCGACTTCTTTAAAATATGCCAAAGTCGCTTCTGCCCTTTGCATTGCTTCTTCTTGTAGAATTTTGCCGTTATTATAGGCGTTTTCACCTATGCGAACCTTGCGTTTGTGTTCGCAAAGTATGTGAAAAGCGTAGCGGGAAGTTTTTTCAAAAATGACAAGGCGAACTGAATTCGAGCCTAAATCCACAATAGCCGTTCTTTTCGCCATATCAAAACCTTAAATTTTCGCACAATCCTTATGATTTATCGGGGAAACAAAAGCGATAGCCTCTGCGGCGGACTGTTTCTATGGTAGAAATGTTTAAAGGCTTGTCCATTCTTTGACGAATTTGATTGATAGCCACTTCAATAACATTTGGCGTAACAAGCTCAGGCTCTTCCCAAATGGCATCAAGGAGCTGTTCTTTGGAGACAATTTGGTCTGAATGCCTTGCTAAATGTGTCAGCACTTCAAAAGGTTTGCCTTTAAGCTCGATTTCACGCCCTTTGTAGATGATTTTTTCCTCATCAGGGTCTATGGTTAATTCGCCCACCTTAATGACATTGCTGCCGTCTATGCGAAGCCTTGCTTCAATGCGTGCTAAAAGCACATCAAAGTCAAGAGGTTTTTTGATAAAATCATCAGCACCGGCTCTTAAAG
This sequence comes from uncultured Campylobacter sp., assembly GCA_964607975.1. GTDB lineage: Bacteria > Campylobacterota > Campylobacteria > Campylobacterales > Campylobacteraceae > Campylobacter_D. The sequence goes on along the minus strand of CAZSMF010000003.1, from coordinate 17,756 downwards.
CCTTGATTTCGCTGTATTTGTCGTTTTTAGAAGAGATGATTAGGGTTATAGTTCGGGGGGATTTTTGTTTTACTGCATTGACAAGCTCAGCACCATCGCCATCGGGCAAAGTCCAACTTGCCAATACTAAATCATAATGCCTTATGCCGACAAAATATTCGCCGTCTTTGAAATTTTCAGAAGAATCTGTTTGGTAGCCTGATTGGTTGAGAAAATCGACTATTTTGGTGTTTAAAGAGCTATCCTCTTCGATGACTAGAATTCTCATTGCTTTGTCCTTATTTGAAAAAAATATCCAAAATGATAGCATAATTTAAGTAAATATTCAACTTGCTTAAAAATTATTTAAAGGCTTTTTTTAAAATTTAATGCTTTGATTAAGTTCCCACATTGGCAAAAATATGCCAAGTGCCAAAAAAAGCACCAAAATCGCCACAAAAAGTGTCATCAAAGGCTCTAAAATGCGTAAAAAACTATCCATAATGTCCTCACTTTTTGCCTCATAATAGAGAGAAATTTTTTCGCTTATAAAGTCAAGTTTAGCACTTTTCATCGCTATGCTTATCATTCCAATAACCAAATTTTCAAAGATTTTAACCTTTTTAAAAGCCTCATCAAGCCCAAGTCCTTGTTCGCAAAATTCGCTGATTTTTTCGCAATTTGCGGCTAAAAAAGCATTGCTAAAACTTGACTGAGCTAGTTTTAAAGCCCTTGAAACGCTTATGCCACTTTTAAGAAGCATAGAAAAAACGAGAAAAAAATGTGTGCTTTGATGATAAAAAATGAGCCGTCCAAATAAGGGCATTTTTAACATCATCTTATCTATGCCAACGGCAAAGCTTTTATGTGCTAAAAAGCCAAGCAAAAGGGCAAGGAGAAATAAAATAAGGGCTATGGGGTAAAAATCAAGCAAAAATTCATACGCTTTAAGCATCATTTGCGTGATAAAGGGCAATTCAATGGAAAATTCATTGAAAATGCCCTGAAATTGCGGCACTACAAAGAACATTAAAGCACAAAAAGCCACAATGAGCGTGCAGAAAACGAAAAGAGGATAACTCATAGCCTTTTTCATCTTTTTAGTATTTTCAAGTTTTTTCTCGCGTAAAATTCCAAGCCTTGCGAAAACAAAGCTCAAATCACCCGTGCTTTCACCCATTTTAATGAGGGCTAACTCGCTTTTATCAAAGCTAAAACCGCTATTTTCAAAGGCTGAGCTTAAATTTTGTCCGCTTTTGAGGGCTAAAATGAGGCGATTGAGAAAAAGTTTTGTTTTTTTATTGTCGCTGTTTTGGTGCAGTTCTTTTAAGGCAAGTTGGAGGCTGATTCCTGCTTCAAGGAGTAAGGAAAGCTCCTTAAAAAGCAGAGCTAAATTCACGCTTTTAAGCCTTTTGTTGAAAGCAAAGTGCTGATTTTCAAGCTCTTTGATTTGCACTATGCTTAAACCCTTGCTATGAGCGATTTTTTGGGCGATAAATCTGTTTTGTGCCTTGACAATGAGGCTTGTTTTGTCAGCACTTACAAGCTCATATCTTTTCATCTCATCACTCTAAAAAGCTCATCTATGCTTGTTATACCATCTTTTGCCTTTTGCAAACCTACTTCAAACATTGTTTTAAAGCCATTTTTTCTTGCCATAGTAAGAATTTCACTAGGTTTAGCGTTAGTGCGTATGAGACTAGCTATGTTTTCATCGATAAATAAAAACTCACTCACCACTTCACGCCCTACATATCCACTCATCTTGCAATGCTCACAGCCCACAGCCTCGTAAAATTCGCCCTCGTATTCATAGGATTTTACACTTTTTATTTTACATACCTCGCAAAGCTTTCGCACTAGCCTTTGAGCGATGACTACGCTTAAAGAGGAGGCTATTAAATAGGCTTTGGCGTTCATATCAAGCATTCTGGCTATGGCTGAAATGGAGTCGTTTGTGTGTAGGGTTGAAAAGACTAAATGCCCGGTAAGAGATGATTTTATGGCTATGTCAAGGCTTTCCTCATCGCGAATTTCGCCGATAACTATGACATCAGGGTCTTGTCTAAGTATGGTTCTTAGGGCGTTGTTAAAGTCAAGTCCGGCTTTTTCGTTAAGAATGATTTGCTGCACCAAAGGCAAGCGGTATTCTATGGGGTCTTCTGCGGTGATGATTTTCTTTTCAAGGCTTTTGATTTCATTTAAAGCCGCATATAAAGTCGTGCTTTTACCACTGCCCGTGGGTCCTGTGAGTAAAATCAGCCCAAAAGGCTGGTGAATTGCCCGTTTAAAATGCTTTAAATTTCTTGCTTCAAGCCTTAAATTTTCTAAGCTCAAAAAGTCTTTTTTGTGTTCTAAAATCCTCAAAACCAAGCTTTCGCCGTAAAGTAAGGGCAGGGTGGAAAGTCTAAAATCGTATTTTAGGGCATTTAAGCTTAAAGTAAAGCTTCCATCTTGTGCTTTTCTTTGCTCGGCGACATTTAAATGTGCCAAAAGTTTGATATAAAAGGTTAAGGCTTGATAAATTTTGCTTTCAAGCCTGATAAATTCGCTTAAAACGCCATCTACCCTAAAACGAATCATCGCCTCATCTTCGCTTGGCTCAATGTGAATATCACTTGCCCTTTTTTCAATGCTTTGTGCGATGATGAGTTCAAAAAGCTTTGAAACAGCCGTTTTATCCTGTGAATTTTGCGAATTTTCAAGCTCGAATTTCAACTCACTGATGAGGCTTTGAATTTTATCTTTTAGTTCAAATTCAGCCAAAAGCCCCAAAATTTGAGGGGCATTGGTTCGCACAGCCTTAATGAATTTGTGCTTAAAAAATTCCTGTGCCTTGTCTAAAATTTCCCTCTCATAAGCCTTACCAAAGGCTATAAAGATAAACTCATCATCCTCTTTAAAGGGGAGGGCGTAATGCTTTTTAAGCCAAGCAAAGGGCATTTGTTTGTAAAGATGAGGGTTTATCTCATCATTGCAAAGTTCTATAAATTCATCATCATTCATCATTTTGCTTTCAAAAAATTTTTCTTTAAATTTTACACAAAGACCCTTGCAAAGTCAAATGAAATTTGAAAAATAAACATAATTCTTTACAAGTTTAAAGTGAAATTTTAGCTATATTTTGTTACAATTTTTAGCTAAAAAATTAAAAAACAAAGTAGATTTAGAACAAAATATTTCATAAATTTGAAAGATTAAGGTAGTTTATAATGAAAAAAATTCTTGTAACAGCCCTAGAACCTAGTGCGAATTTGCATTTAAAAGAGCTGCTAAAAGCCTTTGAGGCTGAATTTGGCGAATTTGAGCTTTTTGGAATTTATGATGAGAAGCTTTGTGAGGAGTTTAGCGGTGTTAATAAACCACTTTACAGCTCTTATGAGTTTTCGGCTATGGGCTTTGTCGAGGTTGTGCCTTTGATTTTAAAGGCAAAAAGAGCGATAAACGAGCTTACACGCCTAGCCTTGTCAATGCAAAATTCCCTTGACGCAGTCCTTTGCATAGACAGCCCAGCCTTTAACATACCATTTGCAAAGGCTTTAAATAAGGTTAAAGTGGAGGCGAAAAAGATTTATTACATTTTGCCTCAGGTTTGGGCGTGGAAAAAGGGCAGAATTCCCATTATCGAGGCGAATTTTGATGTTTTAGCAAGTATTTTGCCCTTTGAGGCGCAATTTTTCAGCAAAAGCATCTTTGTAGGACACCCTTTGCTTGATGAAATCAAGGATTTTAAAAGCAAGGAGCAAATGCAAAGCATTATAACAAAGGATTTGAGCCAAAAAAACATAGCCTTTTTGCCCGGTTCAAGAAAAAGTGAAATCACAAGGTTAATGCCTATTTTTAGGGAGTTATCCACAAATTTCACGGGCGAAAAAATCCTTTGCGTTCCACCCTTTAATCTTTCTCGTTTAGATAGTCTTTACGGCGACACACAAGGCTTTAAAGTGGTTACAAATACCCCACAGGCTTTAAAGAAAAGCGATTTTGCCTTTATTTGCTCTGGCACAGCCACGCTAGAAGCCGCACTTATCGGCACACCTTTTGTTTTAGCTTACAAGGCAAAAGCCATTGATATTTTCATCGCAAGGCTTTTTGTCAAGCTTAAACACATAGGATTAGCCAATATTATGTGCGATTTTGCTGGAAAAAGTGAGCTAAACCCTGAATTTTTACAAGCTGAGGTGAATGCAAAAAATCTTTTTGAAGCTTATCGTAAATTCAAATTTAAAGAATTTTTTGATAAAGTATCGTTTTTGAAAGATTATTTACGCTTTGGCAGTGCGAAAAACCTTGCCAAAATTTTAAGCGAATAAAGGAAAATCAATGCAAACAGAACCGATGAGCCAATTTGGCTATGAAAGTCTCGTGCGTGAGCTTGAAAATTTAAAAACTATCGAGCGTCCAAAAGTCGTTGAGGAGATTGACATTGCGCGTTCGCACGGGGATTTGAAAGAAAATGCTGAATACCACGCCGCACGCGAAAAACAAGCCTTTATCGAAACACGCATAGCCGAGCTTGGCGATTTACTTGCTCGCGCTCAAATCATCAATCCCCAAAGCTACGAACACGACAGCGTGAAATTTGGCTCAACCGTAGTCATACAGGACATTGAAAGCGAAAAAGAAAGCCAATACACCATAGTAGGCGTAGTTGAAGCAAATTTAGACAAGGGCTACATTTCTATCAGCTCCCCACTTGCTCGTGCTATGCTTGGCAAAAAAGAGGGCGATGAATTTAAGGTGCGGCTGCCAAGGGGCGAGAGCGAATTTGAAATTATCAGCATAAAATACGAGCCTTTGAAGCTTTAAGGTGAAAATTGATTCTTAAAAATGGGGCGATTTTCATCGCCGATGCACACGAAAACAGGCAAAGAAAGGGCTTTTTAGAATTTTTAAATGCCCTTGATAAAGAGCTGATAACAACTTCACAGCTCATTTTAATGGGTGATATTTTTGATATGCTCGTGTGGCAAATTTCAGCCACGCACGAGGAGGCTGCTCCTTACATAAACTTGCTTGAAAAACTTGCGAGTAGGGGAGTTGAGGTGATTTACATTGAGGGTAATCACGATTTTAATGTTCGTTTGTTTTTTGAGAAAGTTAAGGTTTTTCCCCTGCAAAAACAGCCTTTGCTTTTGCAAAATTCAAGCACTTTAATATTTAAAGAGGTAAAATTAAGCACAAAGGGGCTTGAATTTACGGGAAAAAAGAGTGAATTTAAGGATATTTCAAGCCTAGCATTAGCACACGGGGATATTTTTTTGCCTCCATTTACAGCCCTTGCTTTAAGGAGTTTGAGAAATCCTCTTTTGCTTTCTTTTTTAAATTTTATCAACAAACTTATGAGAAGTAAAATTTCAGCACACATTCTTGCTCGTCAAAAAAAGAAAAATTTATTTTATCAAATTCCCAATTTTAACGAATTCGCCCAGCAAAGACACGCCAAATACGCCTTAAATGAGACTTTGATAGTGGAGGGGCATTATCATCAAAACGCCATTATCAACACAAAAGAATGTAAATATATAAATTTGCCGACTTTTGCATACGAGAGAAGTTTTTTTGTTGTAGAATGTGAGTGAAATTTAAAGCCGATTTAGGAGTTACAATGCTTGATGATAGAATCGTCAAAACAGGCTCAAACGAAATGGAACTCGTGGATTTTCGTATCTTTAAGCAAGGTGAGGATAAAATTTATGAGGGCGTGTATGGAGTCAATGTCTCCAAAGTGCGTGAAATCATTAAAATTCCTGTCCTTACGGAATTGCCAAGCACACCTGACTTCATCGAGGGGATTTTTGACCTTCGTGGTGTAGTCGTGCCTGTGATAAATCTTGCGAAGTGGATGGGGATTAAAGAGCCAGACCCAGCCAAATGTAGTTTTAAACCCCGTGTTATCGTTACAGAATTTAGTAATGTGCTTATAGGTTTTATCGTCCATGAGGCAAAGCGAATTCGCCGAATTTCGTGGAAAGACATAGAACCAGCCAATTTTTCAACAGGTTCAGGTGCTTTTGAAAAGGGAAAAATCACAGGCGTTACGCGTATAGAAAATGATGAAGTTTTGTTAATGCTTGATTTAGAAACCGTTGTCGAGGATTTAGGCATTTATACGGAAAAAGTTGAAATTGACGATGCGACTATCGAGAAATTTTCAGGACTTGCCCTTGCCCTTGATGATAGCTTAACGGCAAGAAAACGCGTTAAAAATATGCTTCAAAAAATGGGACTTCAAGTCGTTGAGGCAAAAGACGGCGCTGATGGTTTGCAAAAGATTGGCGAATTGTATCAAGCTTATGGCAATGATTTGTCAAAACACCTTAAAATCATCGTTAGCGATGTGGAAATGCCAAAGATTGACGGCTTTCATTTTGCTCAAAGGCTTAAAAAAGACCCTCGCTTTGCGGACATTCCAATAGTGTTTAATTCCTCTTTGTCTAATGAATTTATGGCTGAAAAAGGCATAAGTGAGTCGGGCGGAAGTGCGTATTTGATTAAATTTGACGCGCATAATTTTTATTCAGAGCTTGCTCGCATTATCAGCGAACACGAAGCTAAAAATCAGGAGTAAAAAATGGACGATATGCAAGAAATACTTGAAGATTTTTTGGTTGAAGCCTTTGAGCTTATCGAACAAATAGACCACGATTTGATTGAGCTTGAAGCAAACCCTGAGGATTTAGAGCTTTTAAATAGCATTTTCCGCGTAGCCCACACGGTGAAAGGCTCATCAAGCTTTTTGAATTTTGATGTTTTAACCAAACTTACGCATAAAATGGAAGATGTCTTAAACAAAGCTAGGCACGGCGAACTTAAAATCACGCCAGATATTATGGATGTGGTGCTTGAATCTGTCGATAAGATGAAAACCCTGCTTGGTTGCATTAGAGATAATGGCAATGATACAGCTATTGGTATGGATATAGAGCCAATTTGTGCCAAACTTGCCACTGTGGCTGAGGGCGGTGCTCCTGCGAATTCAATCACCACTCAAACCCCTGATGTGCCGCAAGAGCAAGTAGCTGATGAGCCTTCAAAAGAAGAAGCGATGAGCCAAGAGCCTGAAATTGATGTCAATCAATTAAGCGATGCAGAGGTGGAAGCGGAAATTGAAAGATTGCTTAAAATTCGCAAGGCTGAGGACAAGGCTCGCCGTGAGGCTAAAAAATCATCTTCGCCAAAACCAGCCCCTAGCACACCAAAGCCAAGCCCAGCACCAGCAGCCAAAAAAGTCCCAGCACAAGGCGGTGCAAACAGCCCAGCAGCTATGGAGCAAACCATACGCGTTGAGGTGAAAAGACTAGACCAGCTGATGAACCTTTCAGGTGAGCTTGTTTTGAGTAAAAATAGACTACTTACCATTTATGATGAGCTTGAAGAGCGATATGATGGGGAGCAGTTTTTAGACAAGCTCAATCAAGTGGCTAATTCGCTTAGTGTCATCACTACTGACATACAACTTGCGGTGATGAAAACGAGAATGCAGCCTGTTTCCAAGGTATTTAGCAAATTCCCGCGTGTTGTGAGGGATTTAAGCCGTGAGCTTGGCAAACAAATAGAGCTTGAAATAAGTGGCGAGGAAACGGAGCTTGACAAGTCTATCATCGAGGAAATAGGCGACCCTATTATGCATATGATACGAAATTCTTGCGACCACGGCGTTGAAGAGCCGTCCGTTCGTTTAGCATCAGGCAAACCAGAACGAGGCGTAGTCCAGCTTAAAGCCTATAATGAGGGCAACCACATTATCATTGAAATCGCAGATGACGGCAAGGGGCTTGATGCGGATATGTTAAGGCAAAAATGTATAGAAAAGAATTTAATCACCGAAAAAGAAGCCGACCAAATGAGCGACAAAGAAGCCTTTGCACTCATCTTTAAGCCGGGCTTTTCCACAGCCCAAAAGGTAACAAGCGTCAGTGGGCGTGGCGTTGGTATGGATGTGGTGAAAACAAATATCGAAAAACTCAACGGAATCATAGAAATAGACAGCGAATTTGGCAAAGGTAGCGTGTTTAGGCTGAAAATTCCACTTACTCTTGCCATTATGCAGTCCTTGCTCGTGGGTGCTCAGGAGGAGTATTATGCTATCCCTCTTGCAAGTGTTATTGAAACCGTGCGTGTGCCTATTGAGGATATTTATACCATAGAAGGTAAAAATGTGCTTCGTTTGAGAAATGAGGTGATTTCTTTGGTGCGACTCGCCGATGTCTTTAATGTCAAGCAAGTCTTTGAAAGCGACCCACAAGCTTATGTCGTCATCATCGGCGTGGCTGAGTCAAAGCTTGGAGTTATCATTGACACGCTCGTAGGGCAAGAAGAAATTGTCATCAAATCAATGGGCGAATACTTACAAAGTATCCCGGGCATTGCAGGGGCAACTATCCGTGGAGATGGTGGCGTTACGCTCATCGTTGATGTCAGTTCAATGATGAATTTAGCTAAACAAATCAAAACGGACATTAAAGCACAAATCGAATCCGAAGCCAAAAAAGCCAAAGAAAAACCGAGTGATTATAATGTCTTAATCGTTGATGATTCTAAAATGGATAGAACCTTAATGCAAAAAGCCCTTGAACCACTAGGCGTAACGGTGTTTGAAGCAGTCAATGGTGTGGAGGCATTAGAAATGCTTAAAACCAAAGACAAGGACATTGATGCTATGCTTATAGACATAGAAATGCCAAAAATGGACGGCTACACCTTAGCGGGTGAAATTCGCAAATACTCCAAATACCGCTATTTGCCGCTCATCGCCGTTACCTCACGCACGAGCAAAACCGACCGTTTGCGAGGCGTGGAAGTGGGAATGACTGAGTATATCACTAAGCCGTATTCTCCTGAGTATTTGGAAAATGTCGTTAAGAAAAATTTAAAATTAGGATAAGCAAATGAGCGAACAATTACAACAAGTCTTGCAAAAACAGCATTTGCAACAAACAAATCTTGCTGAGCCAATAGAAAAAGTCGATAATGACATTATCCAGCTTGTGGGCTTTGTCATCGGCGATGAGGAATACGCCATTCCTATACTTAACATACAAGAGATTATCAAGCCTATGGAATACACCCGCGTGCCGAGTGTGCCTGATTATGTGCTAGGCGTGTTTAATATGCGTGGTAATGTTATGCCGCTTATTGATTTAGCGAGGCTTTTTAATTTGGGTAGTTCTGAGATTGGTCCGCATACACGCTTTTTAGTCTTACGCAAAGAAAATGAAAGCAGTATAGCAGGATATGCGGGTTTTGTTATCGACAAGCTCACTGAGGCGATTAAAATTTCACGCAGTCAAATCGACCCGCCACCGCAAACCCTAGTTAGCAATAAGGGTATGATTTACGGCATAGGCAAAAGAGATGACAGCATTTTAACTATACTCAAAGCCGAAGCCTTACTTAGACGCAATTTTTAAGACGCTTTATTGCTTTATGATGAGGTTTTACGCCCCCAATATTCTTAATCAAACAAGCAATATTGCGGGGTATTTACAGCGAAAGTAAAATCTTTAAATTTACACAATCTTACTCGAAACATTCTTAATTTTCAGCAATTTTTCAAAGCCTTTTAAAGAGTCTAAAATGCGTTCTTTTTGCAAATTTCTTGTGATGAAAACGAGTTCGCAGGAAGTTATTTTGTCTTTTTTAATGTGAGTTGGCGGGTGGATAATGTGCATAGTGCCGTTTATGCTCACTAAAAAATCCTCGCCTATGTCTAAAATCCCTTTCACACGCAAAATTTGTGTGCCGTATTTGTGTAAAAGTAGGCTCAACCATATCCCAAAGGCACTCCACTCGACTTTGTCCTCAAAGCTTAAAGCAAGGCTGTCAAAGCCCTGTGAATGAGCACCTTGCTCCTTTAAAATGCTGGTTTTAGCTTGTTTTGTCTTTGAAAAAAGGGCTTGATAATCAACATTTTTCTTATCAAACACCCTTAAACTAGGATTTAAAGCCAAAATTTCATCTTTAAGCTCGGTATAATCGCTTTTCAAGTCCGTTTTTGTCAGCAAAACGCTATCAGCAAAGATGATTTGCTCTCTTGCTTCCTCATTTTCAAGGTGCAAAAAGCCATTTATCACATCGACACAGCTAATAACGCACTGCACCTCAAAATGAGCGGATAAAAAAGTGTCGCTAAGTATGGTCCAAAGAATGGGTGCGGGGTTTGCTAAGCCTGTGGTTTCGATGATGACGCATTCTAGGGGTTTTGATTTGCTCTCATAATCATCAAGCAAGGATTTAAGCGAATTTATCAAGTCTAAACGCTTATTGCAACACACACAGCCTGAATTTAAATAAAGCATTTGCTCGTCAATATAGCTTACCTTGGCGTTTAAAATGCGTCCGTCTAAATGAATTTGTCCTAATTCATTGATGATGAGGGCTGTGTTTTTGGCGTTGATAGTGTTTAAATACTCGCTTAAAAAGCTGGTTTTACCACTTCCTAAAAAGCCCGTGATGAGATTTACTTTGATTTTTGCCATTTTTGCACCTTAAATGAAGCTAAATTTAAAATTCAAGCCTTTAAAAATGTAAGCAAGGATTCATCTAATGCGTCTAAATCCCTTTTAGCAAGGCTTTGAGCCTTTTGCCACAAATCACCCAAATCACTCACTATAATTTGCTGCCCCTTTTTATCGCTTAAAAGAAATTTGCTTCCCTGCCAATCAGCTATTTTTAGCCCATAAAATTCTAAAATTTGATTGAGTAAATTCACCCTTTTAAGCCTTGCTCTTTGGCGTTCTTTGGCATTTTCGCCTACTTTAATAAAGCTTTTTTGCTCCTTAAAATCCACATCGCTCCAATGAAAAGAGCTGATTAACTCGCCGCACAAAATACACATTTTTAGTCCTTTTGGCATATTATAATCTTTTTAAACTTAAATTTACGAATGCTTTTTAAACTTTGTTATAATTTTGAAAGTTAAAGGAGAAAAAATGCCATTTGTAAATATAAGAATCACCAAAGAAAACAGCACTGGGGCTAGTGTTGAGCAGAAAAAAGAGCTGATTGAGGGCGTGAGTGATTTACTCGTTAAGGTGCTTAATAAAAACAAAGCTTCCATTGTCGTTATCATCGATGAGATAGAGCCGGATAATTACGGCTTTGGTGGTAAGAGCATTACAGAAGTGAGAAAAGAAGCCAAGCTCAAAGCCAAATAGCTTTGAGCTTGTGAATTTACTTGCCTTTTCGTGGGCATCTTTTTAAGAAATCATCAGCAATTTCATTGAAAGTTACCCAACGCACACCCTTGTGCTTGTTGATATGCTTGATGATTCGCTCGTGCATAAGCAAAACCTGCGGACGCCCACTCACATCAGGGTGGATAGTCATCGCAAACACAGCATAATCCATTTCCCTATACACCCAGTCAAATTGGTCTATCCACATTTTGCCAATGTCTCTTGGAGAGACGAAGCCAAAGCTGTTTGGCGACTTTTTGATAAACATCATAGGCGGTAAATCATCTAAATACCAATTTGCCGGAATTTCAACCAAATCCGTTTCCTTACCACGAACCAAAGGCTTCATCCAATCCTTCGCCTCGCCGCTGTAATCAATCTTACTCCACTTGTCCCCAACACGCACATAATAAGGGCTAAAATCATTGTGCATAAGCGAGTGGTCGTATTTGATGCCGTGTTTGAGTAAAAGCTCATTAGTGATATTAGAAAATTCCCACCAAGGAGCGACATAGCCCGTAGGAGCTTTACCTGTGAGCTTTTTAATCAGCTCTATGCTTTTAAGTAGGACATCTTCTTCTTGTTTGGCACTCATAGCGATGGGATTTTCGTGCGAATAGCCGTGTGCACCTATTTCGTGTCCTGCCTCGACAATCATCTTCATTTGCTTTGGAAAAGTCTCAATAGAATGCCCCGGTGCAAACCAAGTCGCTGGAAGCTTGTATTTTTTAAAGAGTTTTAAGAGGCGTGGAATTCCAACCTCACCAGCAAAAAGCCCTCTTGAAATATCATCAGGGCTATCTTCTCCGCCATAACTTCCAAGCCAACCAGCCACAGCGTCAATATCTACGCCATAAGCGACTAAAATTTCTTTCTTTGCCATATTTACTCCTTTGTTTAAAGTTTGAATTTAAAATCAAAACCCCAAATTTTAAGGGTTTGATTTTAAATTTAAACTTTAAATGTCTAAAAATGCCTTGCCCGTAAGCTTTGTATCAAAGTCTTTAAGATAAGGCACAGCCTTTTTTTGCTTTTTAATTTCGCTCAAATCAAGCTCACAAATAACGCATTCATTGTCTTTTTTGGCGTTTTTGATGATTTGTCCGTTTGGTAAAATCGCCCTTGAATTTCCTGCAAATTCTTTACCGCTTAAATTACACGCCAAAACAAAGCACGAATTTTCAAGCGCTCTTGCCCTGCTTAACAAGTCCCAATTATAAGTCCTTGCCTTGCCAAAGGCACTTGGATAAACCAAAACATCAGCTCCCTTTAAAGCCAAAATTCTAGCCCCCTCGCCAAAGCCTAGTTCATAGCAAATTTGTAAGCCAAGTTTGAATTTCACACCATCAATTTCAAGTTTGAAAAGCTCGTATTTTCCTCCCCTAAAAAAGCGTTTTTTCTCGCCGTTCCAAAGATACATTTTGCGGTGTTTGCCTAGCAATTTGCCCTTTTTATCGATAATGTAGGCGCTATCATAAAGTTTAGCATTTGCCTTTTCTATGCCACAACTTATAAGATAAATTCCATTTTTTAAGGCAAAATCGCTTAAAATTTTAAAGCTTTTATTTGTGTTATTTAATGCACCCGCAAAGCTTAAATCATCGCCCTGCACGAAATATCCACAATCAAAAAGTTCAGGCAAGATGATGAGTTTGGCATTGCTTTTGAGTGCTTTTTGCATTAGTTTAAGGGCTAAATTTAAATTTTCATCAAGGGCGTAGGGTTTTGCGTTGAGTTGGATTAAGGCAACTTTTATCTTTTTCATCAAAAAGCCTTTTTTGTTTAAGTATAATTTTTTTAATCTTAAAATAAAATTAAAACAAAGATAAAAGCAAAAAATAATGTAAATTTGTGTAGAATTTTCTCTTTTAAATAATAAAAAGGGTGAAAGAATGGCGAAAAAGTCTATTATTTTTGAATGTCAAAATTGTGGTAATCAGCAAAGCAAATGGGTAGGCAAATGCCCTGAATGTAACGCTTGGGATAGTTTTGTCGAGCTAAAAGCTGAGCAAATTGCCGTTTTAAAGGAGCTTTCTCACACAAGCAAAGGCACAAGCACCGCTGTTTGCATAGAGGAAGTGGAGATTGAGCAGTTTCAAAGGCTTAACACGGGCGATGAGGAGCTTGATTTGGTTTTGGGCGGTGGTTTGGTTGTTGGTTCTTTGGTGTTAATAGGCGGGAGTCCGGGCGTTGGCAAATCAACTCTTTTGCTTAAAATCGCCGCAAATTTAGCATCAAGTGGTAAGAAAGTCCTGTATGTGAGCGGTGAGGAAAGCAAAAGTCAAATCAAACTTCGAGCTGATAGGCTTAAAGCAAATGATAAAAATCTTTTTTTGCTCACAGAGCTTTGTTTGGAGGATATTTTAGCCGAGTTGCATAGAGGGGAATTTGAGCTTCTCATTGTTGATTCTATACAAACGCTTTATTCAAACAAAATCACCTCAGCAGCAGGGAGTTTAACGCAGGTGCGTGAGATTACCTTTGAGCTTATGCGTGTGAGTAAGGCTTATAATGTCTCCACTTTCATCATAGGACACATTACAAAAGACGGAGCCATAGCTGGTCCAAGGGTGCTTGAACATATGGTTGATGTGGTGCTTTATTTTGAAGGAGACGCCACAAAGGAAATCAGGCTTTTAAGGGGCTTTAAAAATCGCTTCGGCGGCACGAGTGAGGTGGGGATTTTTGAGATGAGTTCGCAAGGGCTTATCTCAGCAAAGGACATTGCCAATCGCTTTTTCACAAGGGGTAGGGCTATATCAGGCAGTGCTTTAAGCGTAGTTATGGAGGGTTCAAGGGCTTTGGTGCTTGAAATTCAAGCCTTGGTGTGTGAGAGTTCTTACCCCAAACGCAGTTGCACGGGCTATGAAAAAAACCGACTTGATATGCTTTTAGCCCTGCTTGAACGCAAACTAGGACTTGCTTTGGGGCATTATGATGTCTTTGTTAATGTCAGCGGCGGGGTGAAAGTAAATGAAACGGCGGCGGATTTGGCTGTGGTGGCGGCGATTATTTCAAGTTTTAAAAATCGCCCTTTGAGTAAAGATAGCGTTTTCATCGGCGAGTTGAGCTTAAATGGTGAAATTCGCGAGGTATTTAGCCTTGATGTTAGGCTTAAAGAAGCTAAAATGCAAAAATTCAAAACAGCCATAATCCCAAGCAAACCGCTAGAAGAAGTGGGTTTAAAATGCTTTGTAACAAAAGAATTAAGCCAAGTTTTAGAGTGGATGTGAGATAATACAAATTTTGATTTTTAATAAAGGAAATTTAATGTCAGTCTTTTTAAAAGATAGCTTTTTTGCAAGGAATTTTGTGCTTTTGCTCTTTTTAAACTCAATCTACATTGCCCTAGCACAATTTTACAATCTGCCAAAATTATTTGACAGCTATTGGCTGTATAGCTTTATTTACCGCGAGGCTATGCTTTTTTGCACCTATTTTATGGCGTTTTGCTTGATTTATTATCTCCCTTTTAAGCTCATTAAAAGGGCATTTGTCGGCATTATCGTTTTTGTGAGTGTGCTTTTGCTTTTAGTCAATCTTTTCTTGGTGCTGTATTTTGACACTACGCTTAATGATTATTTAGTAAGTGTAGCCTTGCAAAGCGACCCTAACGAGGCAAGAGAGTTTTTAACGGGGTATTTAGGCTTTGAATTTGGCATTTATGCAGCACTTTGCTTGGGGGCTTTGTTTGTGGTGTATTATTATGCAAATTCAATGATTTCGTGCTTGTTAGCACGGGGGGGGGGCATTAAAATACTTTGGATAGTATTTATCACTCTACTCATCGCTTTAATTTGCATACATATTTTTAGATTAAGACCACATTATCAGCGTTCAAGCGATCTTATTTACAATGTCGCAAGTTCTACGAAGGATTCTTTACAACAAATCATCGCCGCAATGAAAGAATACGAGCAAATCAGTGCGAATTTTAGCACTTACATTAAAGACATAAACCACAGCAAAGTGCCAAAAGACAAGCAAATTCAAAATATAGTCCTAATCATAGGCGAGTCCGCTCAAAGAAATTTAATGCAAATTTATGGTTATTACCTGCCAAATACCCCAAATTTAAGCCGAATTCAACAAGAAAAAAGTAAAAATCTCCTTGTATTTGACGATGTCATCTCCTCACAAGCCTCCACTTACGAGTCGCTTTCGCAGGTGCTTAGCTTTGCTAATCAAGATGATATTTCTAAACCTTGGTATAAGTATCTTAATCTCATCGATGCGATGAAAGTTGGGGGCTATAAAAGCATTAACATTTCTAATCAAGAGCGTTACAGCACTTGGAGCAAGGCTTCTACGACTATATTTAATCGCTGCGATGAGACGCATTGGACGAGTTTAAGCACTTCTTTTGGGGACTCAAAGCCTGATGAGAAAATTCTGCCTATTTTAGATGAGGTGAAGCAAAACAACAAAGAAGCAATGTTTTTAAGTATTCATTTAATGGGAAATCACGCGACATATTACCTACGCTACCCCGAAAATTTCGCTCATTTTAATGCAAAGGATATACAAAATTTTACAGGAAAGAAAATCATCGCTGAGTATGCTAATGCCATTTTATACACGGATTTTGTATTGAGTGAAATTTTCAAGCGTTTTGAAAATGAGGACAGCCTCATCATTTACATTAGCGACCACGGCGAGGATGTGTTTGATAGTGGGGATAATTTTTTGCACTCAGACAGCAAAATCAGCCGTTTTATGCTTGAAATTCCTTTCATTATTTATGCGAGTGATAAATTCATTCAAAAGCACCCAGAACTTTACGCGAGGATTAAAAACGCCACCAAAAAGCCTTTTATGATAGATGATTTAAGCCACGCTATCATCGACATAGCAGGTTTTAATATAGATGGTTTTGAAAACTCACGCAGTCTTTTTAGCGAAAATTTCGCCCAAAATCGCAAAAGAATGGTAGGCAAAGAGGCTAAAAAGGACTATGATAAAGAGTTAAAACACCAAGAAAGAGTGAAAAATTAAAGCCATAAAAGCATAATGAAAGGGATTAAATTTAAGCTTACGCAGAGCAGGGCAAGGGCTTTTGAGCGTATGCTGCAAAGTGAAAGCACAAGATAGGCTAAAAACAGCCAAAGCGGCAAGGGTAAATCTATCGCATACATTTTAAAGCTAAAAAATGCCCCAAGTGCGGTGTCTAAAAGCCCACCAAAGCCCATTAAATGAAGCGCTAAAACCACAGGATAAAACACGACAAAAACGGCACTTAAAAGAATGGCTAGAATTTGCTGAAAACTCACAAGAGGAAAGAAATGAAGCACAGGCACAATCATCGCAAAGAAAGTCCAAATATTAAGCAAGATGACATTTATGGCATTATTAAGCCACCCCCCACGCCAAAATTTGGCAAAATGGTGCAAATACAAAAAGATAAAAAACACGCCCATTACCGAAAATAAAAAGCCTACGCTAAACAGCAGCTGCGGGAAAAGTGCTAGGCAGAGCAAAACGCTTAAAAAAAGATTGACAAAGGAGAGAATTTTGACATTTTTAATGAGTAGATAAAAGCCCCAAAGTGCCATTACAAGAGAGCGTATATAACTTGGCACAAAGCCTATAAGATAGGCATAAAAGAGCAAAAACACAAAAATACCCACGCTTAAATCAAACCTTGCGTTGCGGTAGGGAAAATAACGCCTTTGAAAAAAGCCATACACAGGTGCAAAAACAAAAAAGATGAGGGAGAAAATCAAAGCGATATGATAGCCGCTAATGGCGATGAGATGGGCTATGCCGTAATAATTCACATCAGTTCTTAACTGCAAGGACACGGGCAGGGCGAAAAATAAAGCCCCGTAAAATTCGATGATTTTTTCATCTTGGTGCTGCTTTAAAAAATAAGACATAATGGCGTTTCTAGGCGTTGTATCAGGGTTTGTAATGTTAAAATCATAGCTTGGCATATAAAAACTTTTGCTTAAATAATCCTTAAAATTCACGCCTGTGTTGATGACGCGAAGATTGAGGTTTTGATGCCTTTTAATGTCATTTTCAAGCTTTGTCGTGGTGTAAAAGCTAAAATCCTTTGCTTCAAGCTTTAAAACCCTGTAAGTCCTGCCTTTTTTGTTTGTTTTTTCATAGCTTTGAAGCACACGCACATTTTGCAAACTTTGATGCTTACTTTCTTTAAAGTCTTTGAATTTAAGCCACTCCAAAGCCACATTAAAGGCAAAAATTCCCACACAAAGCATACAAAGTGCGATGATTTCTTTGTGCCATTTTGTTGAATTCATTACAAATATCCATTTTTTTAAATATTTTTAAAGATATTTTAGCTAAAATTTAAGAGCATTTTTAAAAAAAGGTAAAAAATGGCAAAGAGCGATAATTTACGACAAGCAAAAGTTAATATTTACCTGATAAACTATTCACACAGATTTTAGATAATGAAAAAAGCGTAAAGGCACAATAGAGCTATAAACCACTAATACACAAGCAATGACTTATGGATTGTGATAGATTTTAATGGTCTTAAAGGTGAGGAGATAAAGGCGGAGTGAGATTAAAAGGATGTGATTATGCAAAATATATTTAAAATACTCTTTTTTCTTACATTATTAACAAATT
>CAZSMF010000002.1:0-53529 GCA_964607975.1 uncultured Campylobacter sp. | reverse complement strand
CCCCCCCCCCCCCCCCCCCCCCCCCCCCCCCCCCCCCCCCCCCCCCCCCCCCCGATATTTGTGGTGATTTTAAAACAATGAAAAAAGTCTATATACTCATACGAAAGCTTGAAATTATGGTTTTTACAGGTTCTATCCACTATATAAAGTCCCAAGCCCATACCCGCATTTTTGCTGTCTTTATCACGGCTAAATGCCTTTAAATACTCCGTGTAAGGCTGTTTGAGCTTTCTGCCCTTATTTTTAACGACAAAGCCGTCCTCAAAGCATTCTATAAAACAAAGCCCATCATCTGAGTATTTGACTGCATTTTCAATCAAATTTTTCACCACCAAAGCAAAGGTGTCAATATCCACTTCAAGCATAGTCTCGCCCTTGCTTTTTATCTTCACTTTTTTGTCAAAATCATCATACAAAAGCAAGTTTTTAGCCTCAGTTAAAACCTCGTTGAAGCTGTATTTGCGAATGCAAAGTTGATAATTTTTAGAATACAAACTCTCAATCCTCGCAGACTCCTCAATGAGCGTATCAAGCCTTTTGAAAATCTCAACCAGCCTTTCTTTGTGCTTTTTTTCTTGCATCATCTCAGCAATAATACGCCCCTTGCCTATGGGCGTTTTAAATTCGTGCATAATGGTGCGTAAAAATAGCCTTCTTGACTCGGCTAATTCACGCATTTTATCAATGGTGTCTGAAAAATCAGTGGCAATCTCGCCGATTTCATCTCTTTCATAATCTTTCGTAGGAAAATCCTCGCCGTTGTTTAAAGTTTGCGTGATTTGCTTTTTAAGCTTTTCTAGCGGCTGCAAGGACTTCATCACCAGCAAATACAAAATAAACACCAAGCCCATAGAAAACAAAAAGCCAAAAAAGATAAACTCAAAAGCCGAATCGTCCTTTTTTGTCTGCAAAATCAAGTCCTCTTGCTGATTTGCCACCCTTAAATACAAGGTATAATTATAAAAAAGAGACGAAAAACGCCCAAAATCCGTAGCTATGGTAAAATAGCTCTTGCTTCTTTCTTTGATTTTACGGGCAAGTTCCTCATCATCAAGCATTTTAAAGCCTTGTGCGAGGAAGTATTGGCTTATGTTAATATCCTTGCTGTAATTGTTAATCAGGGATTTGACAATGTTTTCGTGGTATTCGTTTTGTTCCTTATAACTTAAATTCAATTCTAAATTCAAGCAAATAACGAACAAAACGGAAATTAAAACAAAAACGCTGACAAACAAAATGCTGATTTTCAGCCTGATTGAATACTTCATCCTATGAGCTTATAGCCTATGCCACGCACGGATATAATGTGTCTTGGGGACTTTGGATTATCTCCAATCTTCCCACGCAAACGCCCGATGATGACATCAAGGCTTTTGGAATTTTTATCCTTTAAATTCTTGCAATTTTTCACAAGCTCTTCCCTTGAAATCGCAAAGCCGTGCTGTGCTATGAGATAGTCTAAAATTTCATATTCAGCAGGTGTGAGCGTAAGCACAGCATCGTTGTGGCTTATCTCGTGCTTTTTTTCATTGACACTAAA
This sequence comes from uncultured Campylobacter sp., assembly GCA_964607975.1. Lineage (GTDB taxonomy): Bacteria > Campylobacterota > Campylobacteria > Campylobacterales > Campylobacteraceae > Campylobacter_D. Next base: position 51,989 of record CAZSMF010000002.1, on the reverse strand, counting down.
TGTCGTATTTATAGCTGTTTTTGCATTGTTTTCATTTTTGACATTGCGTTTAAAACGGCGTATGAGGCTGATAATCCTCGCATACATCTCCTTTGGGTCGTATGGCTTTGGCAGATAATCATCAGCTCCTATTTGAAGCCCCACGACTTTATCACTCAAATCCCCTCGTGCCGAGGAGATGATGATAGGAATGTCGCTTTTGGTGCGAATTTCACGGCAAACTTCAAGCCCGTCAATACTTGGCAAGGTTAAATCCAAAATCAAACAATCATAATCGCTCATATTTAAATTTAAAGCCGAGTGCGGGTCTTCAAAATTTGTAATTTTAATGTTAAACTGCGCTAAATACTCACAAAGCAAAGTAGCAAAGTCAGAGTCATCTTCTATCATAAGTATATTTATCATTTTTTTATCCTTTTTAAATGGTGTATGAATTTCATTATACAAAAACTAAATAAATTTAACCTAATTTTGCTTAAATTTGGTAAAATATTTTTTTGATTTTGTTTAGAAAAAGGGAAAAAGTGGAAATTGATTATTATGAACTACTGGAAATTTCAAGAGATGCTGACAAACAAAGTATCAAAAAAGCCTATCGCAAACTTGCTTTGCAGTTTCACCCGGATAGAAATCAAGGCAACGCCGAAGCTGAGGCTAAATTCAAACTCATCAACGAAGCCTATGAAATTTTAAGCGATGATGAAAAAAGAGCCGTTTATGACAGATATGGGCGTGAGGGGCTTAAAAATTCGGGCGGTTTTAGCGGCTTTGAGGACTTTGATTTGGGCGATATTTTTTCAAGCTTTTTTGGCGGAGGTTTTACAAATAGAACTAAAAAATCAAGCCAAGAGGAAAGCTATAATCAAAATCTAGCAATAAATTTACAAATCAGCTTTAAAGAAGCTGTTTTTGGGTGCAAAAAAAATATTGAATTTACTTATAAAAGTGCGTGTAAAACTTGCAAAGGCTCAGGCTCAAAGGACGGCACAAGCACAACCTGCCCTAAATGTAAGGGCAAGGGACAAGTTGGCGTTTCAAGGGGCTTTATGACTTTCGTGCAAAGCTGCGATGAATGCGGCGGCTCAGGCTCAATCATCAAGGAAAAATGCCCTGAATGCAAGGGCAAGGGCTATGAGCAACTCCATCAAAGCGTGGATTTAAGCATACCTGAGGGCGTAGATGAGGGTATGTCCTTGCGCGTAGCAAATAATGGCAATGTCTTTAAAAACGGCGTTCGCGGTGATTTATTTGTCAAAATCAGCGTTGAAGATGATGAAGTATTTGTGAGAAACGGACAAGATGTGTATATAGAATTTCCCGTGTTTTTCACGCAGGTGGCTTTGGGCGAGAGGATTAAAGTGCCGACTTTGCGTTCTCACGCCTTTTTGCAACTCCCACTGGGTGCGAAAGATAAAGATAGATTTGTGCTTGAAAATGAGGGCATTAAAGATGTGCATAGCACTAAGCGTGGAAGGCAAATCGTGCAAATTGCCATTAAATTCCCTACAAAACTCAATGAGGAGCAAAAAGACTTGCTCTTAAAGCTCAATCAAAGCTTTGGCGTGAATGAGGAGGGTTTTGAGGAACAAAAGGGCTTTTTTGACACAGTCGCAGGGTGGTTTAAGGGCGAGTGAAATTCAAGCATAATATTTAATCTCATTGTATAAACTATCTCTTTCCACGGGGATTAGATTGGAACTTTGTATCATTTGAATGAAATTTTCAAGCTTTGCCCCACTTGCACTCTTTGCCCCACCAGCACTTTGTATGCTTTCTTTTTCTATGGTGCCGTCTAAATCATTAGCCCCAAATTCCTGTGCCACCACAGCTAAATTCAGCCCCACACTCGCCCAATACGCCTTTATGTGCTTGATATTATCCAAAACAAGCCTTGAAATAGCTATGGTTTTGAGAATTTCCTCGCTGTCAAGCTGGTGAGTGATATTTAAAAAATTATTGTCTTTTTGCCAAACAAGCGGTATAAAGGCATTAAAACCGCCCGTTTCATCTTGCAAAACCCTTAACCTCAACATATGCTCTATGCGATGACTTTGATTTTCAATGTGTCCAAAAAGCATAGTCGCATTGCTTTGTCGCCCTTTTTTGTGCCAAAGGCGGTGAATTTCAAGCCAATTCCCACTACTCACCTTACCCTTGCAGATTTTAGCCCTCACTTCCTCGTTGAAAATTTCAGCCCCGCCACCGGGCATAGAATCCACGCCGTATTCAATCATCTTTTCAATGCTTTCCTCATAGCTCATACCCCAACGCCTCTTTAAAAAGTCAATCTCCGCCGCCGTCATCGCTTTAATATGTAGTTGCGGATACTTGCTTTTTATCATCTTAAAAATCTCCAAATACCATTGCGGTGAGCTATTTTTATTGTGTGCGGAGACTATATGCACCTCCTTTGTGCCTCGCTTTACCGTCTCATCAACCACACTCATAATCTCCTCATAGCTCATCATATAAGGGTTTGGATTTTTGCGGTGTGCTGAAAAAGCACAGAATTTACAAGTATCCGCACAAATATTTGTGGGGTTAATGTGGCGATTGATATTAAAATACACCTTTTTGCCGTGCAATTTTTCGCGTCTTTCTTGGGCGAATTTGGCTAAATCAAAAAGATTAAGCTCATAAAGTTTGTAAGCATTTTCCTCGCTTATCCTGCCACCACTTTCAAGCTCTTTTATTAAATTTTGCATTTTTGTGCCTTTGTTGAATTTAAAAGCACATTATAGCTAAAATGGATTAAAAAAGGGCAAAAAACGAAAATCCCCGCAAAGAACGGGGATAGTTGTTATCGAAAGGGTTTCCCAAAAGGCAAGCAAGGGGTTAAACCCCTCGCAAAGACCCATTCTAGAAAGGAGACCTTACAAGGACTTGGATAAAGCCCTTGTTTGAAACTCTTTAAAAGAATTTCAAATAAGGGTTTTACTCGTTTTGTGTCGTTTTGACTTTTTATGTCATACTGAGCGTAGCGAAGTATCTCACAATCTTTCCTTTTAGATTATTCGGCTTGATAAACAAGCCTCAGAATGACATATCCACTATGTCATACTGAGGCAAAGCCGAAGTATCTCATAAACAGAGATTCTTCGCTTTGACAAGCAAAGCTCAGAATGACACGCTATTTTGTCATTCTGAGCCGTAGGCGAAGAATCTCATCACAAAGAAACATTTCTTTAAAAAGAGATATTTCGCTAACGCTCAATATGACAAGGCGAAACCTCAATATAATAAAAGAACACTCAAAACAAAAACTCAAAAAAGCAGAGGCTTTTAAAAACCTCTGCCATTCAAGTTAAAGCTTGATTAAAATCTATATTTAAGCCCCAAATTTCCGCTCAAATACAACTCGTCTTTTTTATCGCCCTCAGCATTTTCGATTTGTCCTGTGAGGATTTTTTTCGCTCCAAAGCCCAAGTTGATATTGAATTTGTCGCTCAAACTGATATTACCGCCTATCAAGCCTTGCACATAAGTTTTTGTGCTGCTTTTACCCTCGATAGTAAAGGTTGTATCAGAGCCAAGGAAACCTGCTGTGAAGTCCCCACCGCTATTAACTACATATCTTTCAACAGACGGAGTAAGGTAGATGAATGAATTTGCACCAAAATAATGCCTTACATCCACACCCACATCAAAGCTTAATGCGTGATTGTTCGCACTGGCTACATCTAATGCCGCTACACCGCTTTCTTTATATGCAGGTGTATGAGCGTAGTAGTAGTTTTCGCCTACGAAAGGTTTGATAAAGGTTTTGTTTTCATTGAAAGCAAAAATCGCCCCCACATCAGCACTGATTCCAGCGTAAAGTCTGTTAAATCTAGCTTCTGCTGTATTATGCTCGTCATTACCTCTATATGCTGTGGTTTCAGTAATGGCAGTTTGTCCGTAAGCTTTAACATTAACTTCTATATCTCTTTGATTGAAAGAAGCATACAAGCCCACTTGGATATTTTGAGAGCCTTGCTCTACGGTTTTGTCATTTAAATTAGCCATTGCATAGCTTAAATAAAAGCCCAAAAGTGTGCTGTCAAGTTGTTTGTCAAAGCCCAAACTTAAACCATAAAGAGAACCGCTTTCGCCCTCGATTTTGTTAAGTCCGCCAACAGCATTTGCCCAAAAGCCATTTTCAAAGCCGTTATTGGCATAGTAAAGTGGCATATCACCAGATAAAGAAGCGAGTTTTAGCCCGTCAAGTGAAGCGTAGTTGCCGAAAGGATTGTTCGCTTGGGCTATTCTGCCGCCTATTGCCATATTGTTAGAAAGGTTGATGACATTGACTATGCTTGAAGTGCTTGAAGCCATATTGGCTGATGAAGCAGCGTTTTCTTTGATGTCTTTGACTAAACCATTACCGCCATTTTTAAGTATGTCAAGAGCCACAGCGTTTTTGGTGTTTGTATCTCTTGCACCGGTATTGTCGTATTGTCCAAAGGCTGAAAGAAGTATGTCGCTGTTTTCCCCGCCAAGTTCAGCTGCGATTTCGCTATTTTTTTGGCTTGGAGCAGCTACTTTTTGAGCGTTAAGCTTATCTTGTGCGGTTTTAAGCACGGTGTCTTTATCACCTGCATTGACAATGTCTGTATCCGCAAGTAAAGCATTTAAAGCGTCAATGTCAGCTTGTATGCTATCAGCTTTGATTTGTCCCAAAGAGTTGGTGTTAAGCTCTCTTTTGAGGTAGAGATTGTTTTTATCAGCTTCTACTGTTACTTTTATAGAGCTATCCACCGCATCAACGATTTTATCCTCGTCTTTGATTTTAGTCGCATCATCAGCTTGTAAGCCGTATTTGTTGAGTATTTCTTTCACAGAAGCTCTCACTCTAAATTCACCTGTATTGCCGCTTTGGCTTAAACTTTTCGCTGAAAGCACCTTATAGCTTGTCGCTCCTGTATCTACCAAAGGCACTATGGCGAATTTTGAGTTTTGAATGTCTGCTGCACCGCTTATATTAAAGCTTGAACTAATGCCATTAGCATTGGTTTGCACATGAGCTACATCTAAATCTGTGCCTGTGAAATCGCCCTTGACATTGATAGTTCCGCCGTTAAGCTCGAATTTTTTCACATAGTCAGTTGTTGCAAAACCGCCATTGAAATTCGCTGTGGCGTTGCTTACTTTTACGGTAGCTTCTTTGCCTGTGGCTACGCTTAAAGCACCTTTTACATTGATATTTCCGCTATTTATGTCAAGCACAGCGTTTTCTGCAAGTTGTAAATCACTCGCAAAGCCCTCGTTGTTGAGTTTAAGACTAGCACTTTCTGTGCCACCTTTTAAATTCACGCTTCCGCTGCCAAAGGCAAGTGTAGCACCCTCTTTGGTATCAGCAGTCGAAATTTTACCTGTGGAGATTTCTTGTAAGTTACCATCAGCGTCTTTTGCAGTTCTTATACCCAAAATGGTGTTTTTCGCAAGGCTTAAATCCCCAGTGATTGCTCCATTGCCTTCAAGTTTTTCTATGCCTGTTGCACTACCATCTACGCTGATAGCAGCATATTTACCAAGGGCGATAGCATTGCCATTACCTTTTAAAGCTGCTTTATCTGTTAAAGCCAAACTCGCTCCATTAGCGATAGCCACATTTACCTTACTATCAGTGAGGTTAAGTCCTCCTGCGGTGATAGTGCTATCGCCTTTGTTGAAATTCAAAGTCCCGCTTTTGCCCTCAGCAAATTCAAGTCCAGTAGCACTATTATCTATGGTAAGTTTGCTATTGACATTAAGAGAACCGCCATTAAAGCGAATTTTACCGCCACTTTCTGTTTTTAGCTCTGCATTAGCGTTAATGCCACCTGCATCAAGGCTTAAAACATTTCCAGCAGTTTTCACAGAGATAGCTTCGCTTGTTTCGCCAAGGAAGTTTTGATAGTTTTTATCGGCATCTTCTTTTGTGCCAAGTGTGAATTTAGCAGTATCGCCCAAGCTTCCCTCTATGCTTATTTTAGCACCGTCGCCAAAATTTACATTAAGCTTTTTGCTGTCTATGCTTGTCGCTGCACTGAGCTTGTTTGCTTGTAAAGTGCCACCAAGTGTGATTTCACTTGCTTTAAGCTCTTTATCACCAGCTGTGCCAAGCTTTACAAGGGCGTCTTTTTCTACATTAAACGCACCTTTATTGTTTGACATATCAAGTCCATTGGTGAAAGTTACCTCGCTGTATTTTTCGAAATTCAAATTCACATTGCTTTCTGTATTACTGAAAGTCAATTGTTCTTTGATTTCAGAGGCATTTTTCTTATCCTCTGTTCCAGCTTTAAAGTTAAGCGTTCCGCTTTTTAAAGCAAGACTTGCAGCTTTTTCTGCGGTGAGTTTATTAACATTTACCACACCATTTTCTTCAAGTGAAAGTATGCCCTTCTCATCAGTGAGTTTTAACTCATCAAAGCTTACAGAGCCACCTTTAACATTGAATTTAGTGTCTTTTGCAGCTGTGGTTTCAGTCTTACCGCCCAAAGTCGATGAGCCTCCTTTGAAGTTGATTGTCCCACCCTCTGCTAAATCGAGGTTTTTAGCTGCGTCAGTTACACTGATAGAATTCGCATTCAAAGTTCCACCGCCAAGCTTGATTTTTCCCTCTTCATTTACGCCAATATTATTGGCAGTAAAAGTTCCACCGTTAAGTGCGACTTCTCCTGTTCCTACTACACTGAGAGTGTCGCTGAGATTGAAACTTCCCGCTTTATCACTACCACTTGCAGCGGCGATTTCGATTTTTTCGTTATCAGTAAGTCTTAACGAACCATTAACATTAGCAGTTCCGTTATTGGCGATTTGAAGTGTGCCTCCTAGTGCTGTATTACCCGATATATCAGAATCAAACCTTATATCGTCTGCATTGGCATTGAGGTTTTTCACGCTTAAAGTGCCGCCGTGAAAATGAAGCTTTCCTCCTTTTGTGTCGATTTCCTCGATTGTCGCAAAACTGCCTTTGTTAAACATTAACGAGGATTCGCCGTTTAATTCTATTTTGCCTGTGATGTTTGAACCCTTACTTTTATCTTGTGTGATTGTATTGGTTTCGCCATCAGCTTCGACAAGGCGGGTGTTAAATACAATGCCTCCATTATTGCTAAAATTAAAGTGCTTTGCGTCTGCGTCAATCTTAATCACAGATAAATAGTTGCCGTTAAGATTGATTTTGCCTGTATCAGCTTTTTCGGCTTTAATGTATTCGATAGTTTGTATTCTATCGCCATCATTGTGTCCGGGCATCGCACTAGCATTTCCGCCAGTTGTCAATCCAACATTAACATTGCCTTTTTTCAATTTAAAGGCATTAGCATCAGACAAATCGCCTGTGCTGCTGTTTTGTCGGCTGAGAATGGCTGTATCATTCAAATTCAACTCGCCACCTTTTGTTAAGTCAATATTTTTTGCTGTTAAAATATTGTCTTTACCATTAAAATTCACTTTACTACCCTCACTTAAAGTCAATTTTCCAGTGCCTTCGGTGAATTTAAAGTCGTGGTTTTCCTCAGTGGCTGTGCCGTTTAAGAAAGTATCATTGACATTAAGAATTGCACCTGAACCAAGCGTGATACTTCCCGCAGTGCTGGTAATCTTACCCGCATTAAGCGTTCCGCCCACAGAAATAGCCCCGCTGTTTGTCAAGCCGTCTTTGGCGTCTATGGTAAGGGTTTTGCCCTCGGCAATGTTAATGCTTGAATTTGCCCCTATGGTTGCACCGGCTGAGGTGTTGATAGAGCTGTCTGCATTGACATTTATCTTTGTTTCTTGCCCTGACGCACCGGCTGTGGTAAAGCTTTTACCTGAAATGGTAAAGCCATAGCCGTCTGTGCCACCAGCTGTTTTCCCACCTAGTGTTACTTCGGCGGCGTTTGTTGTCGCACCAACTTCCACAGCACCCTTTGTGTCGATGACTAGCTCTGTCATATCCGTAGCTACGCTTTTGTCTATGGTAGCTTTGATAGTTACCTTGTCAGCGTCTGTTGCAGAAGCGACATCAGGCTTATAAACGCCTTTGTCGTCTCCTTTGCCTGTCAGGGCAGCATTGTCTAAATTGACATCAGCCGCAACCGCACCTGTCCCGCTTAAAATGGCGATAGTCGCCAAAGAAAGCATAATGCCTTTTTTAGTCATAATGACTCCTTTTCGAAAATTTTTTTACGAGGCTAATTATATCAATGCCCCCCCCCATTTGTCAATAAAATTAAGCTTAAATTGTAAATTTTTTTTAAAAAATGTCGAAATACAAAGAATTTTTTAATGCTTTTTTTAAAATTTATCTTACATTTATATATAGTCAAAATATTTTTAAGCTAGGCAATGAATTTTATTTTGGGTTTAAAGGGTTTGGTGGGTTTTAATAAATCATTACAATAAGTTAAAATACTCCTTTATCATCACTAGTGCGGCTAGGGAGTCTAATCTGCCGTCTTTCTTGCGTAAGTTAGCTACGCCAAATGCGGCTGCTTCTTTGCTCGTAAAGCTTTCATCGACAAATTTAATCTCACCCTTAAATTCAAGCAAAGCCACAAAATGCGACACTCTTTTACTCATCTCCTCTTGGCTGCTCGCTCCTTTGGGAATGCCAACGATGAGTAAGCTTATGTGGTGTTCTTTGATGAGGGCTTTTAGCTCGTTGGCTGCTTGTGTGCGGTTTTTGCGAAGCACTGCATTAAGCGGAATGGCGATTTTTTCGTTTATACACAAGGCTACGCCTATGCGTTTTAAGCCTAAATCAAGGGCAAGGGCGTTCATTTTGCCCTCACCAAAACGCCGCAAATTTCGATTTTACCCTCCAATTCATACTCATAAATTTTCTCGCCAAATCGCTTTAAGGCTTCATCAAGGCTAATGCCATTTTTGCAAAAGCGTAAAAGCTCGTCTTTTGGCTCAATCTTTTCCTTTAAATCGCCAAATTTCAGGGCAAAGGCTTTAAAATCGTTGATTAAACGCACCTTGCCCTGCTCTAAAAGGCTATTTGTGCCTTCGCTTTCGTTTTTTCTTTGCGGGAGGACAAAGACTTTTTTGCCAAGTTTGACGGCTAAATTCGCACTATGCAAAGAACCGCTCTTAAAATCAGCCTGAGCGATGATGATATTATCACACAGGGCGATGATTATGCGGTTTCTAAGCAAGAAATCATAGCCCTTTGGCGAGTAATCTGGCTCATTTTCGCTTAAAGCAAGGGCGTTTTCGTATATTTGCTTAATCATTTTTTCGTTGTTTTTGGGGTAAATTTTATTTAAACCATTGGCAAAAACGCCTATGGTGGAGGGAAATGCCCCTTGATGAGCGTAAATATCAACGCCCAATGCACCTCCACTAACCACACAAACGCCAACTTGCTTTAAAAGACTAGCAAGTTCTAAAACGCAATTTTTCGTATAAACGCTCATTTTGCGAGAGCCTATGATAGCGACTTTTGGCTTATCAAGCAAGGATAAATCGCCCTTGTAATAAAGTCTGCGAACGGGATTTTCAAGCTCTAAAAGCTCTTTTGGCACATTTTCAAGGATTTTCATACAACTCATTTAAATACACCAGCTCAACGCTTTCAAGTAGGGCTTTGCTTTGGGTTAAGGCTTTGAAAGTGTTTGCTTTTGGGTGGGCTATGGCTATGGCAAAGCCTCTTTTTCGTGCTAAATGCACCGCTTCTTTAAGCTTTGCTTTTATAGCCTCTATTTCATTGCTATTATCTAAAAAAATGTCCCTTTTTATAGGCTTTTGCCCGAATTCCTTGCTGATTAAAGCACCTTTTGAGGTGTTGATAGTCATAGAATCCACAAAAACAAGCCCATAAGCCTTTAAAGCCCGAAAAAGCTTTCTCATAGCCCCTGCATCATCTGTGAAAAGGCTTCCTGTGTGGTTGTTGATGAATTTTACGCCGTGAAAATCCCTGACTATTTGGCTGATTTTGGCATTGATTAGCTCTTGGGAGTCGCTTGGATTAAGCGTTTGCCTCTCCTCGTAATGATAATTCATCGCAGCAAGGGGCAAATGCACCATAAAAAAGTCAAATTCACGGGCTAAAATAGGCGTTTTGGGGTGGGTGTTATCAGCAGGAAAAAAGCTTGGCGTGAGTTTTAAGCCTGTGGCTTTTAAAGCCCTTACCTGCTGGGCGTTTGCCATATCATCAATGATAATGCAAAGCTTGGGTTTAGTGTCTTTTTTAGGGCTTTTGCTCTCCTCATTTTTTCTAAAAAAATCAAAATAATGGCTAGGAATGGGAGTAAAAATATCCGTATAGGCAAAAAGCCCTATTTTACTCGCATCAAAGATTAAATTGGTGTGGTTTTTCAAGCTGGTGTTAAATTCCAAAGGCATTTGATAAATAAAAGCCGTTAAATTCAGCTCACCGGGTGCATAATCAGCAAACAAGCCTTGAATTTGCTCTTTTGAAGCGTTTTGTTCTGGGGTAAAGACTTGCAAGGAGGCGTTTTGCTCGGTGATATTTTCATCTATCACCAATTTAGGCATTTTCTCACTCAGCAAAAACCAAAAAACAAGGATAAAAACAAACAAAGCCAAAAGGCTAAATTTAAGCTGTGGTTTCAAATTTTACTTTCTATTTTCGATTTAAAAGGCAAATTATAGCACAAGCAAAGGCATTTTTCAAGGGATTAAAAAATAAAATCAAAATTCAAAAGAATTTTATAAAATTTGAGTAAAATGCTATAAATTTATTATAAAGAAAAAAAGTGAGAGAATTTTTACGGAATTTATCCTTTGGTATGCGTTTTAAAGAGCTTTCAAACGAATACAAGCAAAGTGCAAGAGAGCTTTTAAAAAATCAAATCGTCAAAGAATACAAAGAAAAACTATACCTTAACAATGGCTTTGTCTTTGGGAAAATAGACATTTCAAGCAAAGGCACGGGCTTTTTACGCCCATTTGATGAGGCTTTTTCAAGGGATTTACTGATAGAAAATAAATACTTAAAGGGTGCAAACTACGGCGACATAGTCGCTTGTAAGCTCTTACCCATAAAGAAAAAGCGTCCTAGTGCCAAAGTCGTTTTGGTTTTACATAGAGCAAACGCCACTTCTTTGGTAGTTACAAAGCGTTACGGCGAAGCTGTGCTTGGAATGAATGTTAAAACGGGCTTGAATGTGGCTTTAAAAGCAAGTCAAAAATCCTTAAAAGCCCTGCCATTAGGCTCTGTGCTTAAAATAGAAAATGAAAACAACGCCATTACCGAAGTTTTAGGGCATATTGATGATGAGAGCATTGATGAGAAAATTGCACTCGCCCTTTACAATAAAAACGATGAATTTAGCAGCACTTGCATAGATGAGGCAAGGGCAAATGGCGATTTTGTCGATGCGAGTATGTATCCGCAAAGGGTGGATTTAAGAAATTTAAGCTTTTGCACCATAGACCCCATAGACGCAAAGGACTTTGACGATGCTATTTATTATGATAGCAAGGAAAAAACATTGTTTGTGGCTATTGCCGATGTGAGCGAGTATGTTTTTGCTTATAGTGCGATAGATAAAGAGGCTAGAAATAGAGGATTTTCCATATATTTTCCGCACAAAGCCGTGCCAATGCTGCCGCGAAATTTAAGCGAAAATATCTGCTCTTTAAAGCCAAATGAGGACAGACTTGCTTATTGCTTTAAAATCAGCTTTGATGAAAATGATGAAGTGTGTAAAGAGGAGCTTTTCGAGGCTATCATCAACTCAAAACGGCGATTTTGCTACGATGAGGTGGATATTTTGCTGGATAAAAGGGCGAATTTAAAGGAGCTTTCTTGGCTTTATGAGCTTTTTAACCTTATGCAAAAAGAGAGAAAACGGCGTTTGAAAAATGCCTTTGAATTTCAAACTGATGAGCTGAAAATGAGCCTTGATGAGCAAAATCACTTGCTTGCTACGAGGTATGAAAAGGACACGCCGTCTCATCGTTTGATTGAAGATTGTATGCTTTTAGCGAACAAGGCTGCTGCAAAGCTCATTGACACGGGCATTTTTAGAAATCACCTCGCCGCTGATAGCAAAAAGATAGACAAGCTTTTAGGCGAACTTGCTTCTTTGGGCATTGATGTGAAATTCAAGCCCAATCTAGCCGAGCTGATAAGAAATATTCAAGGCTTGGCTGATGAAATTCAGCTTCGCAGCGAGGTGGATAAGCTCATCATCAAGGCTCAAAAAAAGGCTGAATATGCGAGTGAAAATGCGGGGCATTTTGGCTTGGGCTTTGAGCGGTATTGTCATTTTACAAGCCCGATTAGGCGGTATTCTGACTTGATTTTACACAGGCTTTTGAAAGCAAAAATGAAAAATGATGAAAAGGGCTTTAACTACCTGCTTTTAAACATTCAAAGCACTTGCGAGAATTTAAGCGTTTTGGAAAGAGAGGCGGATAAGGTGGCGTTTGACTTTATGGATAGGAAATTTGCAAGGTGGGCGAAAACGCAAATTGGCAAGAAATTTAAAGCCTATGTCATCGAAAATTCAAATATCACCATAGCCAAGCTTGATGATGAGATAAAGGGGGCTGAGCTTATTTTAACGCAAAATAATCTCAATCTACTTGAAAAAATCGAACTCATCATCACCGATGCTGACATTGTAATGGCGAAAATTTTTGCCAAATTCCACCGAAGTTTAGAAAGAAAGGCTGATGATGTATAGAAAAGACTTGCAAAGACTACTTTTAGACAAAAACTTTCCCAATTTTTTCGCCCTGTATGGCGGGGATAATTTTCAAACCGAGCTTTTTGCCAACGCCATAAAGGCAAAGTATGCAGCTGATGAGCTTTTAAGCCTTTATTTTGAGGAGTATGACTTTGCAAGGGCGAGTGATTATTTAGGCAGTGCCTCGCTTTTTAGTGAGAAAAAACTGCTTGAAATCAAATGCAGCAAAAAGCCCAGCAAAAAGGAGCTTGAAAGCTTGATTAGGCTTTGCAAACAAGATGAGAACAATCATTTTTTATTTGAACTTTACGATGAGGGCAGCAAACAAGCTGAACTTGAAAAGATTTTTGAAAACTATTTTGCAAGATTTTTTGCCCCAAATAGTGCCAAAGAGGGCGTTGAGCTACTCTCACTTCGTGCAAAAGAGCTTCAAATCAACGCTACACAAAATGCTCTTTATACTTTATACAACAATTTTGACGAGAATTTATACCTTGCCGCAAGTGAGCTTAATAAATTTGCTGGTTTAAATATCAACGAGGAAACCATAGAAAAATTTAGTTTTAGCCTCAGTGTAGTGGGCTTTGATGCTTTTTTTGAAAAGATTTTACAGGGGCAGAGTTTGCAAGATGATTTGGAAAAAGTTTTGGATAATTTTAATGAAATCGCCCTTATCAATTCGCTCAATTCAAGCTTTTACAGGCTTTTTAAAATAGCCTTATATATGAAAACTCACGGCAATGCCGATTTTAAAGATATTTTAGGCTATGCCCCACCCCCACAAATTGCAAGTAAGCTTAGCACTCAGGCAATGCAGCTAAACATTAAGCAGTATCATCAAATTTTTAAACTTTTGCTTGAAAGCGAATTTGAAATCAAAACAAATTCAAAGCTCATCAAAAAGGAATTCCTCATCGCCTCCCTACTCCAACTACGCCAAATTCTTAAAAAATAATACCCTTTTGGCACAATTTTTGCTTAAATTTGCAAAAAGGATAAATATGACGCAATCTTACATACGATTTGATAGAACAAGCTTTGGCACGACTTTTAGTATTGAGGAAAATCCCTTTGTTTTTAGAGATAGTAAAGAATTTATCGATAGTGAATTTCAGCGTTTGCTTGAAAAAAACGAGGGAATGCAAGTTGATAGAGAGCTGTTTGATAAAATTTTCGCCGAAAATAGCCAAAATCACATAGCCCAACAAATAACTACCGCCCTTAATGAACTCAAAGATACGCAAGGCGGAAAGATTGATTTTAGTGCTTTGGATACAAAAAAGCAAGGCTTTGTCTTGTCTTTTTTAATGAAAGCTTTTGACGATTACGCAGTTTATGGCACAAAGGCACAAATTAGCGAAGTTCAAATTAACGCAACTTCGCAATATTTTTACATACAAGCAAATATTCACACCATAGACGGACAATTTTTCAGCACAGCAGCTAAATTTGCTCCAAAAACAGATGAATATGTCAAAAAATATGACAAAATAGGATTTGTCGGCGGCTTTGACGATGGGGATAGAGACTATAAAATTTATTTCGCAAAGGCTGGAAATTTAGGCACAAGCGAGAGAATTTCACTTTTAAATGAGATAGAAAATTCTAGGATTGAAGATTTGGAGGGCTTTGAGGGCGATATTGAAATAGCTTTTCATAGTTTTAGTGGCGATAAAAAGGCGTATGGTGGCGTTGTGCTTTACAGCGTAACGAATATTAAACTTGATTTAGAAAAAGCCCTTGAAGTTGTGAAAAATATGCCTGAAAACGAGCCTTTAAAGGCTAAAAATCAAAGTCTTTTGGATATATTTTGGGCTAAATTTAAAGCAGAAATTGAATTTTCTATGTATCAAGCCAAACAAAAACAAAAAAATGAAGAATTTTTAAGCTCTTTAAAAGAAACAAATTTAAAGGGTGTAAATTCACTCAAAGGGCTTTTAAATAGTGCTGATGAGACGAATTCCTTGCAAGGTGAGAGGGTGTGAAAGCTATTTTAAATTTAAAAAAAATTTGTGTAAATTTTACACAATAAGCAATTTTATAAAGAAACAAAGAAACAAATTTAGTTTAAAAAATAACTTTTTATAATTTACGAAATTATCGCCAAAGGAGAAAAATTCATAATGCAAATACATAACGCCTCTATAAATTACGCAAATATTTTAAATGAGAGTAAAAACAAAGCAAATTTAGCCCAAAATAACCAGACAAAAGGACTTTCATTTTCACAAAGCTTTACCATAACGGCTAAAAAAGTGGAAAAATATTTTGATGAGGGTGAAATACGAGACATTTACCCAACAAATTCTAAAACGCCTTTTTCAAGCAAGTTAAGCCAAAAACAAGGAGTAGTCAGCGAAAGTGCATATCTTGATGCTTTAAGCAGGATAAAAGAACTCATCGATAAAATAAGCCATCTTGTAAGCATAGAACAAGGCGAAAATAGCGAACTTGGCTATTATACCAGCACGATGAATATCTTTTTCACAGGACAAATTCAAGGCAATCAAACCACTTTAAACGAGATTAAAAGCCAAGTTAAAGCTTCTAAAATTGATGATGAAGCCCTTATTAAGTCCATTGATAATTATTTTATGCTTGGAACAAGCACAGCTATGAATGCGATGACATTTTTTGACTATGTGAGCGATAAAATACAAGGCTTGCCCACAGCACAAATAATGCAGGATTTAAGCATAATAAAGGGCTATTGGGATAATAATTCAACGCAAAGCTTAAAGCTTGATGATGGCACAAGCATAGGCTTTACGCAAATTCTAAACGCACAAGGTAAGGCACAACGCATTCTTTTTATCAATAATAAAATGTATGATGAAAATATAAAATTTGATGAAAATGCTTTGAAAGATGAGAATTTAGGGTATTTGTTTGAAGTTTTTAAACAAAGGGAAAAATTGCAAAGTATAGTAAGTAAAAATTTACAAACAAATTTAGCCTTTGATAAAGGCAATTTGCTTAAAAAACTTTTGCAAGGCGTTGAAAGCCAATTTTTACAGGGTTTAAACGCATAAATAAAAGTCATCTTTAAAAATTAAAGCATTTTTTAGCACAAAAACGCAGCATTTTACAAGCTATACAAGCAAAAAAAGAAGCAAAAGAAAATAAGGCTTTATTTATCGTTTATTTGTTTCTTTGCGTTAAAATGTGCTTTCAAAAATTCATTCAAAAGGACAAAAAATGAAAAAATCAGTTGTGATTGTAGGCGGAAGTATATCAGGGCTTAGTGCGGCTTTGGTTTTAGCAAGTGCAAAAAGTGCTGAGCTTGACTTTGATATTAGCATAGTTGATGATGGCAAAGCCGACTTAAATGCCGTAGCCATTTACAATGTGCCGTTGTTTCCAAAGGGCATTAAGGGCAAAGACATCATCGAACAAACAAAAAAGCAAATTGATACTTTGCTTAAAGTAAGCTATATCGAAGGCACGGTGAGCGAAATCAGCGGCTCAAAGGGTGCTTTTATAAGCAAGGGCGAGGGGATAAACCTAAATTCAGACTATGTTATCCTTGCGACAGGGGCTTCAAGATTTGACATTAAGGGCTTTGGTGATATAGTTAAGCCTCACGAATTGATGAATAAACCAAATAAAATTCGCCTTGCCACCACAGGCAGACAGCTTGTTAAAGACGGCGTTTATGCAGCAGGTTTGGCAAGTGGGGTAACGACTATGGTTACTTGTGCTATCGGTAGCGGTGCAGAGGCAGCTTGCGCCCTTTTAAGCGACATAAAAGGCGAAGTTAGCATTATCCACGACACTCCAAGTTCTCGTTCTTAACGAGCATTTGCCTTTTTGCCAAGAGCAAAAGGGCAAATTATTTTATCACATCGTAATTTGGTGGGATTTTTGGATTAAATAAACTCTTATTTATCGGCGTGTTGCGTTTTTGATTTTGCAAGGTTATCAGCACATCATTGCCTAGCTCATCTTTGTAAGATATGGTTTTTACCTCATCATTTTCAAGAGAAATGGTGTAATTTGTTTTTTGATATTTTGCTTCGTATTTTGTCGCTGAAACTTTTTTTGCTTGTTGGAAAATTTGAGTTAAATTTGGCGTATCATTAAGTGTGCTGTATGTGGCTTGGGCTAAATCAGGCTCTAAAATGACAACCTGCGTGTTGTTGATGAAAATTTGCTTTTTGTTCGGCTCTTTGTAGTTCCAAAAGGCTTCTTTTTTGGTGATGATGAAGTTGCCTTTATAGGTTATGGTTGAATTCATCGAACGCACCCTTTGAGTAAAATCGCTCGAAAAGCTTTTATAATCGGTGCTAAAAGCAAAAATTTGCACACAGGCAAAAAGTAAAAAGACAAAGATTTTCATCATTTTCTCCAAAAATTAAATTTATTGGCGTTATTGTAGCCAAATTTTATTAAATTGTGGTTATAATCTCATTATAAATTTACTGCATTAAAGGTAAAAAATGTTTCTAAAAGTGATTAAATCGATATTTGGCACGAAAAACGACAGGGAAATCAAAAAGTATTTCAAAAGAGTAGAGCGTATCAACGCATTAGAGAGCAAATATCAAGCGATGAGCGATGATGAGCTAAAAGCCTATTTTGCCACCCTCAAAGAGCAGGTGTTAAACAAAGAAATTGACATAGATAGCATACTCAACGATGTTTTTGCCATAGTGCGTGAGGTGAGTAAAAGAACACTTAATATGCGTCATTTTGATGTGCAACTCATCGGTGGTATGGTGCTTCACGAGGGTAAAATCGCTGAAATGAAAACGGGGGAGGGTAAAACTCTTGTGGCTACGCTGCCTGTGGTGCTTAATGCGATGAGCGGCAAGGGCGTTCATATCGTAACGGTGAATGATTATTTGGCTAAAAGAGATGCCGAGCAAATGGGCGAAATTTATAATTTTTTGGGTTTTAGCGTGGGCGTTGTGCTTTCTAGCACAAACAGCGATGAATCCCACAAACACGCTTATGAATGCGACATAACTTATGGCACAAATAACGAATTTGGCTTTGATTTTTTGCGTGATAATATGAAATTCACGGCAAATGATAAGGTGCAAAGGGGACATCATTTTGTCATCGTTGATGAGGTGGATAGCATTTTGATTGATGAGGCAAGAACGCCACTTATCATCAGCGGTCCTACAAATCGCACCCTTGATGGCTATATCAAGGCAAATGAAGTGGCTCGTAAAATGCAAAGAGGGCAAATGCCTCCGCCAAATTTGGCAAACAAAGACGCCAAGCCTAGCGGGGATTTTGTTGTCGATGAGAAAAACCGCACCATACTCATCACAGAAGCTGGAATTTCAAAGGCTGAAAGTCTTTTTGGCGTGGAGAATTTATACAGCCTTGATAATGCGATTTTAGCCCATCAACTCGACCAAGCCTTAAAAGCACATAATCTTTTTGAAAAAGATGTGCATTATGTGGTGCGGAATAAAGAAGTTGTCATTGTCGATGAATTTACGGGGCGTTTGAGTGAGGGCAGAAGGTTTAGCGATGGGCTGCATCAGGCTTTGGAAGCAAAGGAAAATGTCAAAATTCAAGAGGAAAGTCAAACTCTGGCTGACATTACCTTTCAAAACTATTTTAGAATGTATGAAAAACTAGCGGGAATGACAGGCACAGCACAAACAGAAGCTACGGAATTTAGCCAAATTTATCATCTTGATGTCATCTCAATCCCAACAAATATCCCCGTTAAAAGAGTGGATAAGCACGATTTGATTTACAAAACCCAAAAAGAAAAATTTAAAGCCGTCATTGATGAGATAAAAAAGGCAAATTCAAAAGGACAGCCTGTTTTAGTAGGCACGGCGAGTATTGAAAGAAGTGAGCTTTTGCACGAAATGCTTAAAAAAGAACGCATAGCCCATAATGTGCTTAACGCCAAACACCACGAACAAGAGGCTTTAATCATAGCCGATGCGGGTAAAAAAAGTGCTGTAACCATTGCCACAAATATGGCAGGGCGTGGCGTTGATATTAAGATAGATGATGAGGTTCGCGCACTTGGCGGACTTTATATCATCGGCACTGAAAGGCACGAAAGCCGCCGCATTGACAATCAACTTCGCGGACGCTCAGGCAGACAAGGAGACCCGGGAATGAGTCGCTTTTACCTCAGCCTTGAAGATAATTTATTGCGAATTTTTGGTGGCGATAGAATCAAAGCGATAATGGAAAGACTTGGCATACAAGAGGGCGAACATATAGAAAGTGGCATAGTTACGCGTGCTGTGGAAAATGCACAAAAAAAGGTGGAAAGTATGCACTTTGAAAGCCGTAAGCACTTGCTAGAATATGACGATGTCGCTAACGAGCAAAGAAAAACCATATACAAATACCGCAACGAGCTTTTAGACGAGCATTTTAACATCAGCAATAAAGTCAGTCAAAATATCAACGAATATGCAGATTATGCGATGAGAGAGTTTTTTCTTAAAGACGAGCAAAATGAGGGCGATTTTAAAGCACTTAAAGACAAAATCGCCCAAGAATGCGGCGTAGAGCTTAAATACGAGGAATTTGAAAGCTATAATAGTATGGAAATGGAGCAAAATTTAGTTGAGGCTTTGGAAAGATTTTATCAAAACAAGATGAAAGATTTGAGCGAGGCTGATAAAAGCAAGGTTGAGCGAATTTTGTATTTGCAAGTGCTTGATAGTGCGTGGAGAGAGCATTTATACACTATGGATAATCTAAAAACGGGCATAGGACTTCGCGGATACAATCAAAAAGACCCGCTTGTAGAATACAAAAAAGAAAGCTACAATCTTTTTTTAGAGCTTGTCGAACGCATTAAATTTGAAAGCGTTAAAATACTCTTTAATGTCGTTTTCACAAGGGGTGGCACTCAAAGCATAGAGCAAAACGCCCAAGAACAAAATGACAAAGTCCTGCAAAGTGCCGTTGAAACGGGAGCTGATGAGGATAAGCTTGGCGAAGCACAATTTAAAAAAGTCCCACGCAATAGCCCCTGCCCTTGCGGTAGCGGTAAAAAATACAAAGAATGCCACGGCAAAAGCGGACCAAGACAAGGTGTTTTAGCGTGAAAAAAACGACACACAAACAATCTGTGCTGGATTACTTGCTTTTTAAATATTTGAGGTTTGATAAAGAACAACCTTTTATTATGCTGTCTATGGTGTTAGCTTTTGTGGGTGTTTGTGTTGGGCTTTGTGTGCTTTTGGTGGCTATGGCTATAATGAATGGCTTTGATAAGGGGCTTCAAGAGCGTTTTATGGTGATGAATTACCCACTCAATGTCATCTCAAAGGCAAGAACTCCTGTTGATGATAGTTTGGTGCAGAATTTACGCGAAAATTTCCCAAATTTAGCATTCAGCCCCTACATTAGCACCCAAGTCATCACTAGGGGCAAGGGGCGTTTTGAGGGTGGCGTTTTATTTGGCGTGCATAGCAAAGATGAAAAGCGTATTAACAAAGTCGTGGCAAAAGCACTTGGCAATGATGAATTAAAAGACTTTGACATACTCGTAGGACAAGCTTTGGTTGATGAATTTAAGCTGCAAAGAGATGATAAACTTTTGGTAATGTTTTCAAATTTAAATCCCAACGGCTTGTCAGTAACGCCGCAGACAAAGCGTTTTGATGTCCGTCATAGCTTTTCTTCTGGACTAGCCTTTTATGATAAAGCCTATCTTTACGCTGATATTGAGGCTGTGCGTAAGGTTTTAGGACGCAAAAACAATTACAACGGCGTTCATATTGACTCTCCTCAACCCTTTGAGGATAAGGATAAAATTCAAGCCCACTTGGGCGAGGATTACATAGTCTTTGGCTGGTGGGAGCAAAATGCGAATTTATTTTCAGCACTTGCCCTTGAAAAAAGAGCATTATTCATAGTGCTTTTACTCATCATACTTGCTGCAAGTCTTAATATAATAAGCTCCCTGCTGATGATAGTGATGAATCGCCGTGCGGAAATTGCCCTACTTTTAGCACTTGGGGCAAGTAAAAGTGAAATCAAAAAAGCATTTTTCGCACTTGGCTCACTCATAGGCGGTAGCGGAATGCTCGCAGGAGTGCTACTTGCCTTTGCTGTGCTTTTCGCACTTGAAAATTTTGACATTATCACCCTACCTGCTGATGTGTATGGTTCAAGTAAGCTTTTGCTGGATTTAGATATTGTTGATTTTGTCCTAGCCCTCATCGGTGCGGCACTCATCGTAGCTATAAGCTCGTATTACCCCGCACGCAAAGCCACACAAGTCAATGTGCTTGATACTTTGCGTAATGAGTAAGTCTTTAAAAGAGCATTTCATCATCTTGTATGGAGTGGATATTTCTTTGCGGGAAAGGTGATTTTGGCGTGTAAAATTCACTCTCGCCGTTGTAATTGCCCTTGCTTACGCCCTCAGGTATATTAAAAGATTTTCTTGTTTGTGGGAATTTTTTCACATATTTTGTCAAAAATTCCCTAAATACAGGTGCTGATGTCCTCGCACCGCCCTCTGTGCGTTTCATAGGCTTGTTATCATCATTTCCAAACCACACTACGCCTTCTATTTCTGGCGTTATACCCACAAACCAAGCGTCTATGCTGTCATTACTCGTGCCTGTTTTACCCGCAATTTCTATACCGCCGACTCTGGCATTGCTTCCTGTGCCACGGTTGATAACATTTTGCATCATAGAAAGAGTGAGAAAAACCTGCTCAGGCTCGGCAACTTTGGTGGCATTGCTCTCATAAGTTAAAATAACACTATCTTCTTTATCCCTCACGCTTTTAATTAAAAGTGGTTCTTTAATCACGCCGTAATTGCCAAATAAAGTATAAAATTTAGAAAATTCCAAAGGCGAAATTCCAAAACTTCCAAGCACTATGGACAAATCGGCTGGAATTTTATCGCTAAAACCAAAGGCTAAAAGCTTTTTATAAACGACATCTAAACCTATATCTATGGCTAAATTTATGGTAGCAAGGTTGCGAGAGTGCGTTAGAGCGTCTTTTAAAGTAACCAAGCCTTTCATACTGCCGCCTAAATTCTTTGGCTTCCATATCGTTTTATTATCATCCTCTCCCTCCTCAAAAGTCCTTGAAATATCAGCCACTTCATTCATAGGAGAATAGCCCAAATCAATAGCGATTTGATACAAAAAAGGCTTAAACGAACTGCCCGGCTGCCTTAAACTCTGCGTAGCTCGGTTGAAATTGCTCTTATTATAATCCACCCCGCCTACAAGGGCTAAAACATCGCCACTTTGATAATCCACAACAACCATAGCCCCATTAAGTGTGCTTAAATTCGCATCTTTATCCCTCTTAACTATCTCATCATAGCCACAACGCAAAGCCTCCTCAGCCATTTTTTGTACATCTAAATCAAGGGCTAAATCCACCTTATAACCAGCCGTTTTAAAATCAGGAATTTGAGGCTCTAAACGCTTAATCACCTCATCGACAACATAAGGTGCGGCATTTTGTGTGAGTGTATCATCATAAATTGTGGGCTTAAATTCAAGGGCTTCTTTGTATTCAGCCTCTGAAATCCAGCCTATGCTAAACATTCTTTGTATGACATTATTTGCACGAGAAAGCGATAAATTCAAATTCCTTGTCGGATCATAAGAACTTGGTGCTTTTGGCATACCCACAAGCAAAGCCATTTCTTTAAGATTTAGCTCATTTAAATCCTTGTGAAAATACCCCAAAGAAGCCGTTTTAATCCCATAATATCCGTGTCCAAAAAAGATATGATTTAAATAACGCTCCAAAATTTCCTCTTTTGAGAGTTTGAGTTCAAGCTGATACGCCAAAAGGGCTTCTTTTATCTTACGGCTTATGGTGCGTTCTGGGCTTAGCTCGGTGTTTTTTACAAGCTGTTGAGTAAGCGTAGAACCGCCCTCTACGGCTTTACCTGCACGAAGCATTTTAAGCGATGCTCTCATAATGGCGTCTGTATTGACACCATTATGCTCGAAAAACGCCGTATCCTCAATAGCAATCAACGCCTCAATGAGCCTTGGAGGAAGGTCCTCATACTCCACATAAAAGCGGTGTTCTTTGTCAAAAACATTGGCGACAAGTTTGCCATTTTTATCAAAAATTTGACTTGTAAGCGGTGGTTTAAAATCTTTAAAAGTGTAATTTTCCACACCCGAATTTGAAAACAAATAAAACACATATACCCCACCACCCACAATGACAAGCAAAATGAGCGAAAAAATAAATTTAACAATCTTCATCAATGTCCTTTCACACCGCCTCTGTAATGAGCTTTAAAGCTAATTTACAAGCATTTTGAATTTGAGCTATATCTTTTCCACCAGCTGTGGCAAAGTCCTCTCTACCTCCGCCATTACCGCCTACAAGAGCGGAAACTTGCTTGATTAAGTCATTTGCCTTGACATTGGCATTTTTTACACCAGCTGCAATGCTAATCCTGCCCTCTTGCACTTGAAAGAGCAAAATCACAGCCTTTTTATAAGCATTTTTAAAATTATCAATCATAGCCTTAATATCGCCCTGCTCTACCCTTGCCACACACACACGCACACCCTTTATATCCACACTTATAAGCTCACTTTTACTCGCATTTTTAAGCTTGTTTTTGTAAGTTGTGATTTCATCTTTAAGCTTTTTCACAGCTGCTAGGGTATCAGTGCTTTTAAGCTCCTCTTTTAAATTTTGCACCTCAAACATAAAGGATTTAGCGTATTCTAAGGCTGCTTTGCTTACCACAGCTTCGATTCTACGCACACCAGCACTCACTCCACTTTCTTTGACTATGTAAAAACTGCCTATCTCAGCAGTATTTTTAATATGTGTGCCACCGCACAGCTCCTTACTTTTACCAAGCGTTAAAACCCTCACCCTGTCTTGATATTTTTCGTTAAACAAAGCAATAGCCCCGCTTTTTTTCGCCTCATCTAAATTCATCTGCTCTAAAACAGCCTCATCAGCATTCATAATGCACTCATTGACTAAATTTTCTATGCGTTCAAGCTCCTCAAAGCTCAAAGCCTTGTGATGCGTAAAATCAAAGCGAAGCTTGTTAAATTCAACCAAAGAACCAGCCTGTGTAATATGAGTGCCTAAAATTTCACGCAAAGCAAAGTGCAAAAGGTGAGTAGCACTATGATGACGAGCGATTTGCCTTCTTTTGTCCTTATCTATACACGCCTCAACCTCATCGCCAAGCTGTAAAGGCTCACTCACCTTAACCGCACTAAGATTTAGCCCAAAGAATTTATGTGTGTCTAAAACTTCGCTTTGATTGATAAAACCTCTGTCGCCTACCTGTCCGCCACTTGTAGCATAAAATGGTGTTTTATCAAGCATTACCCAGCCTATTTCGCCACTTTTAAGCGTTTCAACTTCTGCAAATTCCTCATTCATCAGGGCTAAAATGCGGCTTTTATTTTCGAATTTTTCATAACCTATAAATTCATTTTCGCCAAATTTTTCAAGCAAAGCCTTAAAATCCCCATTTACAGCCTTATCGCCACTACCTTTCCACGAAGCCTTTGCCCTTTGCTTTTGCTCACTCATCAGGGCATCAAATTTAGCCTCATCAACGCCCAAGCCCTTTTCACGCAGCATATCAGCGGTTAAATCCAAAGGAAAGCCGTAAGTATCGTAAAGTTTAAAGGCAACTTCCCCGCTAAAAAGCTTTGTGGTGCGTTTTAGCTCCTCGTTAAAAATTTCTATGCCATTTTCTATGGTGCTTAAAAATCTCTCCTCTTCAAGCAAAATTTGCTCTTTAACGAAGTCTTTTTTTTCGTTTAAATACTCATAATGCCCGCCCATAAGCTCACAAACCCTTTCAACAAGGGCAAACATAAAAGGCTCTTTTAAACCAAGCAAATAGCCGTGTCTTAACGCTCTGCGTAAAATTCTGCGTAAAACATAGCCCCGCCCCTCTTTGTCAAAATTGATACCCTGAGCGAGTAAAAAGGTAGTCGAGCGAATATGATCGGCTATAACCCTATAACTTGCCCCACTTTCATAGAGGTATTTTTTCTTGCAAAGCCTTGCGATTTCATCGATAAGGGGCATAAAAAGTGAGCTGTCAAAATTGCTAAATTTCCCCTCTTTAAGAGCCACAACCCTTTCAAGCCCCATTCCCGTGTCAATGCTTGGCTTTGGCAGGGGCAGTAACTCGCCCTTAGCGTTTCTTTCATACTGCATAAAGACTAAATTCCAAATTTCTAAAAATCTATCGCCATCTCCGCCCATATAATCTTCATTTGAGCCAAAATGCTCCTCGCCTTGGTCGTAAAAAATTTCGCTACAAGGTCCGCAAGGTCCTGTATCGCCCATTTGCCAAAAATTATCCTTGTCGCCAAAGCGGTAAATATGCTCTTTTTTGAGGTATTTCTGCCAAAGTTTAAAGGCTTCATCATCACTTTGATGAGTGCTGACAAAAAGCCTTTCTTTTGGAAATTCAAGCACCTTTGTTACAAATTCCCAAGCAAAATCAATGGCTTGTTCTTTAAAATAATCCCCAAAGCTAAAATTTCCCAGCATTTCAAAAAAGGTATGATGTCTTGCTGTGTAGCCGACATTGTCTAAATCATTGTGTTTGCCACCGGCTCTTATGCAGGTTTGACAACTTGTGTTGCGTGGAGGGTTTGGGCGTGGAATTTCACCTGTAAAGACGCTTTTAAAAGGCACCATTCCAGCATTAGTAAAAAGCAAACTCGCATCATCAGGCACAAGCGGGGCTGATGGCACGATAGTATGTCCCTTACTCGCAAAAAAATTTAAAAATTCTGCACGCACATCTTTTTGAGTTTTCATTAAAAATCCTGAATTTTTTCCCTAATGATACCAAAAAAAGCCTTAATATTTTGCATTTTATCAGTAAAAATTTTAAATAAGAAAAGAGCCAAATTTAAGGCATTTTAAGCAAAAACTTGACGAATTTTTACTCTATTTTTTTAAACAAAGCAAAAATAAAGTTAAAAAATGAGATAATAACACAGCAAAAGCAAGGGAGAAAAAATGCAATACACCATTGAAGTCAATAATCACAGCGAAATTTTTGATGTCGATAAAGTCGCCAAACAAGCCGCAGGGGCGGTTTTGTTAAGACAAGGCAAAAGCGTAGTTTTAGCCACGGTTGCTTATGAGGATAAGCCTGTGGAGGAGGATTTTCTGCCACTTACCGTTCAATACATTGAAAAAGCTTACGCCGCAGGGCGAATTCCGGGCGGTTATGTCAAAAGAGAAACCAAGCCGGGCGATAATGAAACGCTTACCGCAAGAATCATCGACAGAAGCCTACGCCCACTCTTTCCAAAAGGCTATGCCTACCCTACGCAAATCGTTGTTTTGGTTTTATCCTGCGATAGTGAGGTTGATTTGCAAGTGATGAGCTTAAATGCTGCTAGTGTAGCACTTTTTTTAAGTGGCATACCGATTAAAGCTCCTGTTTGTGGTGTGAGAATTGCAAGAATCAACGATGAATTTAAGCTCAATCCTAGCAATAGCGAACTCAAACAAAGCACGCTTGATTTGTTTGTTTCGGGCGTGAAAGATGAACTTTTGATGATAGAAATGCGTTCTTTGCCAAGCGAGGGCGATTTTGTGCCTGTGGTAGCTCCGTTTGTGGATATTGACGGACAAAGTATGCAAAAAATGAATGAATTAAGCGAAGATGAAATACTTCAAGCCTTAAATTTGGCTCAAAAAGCCATAGAAAATGGCTCAAATGCTTATGAGGAAGCATTTAGCAAACATAAAAAAACAGCAGAATTTGAATTTAAAGTCGAAAATGAGTATTTGCAAATCATAGAATTTATCGAGCAAAACTACCTTGACAAAGTGCGTGAAGCCATTAGACAAATGGCAAAGAGTGAAAGGGCAAGCGAGCTTAACAAAATCGCCAAAGAAATTCAAGGCTTAAACACAGCAATAGAACAAGAATGGGACGAAGAATCAATCACCTCCGCCTTACAAAAAGTCAAACGCAACATAGTGCGTTCTCTCATCATCAACGAGGGCAAAAGAGCAGACGGCAGAGGCTTAAAAGATGTGCGTCCTATCAGCATAGAAACCAATATTTTGCCAAACGCACACGGCTCGTGTCTTTTTACAAGAGGACAAACACAAGCCCTTGTCGTGGCGACATTGGGAAGTGAAAATGACGCTCAAATGTTTGATTTGCTTACTCAAACGAGTGCGAGTGCTGAAAGATTTATGGTTAATTACAATTTTCCCGGCTTTTCAGTCGGTGAGGCAAGTCCTATAAAAGCTCCGGGCAGAAGGGAGCTTGGACACGGAAATTTAGCTAAAAGGGCTTTGTATCCAAGCATTGATGAAAATTATCCTTATGTCATCAGGCTTGTGAGCGAAATTTTAGAAAGCAATGGTTCAAGCTCTATGGCTACGGTGTGCGGTGGGGCTTTGGCTTTGCGTGCGGCTGGGGTTGAGAGCATAAAACTTGTAGCTGGTGTGGCTATGGGGCTTATCTTTGAAGAGGGTAAGGCGGCTATTTTAACCGACATTATGGGCTTGGAAGACCACGATGGAGATATGGACTTTAAAGTCGCTGGTTCAAAAGACGGCGTAAGTGCACTTCAAATGGATATTAAGCTTGGTGGCATAGATAAAGAAACGCTGGAAAAAGCACTTTATCAAGCCAAAGAAGCAAGACTTCACATACTTGGCATTATGGAGGAAGCTGAAAAAGACATTGTTGTCAATGAGGAAATTTTACCAAAGCTTGAACTTTTCAATGTAGACCCTTCAAAAATCGTTGATATTATAGGACAAGCGGGTAAGACTATAAAAGAAATCATCGAAAAATTCGGCGTTTCTATTGATTTAGACAGGGAAAAAGGCGAAGTAAAAATCGCTGGTGCAGGCACAGAACAAGTCAAAGCCGCCAAAGAATACATCATCTCAATCACCTCAAAAGAAAGCAAATTCGGCAGAAAAAAAGAATTTAGAAAAGATTATCCGCCTTTTGAAGTGGGTGAGCAGTTTTTAGGACGCGTGAAAAACATAGCCCCATTTGGAGCTTTTATAGAGCTACGAGACGGGGTTGATGGTTTGCTTCACAGCTCTAAAATTCAAGGCAGTATCAAAGAGGGCGATGAATTAAGCGTTAGGGTAAGAGAGGTAAAAAACGGCAAGGTTTCGCTGGATTTAGTTTAAACCTTTTATTTTTTTTGAATTTACAGCAGCAGGGACAAGAATTTCAAGCAAAGTGCTTAAAATTCTATATTTTCAATGTCAAAAGCCCGTGCTGAAATTCGCCTCATTTTCTAGGGCAAAAGCTGAATTTAGCACTAAATTTAGCATTTGCCCTTTCTAAACACTCCAATGCTAGTTGCCATTTAAAGCGTCTTGCTTTTTATGCTTGTGGGATTTTTTCTTGCGTTTTTTCCTCATTTGCTCCACAGAGACATTTTTACTCAGCCCATAAATGTGATTTATCGCCGAGATAAGCTCTTTGGCGACATTGCTGATGAAAGATAAGTCATTTAAAAGCGAAGTGCCATTAGCTGCTGTGATTGCCTTTTTTTGAATCAAATTCTCAACGACAATAAAAGCATCTCTATCGCCTCGCTCAAAAAACGCCCTTTGCTTTTTAAGCAGTTTCCTCGCATTTTTCAAGCCCTTTTTAGGCATATTTCGCACCTGTTCTATCAGCCTTAAAAGTTTGCTTAAATCCACACGCATTGCATCGTATTCTTTTTTAAGATGAGCGTTTTTGCCTGTGGAGAATTTACGCATATTTTCCTGCAAAAGTCCTATATTTTTAGTCGCCTCAGCAATCTTTCGCGAGGCAATTTGCAAGGCTACGATGCGTTTGGCATATTGTGCGTCATTAACTGAAATTTGAAGCTGGGTTGAAAAATCCATAATGGCATTAAACAAAGTCTTTATTTTCTTTTTATACAGCTCATCGACATTGAGTTCTTGTTTGAGCCAATCGGCATTTTTTTTCACTTCCTCAAATTTTTTATCGCTATAAATGTCCGTGCGGTGAAAGCCTATGGTATGGGCGATAATCGCAAAAGCATTATCATAAAGATGCTGCACTTCATTACTCAAAGCCTGTAAGGCAGTGTCGTGGAAAGGTAAAAGCGTGTCATTGATGAAAAGCGGCGTGCTTTCTGTTTTGGTAACTTTTTTGAAAAGTTTGCCTAAAAAATGAGCCGCAGCAGGGATAAAGCCTATCAAAAGCACCACGCCAAAGAGGTTAAAAAGGGTGTGAAACAAGGCAAGGCGTAAGATAGAATCACTTTGCAAAGTGAGTAAATCAGCCAAAAAATCAT
Source organism: uncultured Campylobacter sp. (assembly GCA_964607975.1). Taxonomy (GTDB): domain Bacteria; phylum Campylobacterota; class Campylobacteria; order Campylobacterales; family Campylobacteraceae; genus Campylobacter_D. The sequence continues at coordinate 23,131 of CAZSMF010000002.1, read as the reverse complement.
TAGCAATTTTAAAAAATGGAAAAAAGATGACGACTAGTAAAACCGTGGTGAAATTAAACCAGCAATTTGCCAAAGCAAGCCTGCGTCCTTCGGCATTAGCACTAAGACTTGCCACAAGAGCCGTTACCACACCGCCCACGCTCGTGCCAAGCACCGCTGCTAAGGCTGCATCATAACTTATTTGCTGCTCTAAAAAGGCGGTGATGATGATAGCAAGGGTGGCGTGTGAGCTTTGGATAATCGCTGTAATGATAGCCCCTAAAAACAAAAAGCCAAAAACAGCCTTGTAGCCTTCGAATTTGTATTGTGATAAGTCCATTACGCTTTGAAAATTCGCAAAGCCGTCCTTAATGTAAAATACGCCCAAAAAGAAAAAGCCCAGCCCAACGAAAACCTTGCCTACGCCTTTGTAGTTTTTGTTTGAGTGAAAATTTAAAAGCACACCGCCCACCACCAAAGGCAGAGCGAGTGAGGAAATATTTATCGATGAAGCACCAGCGATGAGCCACGAACCTGCGGTATTGCCAAGATTTGCACCAAACATAACGCCTATGCCTTGCGTAAGATTGATGAGTGAGGCACTGACAAAAGAAATGGCTAAGACAGAAACGAGGCTAGAACTTTGCATAATAGCCGTAGCAAGTGTCCCAAACAGCACACTTTTGAAAGAATTTTGCGTGGATTTTGCCAAAACCCTTTCTAAAAATCCGCCCGAAAATACCTTAAATCCGTCTCCTAAAAGCAACATACCAAAAAGAAGTATAGCCACACCAGCACAAAGCTCACCAAGCTGCTTGTGAGTTGCCATTGCATACACGACAAGCAAGACTATGATAAGATAATAATACTGCCTCATAAACCGCAAAACCATAAAAGCACCTTTAAAAAAATTTTCGCATTGTAGCACATTTTATACTAAATTTTACTTAAATGACTTAGGGACGCTTTAAAACTCCTTGCACTCTGGCTATGCTATCGCCTTTTGCGAGGCTTAAACGCACGATAGTATCTTTTAAAGCCCTTAAAGAATGGGCTTTATTTGCTTCAAGGCTTATCATATCAAGCTCTTTTAGGATTTGCGTTTCATTTTCTACGCTAAATTCAAGCTCACCTTTAAGCACTTGCACGCTAATGTCAAATGGGGCTTTATGCTCTTTCATCAGGCTGTTTGCTGCCATAAGAATTTGGATTTCTTTACTGCTTGAATTTTGCGTTAAAACATTCACAAGCACTTCTCCTGCCTTAAATTCACTCGTATTCCAAGAAATGATTTGCATATTTTTCCTTTTTTTGATGAAAGTATAGCCCAATTTCAAAGGCAAAATTTAACTGAAAGCAAACTACTGCATAATCAAACGCATTAAGTAAAAATCCTCCCCAGCGGTGATTTTGAGATTTTCACCCTTACATTTTGGACAAAAAAAGGACCTTACTTTAAGCTCACCTTTAAAACCGCACTCACACTCGCCCATTAAGGCTTCATCTTGTATGAAAAGTGTGGCATCTTCACACATAGTGCCTTGCTTAAAGCTTTCAAAGCAGAGCTTAAACTGCTCTTTTTCTATACCGCTTAAAACACCCATTTTCGTGTGAATTTGGCTAATTTGCGTTGCATTTTGCAAACGAGCATTCTCCTCGCAAAGCTCAATCAAAGACGCCACTATGCTTAACTCGTGCATTTTTACCCTAACAAATTCGCGGCAGAAGTTCGCCTTTTGGGACTTCTAAAAAGCGTTTTGCCCCGTAGGCATTTTGCAAAAGCACTCTTGCCTTTTTACTTTCTAACACTTCGCCGATAATACTAGCGTTTGGATTGAATTTTTTTAAAATTTGCAAAGCCCTTTGCTCGTCCTTTTGAGCTACGCAAAGTGCGAATGTGCCTTCATTTGCAAGTTCATAAGCCTCAAAGCCAAACAACTCACAAATGCCCTTAACTTCATCTTTAACAGCGATTTGCTCCTCAAATACCAAGAAATCATACCCGCTCTGCCTCGCCCACTCATTTAAAACCGCACTCAAACCCCCACGAGTCGCATCTCTCATCGCCACCACTTCAATATCAGCACTCAAAAGACTCATCACCTCATCTTGTAACGCCTTGCAATCACTTTGTATCTGTGCTTCAATGGCATTTCTTTGCACCAAAACAGCCGCACCGTGCCGCCCTATATCGCCTGAAAGCAGCACAGAAAGCCCGGGGCAAATGTTTTTCGTCTCGCATTTTTTGACAATCTTTCCCAAAGCCGTAGTGTTGATGAAAATTTCGTCCCCCTTGCCCTTTGGCACGACTTTTGTATCACCGCAAACGACTTTTACACCGGCATTGTCGCACTCTTTTTTTACGCTTAAAATGATTTTTTCAAGCTTTTTAACGCTAAAACCCTCCTCAATGATGAGGGCAAGGCTTAAAAATTCAGGCTTTGCCCCAACCATAAGCACATCATTAACACTCCCGCAAACGCACAATTTGCCAATATTCACCTCATCGTCCAAAAAAATGGGATTAAGCGTGAAAGAATCCGTGCTTAAAGCCAAATTTTGCAAAATCGCCGCATCATTTGCCTCGTTTAAAATATCATTATCAAGGCATTCAAAAAGCTTTTGTAAAAGCTCGTTCATTTCCTCACCGCCACCGCCGTGTGCAAGTTGAATTTCTGTCATTTTAAAAGTCCTTCAAAATCCTTTAATTATTCATCAAAAATCCGTGCGAAATTATAGCACAAATCAAAATAAAAAGATTAAATTCAACCAGCAATGCAACTTGAAAAGTAAATATAATAAAAATTAAAGGCTTTTATTCTCCCAAAGCATTACGGGCATATCGGGTGCATTTGGCATTCTTAAAATGCTATGAACGACTTTTAAATCAAGATTAAAAGGCTTTAAACGCAAATCCAAAGCCCTATAATCGTCCGTGCTAATGTCATCATTGACATTTTGTGCGATGTCATTGGTGATAAGAGCAAATTTAAATCGGGGCAAAATGCCTAAAAATTCTTGTATTTTAGCATTGCTTAAATGCTGTAAAACATCTTTGCAAATGAGTAAATCTGCACTTGGTAAAAGCGTAAAATCGCCATTGTAAAGGGTGAAATTCACATTTTCTCTTTGAAAGGCTTTTGTATTTTGCTCGATTACAAAACTCGCCACATCAAAGCCCTTATAATCAATGCCGCTAAAATCAATATACCTTGAAAACTGCCAATCCCCGCAACCACAATCCACTATGCTTTGTATCTTGTGTTTTACGAAAAAATCCTGCAAAAATTTCACATAAGCTGCACACAAAAGAGCATCAGAGCCTGAACCAGAACCCTTGCCCCAAGCATTTGTTTTGTAGATAGTGTTAAATACGGCGTTTGGATTGTCTTTGTTATTTTCGATGAGAAGTTCTTTGATGAAAGAAAGTTGCCATTCTAAATAGTTGAGTTTAGCTTTTATCTCGTTAAGACAATCCCCCCCCCCCAGTAACTTTTTTGTGGTAAGAGAAAAATTTGCGTCCAAAAAGATAAAAAATTCGGCGATTTCCTAGCTTTTCTTTTTTGAGTATTGAAGTCATTTTTGCTCCTTTAAATTTTGTGATGAAAAATTATATTCAAATACCATTAACAAAATCACCTTGCCTTTGCGTAACGATAATACGCCGCACAAGCTCCCTCACCAGAAACCATACAGCTGCCTATTGGGCTTTTTGGCGTGCAAGCCTTTCCAAAAACCTTGCATTCATAAGGCTTTGCAATGCCTTTTAAAATTTGTCCGCATATACAGGCTTTGCTTTCGTTTTTACTTTGCACAAAGCAATCAAAGCATTTTGAGGCATCAAGTTCGCTAAATTCATCACGCAGTTTTAAGCCTCCAAGTTTAACCACGCCAAGCCCTCTAAATTCAAAATCACAAGGGCTAAAATACTTTTGTATAAGCTCTATTGCCTTGATATTTCCCTCACGGCTTACGGCACGGGCGTATTGATTTTGCACCTCATAAATGCCTAGATTATGCTGACGAACGCAATCAAGCACACTTTGCAAAATATCCACAGGCTCAAAGCCGCTCACCACGATAGGCTTTTTGAATTTCTCCGCCAAAGGCTCGTATATCTTGTATCCTGTGATAACGCTTACATGAGATGGTCCTAAAAAGGCGTCTATCTTTGCCTCACCACTTTGCATAATCGCTTCTATGGGTGCTGGAACGACTATATGGTTAATGTGAAAAAAGACATTTTTAAGCTTTAAATCAAGCACCTTTTCAAGCAAAAGTGCAGTCATTGGCGTGGTGGTTTCAAAGCCTATGGCAAAAAAAATAATGTTTTTATCGGCATTTTGCCTCGCAATGTCTAGCACTTCAAGAGGAGAGTATAAAGCCCTCACATCAGCTCCCTTTGCACGCAGTTCAAGCAGGGACATTTGACTTGCTGGAACTCTTAACAAATCCCCAAGCGTGCAGAAAATGGTGTTTGGCATTGAGGCGAGTTTAATGGCTGTGTCTATGCGAGAGCGAGGCATTACGCACACAGGACAGCCCGGTCCGTGAATGAAGTTGATTTCATCAGGCAAAATGGAGGGCAGAGCGAATTTCATAATGCTGTGCGTGTGTCCGCCGCAAATTTCCATTATATTTATGGGCTTTTTAAGCTCTTTTTTTATAAGTTTTGCAAGGGCAAGTATGGTGTGCTTGTCCCTAAATTCATCGATGAAATTCATTTAAACCCAAATCGCCCTCATTAGCGTCTATCTCGCCACTTTGCATTTTTGAAACTATGCCTTGATAGGTTTTTATGCTTTCTATGGCGAATTCTTTGTCTATTTTTTGCATAGCCACGCCAACGTGAATAAGCACAAAATCGCCCACCTCGCAAGGCTCACTAATCAAATCCAAACTCACACGCCTTTTCACGCCCAAAGTCTGCACCAAGGCACTATTAAATTCATCAATTTCCAAAATCTCAGAGGGTATAGAAAGGCACATTAAAAAAGCTCCCTTTTCAAACGCAAAAATTTAAACCAAAGCTCTAAATTTGTGCCATTTTTAGCGTCTAAAACGATGACATCGACTTTTGGATTGAGCTTTTTACACTCTTTTATCGCTCTATCGGTGTCAAAATCAAAATGCGATGCCAAATCAGCCTTTGAAATGATGACTAAATCAGCCTTTCTAAACATTACAGGGTATTTAACAGGCTTATCATCGCCCTCTGTAACGCTTAATAATACGACATTTAAATGCTCTCCTAAATCATAACTTGCCGGACAAACGAGGTTGCCGACATTTTCTATGAAAAGCAAGTCTGTGTCGCTTAAATTCAAATGATGCAAAGCCTTATGCACCATAAAAGCGTCCAAATGACAGCCCTGCCCTGTGGTGATTTGATAAGCATTTGCCCCTGCTTCACGCACTCTTTTAGCGTCATTTTCAGTTTCCAAATCGCCCTCAATAACGGCTATTTTAAATTTGTCTTTCAAAGCCTTGATTGTAGCCTCTAAAAGCGTGGTTTTACCACTGCCGGGCGAACTCATTAGATTAAGGCATAAGATTTTATTTTCATTAAAATGCTCTCTGTTGTGCTGGGCTTCTTCGTCATTTTTGCTTAAAACCTTGCTTAAAACCTCAACCTCTTTTTCCACTACTTTTTCGTGTGGATGTTCTTTCGAACAACCGCAATCTTTACACATTTTTATCCTTTTTTTGCCTGTGATTATAGTGTATTTTGCGTTTTTAGTCAAATGCTAAAAGGGCCATATAGTCTCAAAAAATCTCGTTCCCCAAGGCTTTTTCGTGCTACTTGCCACATCGCCTTCGGTTTTGTAAAGAATTTTCGCATCGGCTATATAACGGCTATCTATGGTATTATCTTGTTCTATATCATAAGGGCGTATGACACCGCTGATTTGGATAAACTGCTTTTCGCCGTTAATGAGCAGCTCTCTACTACCCTCAATGAAATAGTTTCCATTTGAAAGAATTTTAATCACCCTCGTAGAAATGGTGGTATTAAAGCTCTCGCTTCTACTTTGTGTGCCTGTGCCGCTGTAATTGGCTGTGGAATTCGTTTGAAAGCCTATATTTGAATAATCATTTATGGTATTTGCCACGCTACCAAGTGAGCCTCCTGCGGTGAGTGCGCCTCCACCAAGATTGGAGCTGTTATTTTTCGTGCTGGCTCTATTAGCCTGTGTGCTTTGCGAGGTGGTTTCTCTAATGACAACGGTAACCAAATCATTTACATTCATCGCTTTTTTGTCTGAAAATAAAGGATTATCACCCTTTCCAAACAAAGAACCATTGGAAATATCAACATTTGCACTTTGCTTTGGCGGTAACTCCTCCACATAAGCAGGTGGTTTCATACTAATTTGTGGCTCAGTCGTAGCCCCGCAACCTAAAAATACAAAAAGAAACACTAAAAAGAAATATCTCATTTTTTCACCCTCATTAAACTTTCTTTTATATTTTAATTTGTAAAATTATAAAAGCAAATAAAGTTCCAAATTCAAATTTTCAAGGAAAAATGATGAAAAAAAGTTTGTATCTTATCCGCTCAAATGATGAAAATTTAAACGCAAAAATGCAAAAGCAAGTGCTTGAATTTTTAGGCAAAAAGCACGGCAATTTGGCTATTTTTCACCCTGTGCTTGATAAAAAAAGCAGCCCAACTTCGCACAGCTTTACGCTTAAAGAAGCGATAAAGGCTTATAATGAGGATAAAAACCTTTTCATCAGTAAAATCATTGATGATTATGAAAAGCTTAAAAAGGACTTTGATTGTGTAGTGGTGATGAGCCTTCGCCACTTTGGAATTTTAGGCGATTTTGAATTTAATGTCAAACTTGCCAAAGAATTAAATTCTCCCATTTGTGCCTTTGTAAATGAGGCAAACAAAACAATGGCTCAACACTACCTCACCTGTAAGCTTCATAGCCAAGCCTTTCAGCTTCTTGATGAAAATTTTAATTTTGATAAATTTAAAGAACTAGCAGATTATGAATTTACAACGCCAAATCGCTTTAATTATAATTTAATCCAAAGTGCAAAGCAGGATAAAAAAATCATCGTTTTGCCAGAAAGCGATGATGAGCGTATCATTCAAGCGGCTGGAATTTTGCTCGAACAAGGCGTGGTTGATTTAATCTTACTCGGTGATGAGGCTAAAATCAAAAAAGAGGCTCAAAATTTGGGCGTGAATTTAGACAAGGCTAATATTTTAAACCCACAAAATTCACCACTTCACGCTGAATTTGCCACTACCTTATACGAAGCACGAAAAGCCAAGGGAATGAGTGAGGAGGAAGCAAAAAATCTTGTGCTTGATAGGACTTATTTTGGCACTTTGCTCGTGCATACAAAAAGAGCCGATGCTATGGTAAGCGGAGCAAGCACGACTACGGCTGAAACCATACGCCCAGCCTTGCAGGTGATTAAAACAAAAGAGGGTGTTAAAACCGTCTCGGGTGCGTTTTTTATGTGTTTAGAAGATAAGGTTTTGCTCTTTGCTGATTGTGCTGTAACGCCAAATCCAACGCCAGAGCAAATCGCAGACATAGCCTATACAAGTGCAAACACAGCCAAAGCCTTTGGTTTAGAAGCGAGAGTGGCTTTGCTTTCTTACTCCACAGGGCAAAGCGGAAGCGGCGAAAGTGTAGAAGCTGTTAAAGAAGCCCTTAAAATCGCTAATGAGAAATATAAAGATTTGTGTATTGACGCTCCTTTGCAATTTGACGCGGCATTTGATGCAAAAACTGCAAAGAGCAAAATGCCAAATTCAAAAGTCGCAGGGAGGGCAAATGTCTATGTTTTCCCTGATTTAAACGCTGCAAATATAGCTTATAAAGCCGTGCAAAGAACGGCAAATGCCCTAGCCGTAGGACCTATTTTACAAGGGCTTAAAAAGCCTGTAAATGATTTAAGTCGCGGCTGTTTGGTTGATGATATAGTAAATACGGTGATTTTAAGCGCCATACAAGCAAAGGAGAAATAATGAAAATTCTAGTTTTAAATTCAGGTTCAAGCTCTATAAAATTCAAGCTTTACAATGATAGAAAAGCCGTAGCAAGTGGCTTGATAGGCAAAATAGGCGAACACAGCTCTAAAATCGAGCTTAAAAACCTCGTAAGTAATAAGCAAGAACAAAGAGATGAGCCTGTGCCAAATCACAAGGCGGGTGTAAGCATTATCAATGAATTTTTAAAGACAACGGGGCTGATTGAGGATTTAAATCACCTTGATGGCTGTGGGCATAGAGTAGTTCACGGGGGTAAAAACCTCACCAAACACTGCCTCATCGATAAAGAAATTCTTAAAGAAATTCGCCGAGTAAGCGTCATCGCCCCGCTTCACAACCCCGCTCATCTTGTGGGAATGAAAGCTATGCTTGAAGTTGCTCCAAAAGTGCCAAATGTCGCCGTTTTTGACACAGCATTTCACGCTACCTTGCCTGATTATGCTTATATGTATGCCCTACCTTACGAGTTTTACGAAAAAGAGGGGGTGAGAAAGTATGGTTTTCACGGCACTTCGCATTCTTATGTAAGTAAAAAAGCGGCTGAATTTTTGGGCTTAAAATACACTCAATTTAACGCCATTGGTGCTCATTTGGGAAATGGTGCGAGTGTTTGTGCCATAGAAAATGGCAAATCCATAGACAATTCTATGGGTTTTACGCCACTTGAAGGGCTGATGATGGGAACAAGATGTGGAGATATAGACCCTGCTATCATCGCACATTTAGTAAGAATTATGCATTTAAGCACCGAAGAACTTGACATAATGATGAATAAAAAGAGTGGATTTTTAGGCATTTGCGGATATAATGATTTAAGAGATGTCCAAAATCAAATAGCAAAAGGCAATGAAAAAGCCCAACTTGCCCTAAATATGTATATTTATCGTTTGGTTAAATATATAGGAGCTTATTTTGCCATACTTCCACGCACAGATGCTCTTATTTTTACCGCAGGAGTGGGCGAAAATTCACAGCTCATTCGCAAACTTGTTTGTGAAAAGCTTATACATTTGGGCTTTGAACTTGATGAGGATTTAAATCAAAAGCCACAAGGCGAGGTAGCGATGATAAATAAGGCAAATTCTCAACACAAAATCCTTATCGTCCCTACTGATGAGGAGTTAGAAATTGCCAATATCACCCAAGAGCTGATAAAATAGGCTTTAATAAGCTTAATAGTTTTAAAAAACAACTATTAAGCTTGATTTGGCTAAAAGCAAATGATGATATAATATTTGCAAGAGCTGAATTTAAAAAGCAAGGACTAAAACTATGTCATTAAGAAAAGAACTAACAAGCATTTGGCAAAGACCTTTAAAGTCATTGGCACATACACACGAGAACTTTTTAGAAAGGTATAACAGATGCCTAGAACTTTGTTCTACACTTGATGCAGGTAACATACCTGCTAGTCATTACCTCCTCATTGCCAAAAACTGCCCCCTCAAAAACACGGAGCTAGGTTGTAAGGTTACTTACATTACCTTTAAACAAGGCAGGAGCAAAGAGATAACGACAGCTTATATTATCTCCGACCTTGAAAATGTAGGGCAAGAAGCGATAGTAGATATTGTAGGAACAGCCCTAATCAAAATACCCGATGAGTATAAAGAGACCCTATTAAGCAAGTGTGGTAACGCTCTAAAATATCCTAGTAAATACCCTATCGATAGACAACATAAAGGTGTGCTAGATTGGTTTGGAATAAGAGACGCAATATCAAAGCTTTTAAGCATAAAAATAAGAGACTTAAAATTGTGGGATAATAAAGCAAGAAGGGAGTATGTAGAGTTATGCAACCTTTAAAAGATTTAATCAAGCCTAAAATTCATCAAAATTTCACATATAAAAGCTAAAATCATTTATCAAAAAGAGCGTTGAATTTTTCGATGAAATCTAGCGGATCAACCTGAGTTCCTGCGGCGAAAATGCCAAAATGCAAATGCGCCCCCGTTACCCGTCCGCTATCTCCGCTCAATGCGATAACTTCGCCCTTTTTCACCCTTTGTCCGACTTTAACTTTGAGCTTTGAAAGATGATAATACTGCGAAAAGATTTTGTAGCCGTGGTCTATGACAACAGAACCACCAGCATAGTATCTGTCTTTGGCTATGCGAACTATGCCATCATTTGCAGCAAGAACCGGCGTGCCAATGGGTGCGCGAAAATCAGTCCCGCCGTGATAGCTCATCAAAGTGCCATTATACACACGAGCTGTGCCGTATTGGCTTGTAATGGTTGATTGCAAGGGCAAGATGAATTTGCCATCAAACAAAGCCTCATCTGTATAACTTGCATACACGGCATTGGCTTCATTTAACTCCCGCCTTATACGCTCTAACACCTCTTTTGGCGGCGTTACCTTGCTTTGTTCTACATTTAAAATTTCTTTATGATAAACGCCCTCATTGCCCGAAAGCTCGTATTTTAAGCTTTTGCCGTCCTTGTAAAGAGCAAGAATTTGAGCCTCTTTAATGGGCTTTTTATAGGCTGAACCAAAGATTAAGATGACTTTATTATCATTTTCTGGGTGGGTGAAAAATCTTTCCTTTTTTTCTTTTTTTTCGACATTGCTTTGACTTTTAATGTCCTCTAATCCTTGTTTTTTAAATTCTAAAATCAGCACCTGCCCCTTGCTTATGCTTAAATTTTGCTCACTAGCATTTTGCTCGGCATACAAAAAAAAGGCAAAAAATACCAAAAAAAGCCTTTTCATACACTCAACTCCTTAATATCAGCTATCTTTAAAAACGCCTCGTAAATCTCATAAACAAGCCCTTGCCTATTATTTTTTAATTTCTCATTTTCTACATTTATCATCACCTTGTCAAAAAAGGCGTCTATGTGGGTTTTAAGCTCAAATAAAGCCCTTAAAAGCTCATCTGCCCTAGTTTGCTTACAAGCCTTAAAGGCTTGATACAAGTTTTTTTCCTCATCGCATTCAAACAAGCTCTCATCAAGCCTTACGCTAGGCTTTATCGCAATATTTGCCAAACGCTTAAAAGTGCTTATTTTCTCATCAAATTTAGGCTCTCTACTCAAAGCAATGAGGGCTTTAATGCTTGTGTCAATGTGGATTAAATCGCTATTTTTAGAGGCTAAAACAGCCTTGATGAACGAAGCATTCACCTCATACATAGTATAAAGTCTTTCAAAGATGAAATTTTCTAAATTTGAAAGCTCGAATTTTTTATACAAAGGGGCAATTTGGCGTAAAATTTCGCTCAAATTAAATTTCAGCCCCAAATTCAAAGCGATTTTAATCACCCCATTTGCTCCACGCCTCAAAGCATAAGGATCTTTCGTGCCTGTGGGAATTTTACCCAAAGAAAAAAGCCCCATTAGCGTGTCAAGCTTGTTTGATAAGGCAACAATGCTTGAAAATTCAGCACTTGGCAAAGCCCCTTTTTCTGTATTTGGTAAATATTGTTCTTTAATGGCAAGGCAGATTGCTTCGCTAAAACCTTGCTTTCTAGCGTAATAACTCCCCATAATGCCTTGAAGCTCTGGGAATTCATACACCATACTTGTGAGCAAATCAGCCTTTGCGTAAGTTATAGCCGTGCAAATATCCTTAAAATCAGCGTTTTTATAGTTTTCGCACAGCACTTTTGCTATGGCTTTTTCACGCTCGATTTTATCACTCATCGTGCCTAAACCTTCAAGGTAAAGCACGGAATTTAGCTTGTCAGGGCAGAGTCCATTTTTAATATCATTTTGCCAAAAAAATATAGCATCACTTAATCTAGCACGAAGCACACGCTCATTACCGCTGATAATTTGCGTATAATCCTCGCACACAGCATTGCTAACGACAATGAAATGATGAGTTAATTTATCTTGCTTAAAAACGCTAAAATAACGCTGATTTTCACGCATAGAGCTGATAATCACCTCGCTAGGAATCTGCAAAAATTCAAGCTCAAAGCTACCTAAAAGGGCTTTGGGGTATTCAGTTATCGCCACAAGCTCATCTAAAAGCTCCTTATCCTCGGCAATACAAACAGCATTTTTCGCCTCAATCTCCTTAAATTCGGCTAAAATTTTTTCTCGCCTTTTGTTTTGATTTAAGATGATGAAGTTTTTTTCCAAAAGCTCAAAATACTCATCAATACTGCCAAATTCCACCAAATCATAGCTTACGCTCCTGTGTATAAAGCTTTTTTTCGCACTTTTTACGCCATAGCTTTGAAATTCCACAAGCTCATCGCCCAAAATACACACCAAAGAGCGAATGGGGCGGATAAATTCAAATTCTGCATTTCCCCAACGCATAGTTTTGCCAAAATTCAAGCTTTTGAGCCATTTTTCTATCATCTGCCCCAAAAGCTCTACACTAGGCTTTCCCCTGCGTTTTTCTTGATAATACAAAACCTCCTTGCCCTTTTGCTCTTTAAACTGCAATTCTTGCTCACTAATACCCGCTTTTTGCAAAAAACTCTGCCCTGCTGGTGTGAGTTTGCCGTCTTTATAAGCTATATCCTTTGGTGCGCCGATGAATTCAACAAGGCTGTCCTCTTGCCTAATGCTAAAATGCTCGTGCAGTAAAACCAAGCGTCTTGGGGTGTAAAAAAAGGAAAAATCACTTTGCAGGTGGTATTCAATAAGCACTTTTTGCCATTTTGTTTTAATATTTTCAAGCTCTTTAAGCAAAGGTGCAGCAGGTAATTCCTCAACACCGATTTCTATAAGCAGTTTTTCACTCATAATGCCTCTTTTTTAATGAAAATTGATATTTTACCCTAAATTTCTTTGAAAAAAGTTTAATCGTTAAGAATTTCGCAAAAATGCCTTGTCAGCATTTCTACTCACTTGTGTCGCTTTAATTCACAATAAAAGTCTTGCAGACAAAACATTTGCGAATTAGCTAATGTTAATTTGTAAAAAGTAAATTTTGCCTCAATCAGCGATAAAATGTAAATCTTGCCGCTGATTGAGAACACATTAAAATCAAAGCAAATTCAGCTTACTCTACCTCTGCGTCAATGACATCATCATCTTTTTTCTTTTTATCGCCATTGTTTGCATCATCTTTTTTATACACGCTTTCAGCAAGTTTGTGAGAAGCATCACTTAAAGCCTTCATCTTGCTTTCTATCTCATCTTTGGTGGCGTTTTCGTTTTTAAGCACCTCTCTTAAATCCTCCAAAGCCTTTTGAATGTTTGCCTTGTCATTTTCTGGGATTTTATCGCCAAGTTCGCTGAGCGATTTTTCCACTTGATGAGCCAAAGCCTCAGCTTGATTTCTCGCGTCAATAACTTCTTTACGCTTTTTATCCTCTTCTTTGTGAATTTCAGCATCTTTCACCATTTTTTCAATCTCTTCTTCACTCAAACCGCTAGAACCGGTAATCTTAATCTCCTGAGCCTTGCCTGTGGCTTTGTCTTTTGCCGAAACGGTTAAAATGCCATTAGCGTCTATATCAAAGCTCACTTCAATTTGTGGCATACCCCTTGGGGCTGGTGGAATGCCCTCTAAATTGAAATTCCCCAAAGATTTATTATCGCGGCTAAATTCTCTCTCGCCTTGCAAAACATTTATCGTAACGGCACTTTGATTGTCCTCGGCGGTAGAAAAGGTTTGTTCTTTTTTAGTTGGAATTGTCGTGCCTTTTTCGATGATTTTTGTCATCACGCCACCTAGCGTTTCTATACCAAGTGAAAGCGGGGTTACATCAAGTAAAAGCACATCTTTAACATCGCCTCTAATCACCGCACCTTGTATAGCCGCACCTATGGCGACAACTTCGTCTGGATTGACACTTTTATTTAAATCCTTGTTAAACGCCTTTTTTACCTCATCTTGCACCAAAGGCACACGAGTAGAGCCTCCCACCATAACGATTTCTTTAACTTCGTTTTTATCAAGACCTGCGTCTTTAACCACTTCGTTGATTTTTGCTATGGTTTCACCCACCAAACTTTCAATCATATTTTCAAATTTAGCACGAGTGATTTTTTTCACAAGGTGTTTTGGACCGCTTGAATCAGCCGTGATGAATGGCAAATTCACCTCTGTTTCAGTTGCTGAGCTTAATTCTTTTTTAGCATTTTCTGCCGCTTCTTTAAGCCTTTGAAGTGCCATTACATCGTTTTTTAAATCTATGCCCTGCTCGTTTTTAAACTCACTAGCCAAAAAGTCAATCAACTTATTGTCAAAATCATCGCCACCCAAAAAGGCATTGCCGCCTGTGGCTAAAACCTCAACGACATTATCGCCTGTTTCAAGCACGGTTACATCAAAAGTCCCACCGCCTAAATCATAAACGACTATTTTTTCGCTTTCTTTTTTATCAAGCCCATAAGCAAGAGCAGCTGATGTCGGTTCGTTAATGATACGAAGCACATTAAGCCCTGCGATAGTGCCTGCTTCCTTTGTCGCCTTTCTTTGAGCGTCATTAAAATACGCTGGAACGGTGATTACCGCATCGACAACAGCTTCGCCCAAAAAGGCTTCGGCGTCCTCTTTAAGCTTCATCAACACCTTGGCTGAAATTTCTTGCGGGGTGTAAATTTTACCAGCAATTTCAACCGCACAAGCACCATTTCGCTCGGTGATATGATAAGGCAAACGCGTTTTAGCCTCTTTTGCAGCGTCCTCATTTATCATCAAGCCCATAATCCTCTTTATCGAATAAATCGTTTTTTCTGGATTGGTTACGGCTTGGCGTTTTGCACTATCGCCGACTAAAACTTCGCCCTTGTCTGTAAAGGCAACAACTGATGGAGTGGTGTTTTTACCCTCTTTGTTTGGGATAACCTTGCTTTCGCCGCGTTCATACACAGCTACGCAAGAATTTGTCGTCCCTAAATCTATACCTATAACTTTACTCATTTTTTATCCTTTCAAATTTTATTTAGCGACACTGACTTTTGTCGGTCGCAATACTCTGTCATTCATTTGATAGCCTTTTTGTAAGATACTTACAATTTGAGCGCTTGAATGCTCGGGGCTATCGATATGAAACATAGCTTCGTGTAAATTTGGGTTACATTCATCATTGCTTTGTATGGATTTAACGCCGTGTTTTTCAAGCTTTTTAAGAAACAAATCCAAAGTGTTTTGCACTCCTTCTTTGATTTTCTCACTCGCTTCATCATTAGTTTCCACATTTACCGCCGCTTCAAGTGCGTCAAGCACATCAAGCAAATCTTTGGCAAAACTTTCATTAGCATAAGCTAGGGCTGAATTTTTCTCCTTTTCCAGCCTTTTTTTGATATTTTCAAATTCAGCATTGGCACGGACATATTTATCCTGCAAATCAGCAAGTTGAATTTGAAGATTGATAAGCTCGTCTGTATTTTGACTTTCTTGTTCTTGGCTTACTTCCTCTTGGTTTAAGGGTTCTTGTGGGGTTTGATTTTTCTCTTTCACCTTTCCTCCTTCACAATTTTTTTATGTATTATACAACATTGAGTGTAACAATGTCAAGTATTTTTACAAAAAAATTTAATAATTTTATTTAAAAAAGTTTAGTCTATATAACTAAACTTTTATTAGTATGAAAAGCTAATATTTTAGCAAAATTAAGAAATTTGCCCCAAAATCATCAAAAATTTGAAAGAAAAATGAATTTTTATGCTATAATCACGCTTACTTTTAAGAAAGAAGGTTTAAAAGATGAAAAATCTTAGTGTGCAAGAGAAAAACGACTTAAATTCTTTTGTTTTCAATGCCTTGGGGCAGAGTCAAAAGCTTGGTTTTTGGGGCAGACTTTTGGCGAAAATCAAAAATTTCTTTTCTGCTTTATTTAGGTAAAAAGCTCTTTGTTGTGGGTTTTTAGGTGTTTAACCACCTCTAAAACCTCATCAACGCCCTCTTTGTTTGAATTTTCTAACACCTCATCAATCACATCTATGTAATTTTGCACGGCTTCATTAAGCTTTTCCCTTTTCACCCCAGCAAATAAGAGCATAGCTTCAAGCGTTATGCTTAATTCGTATTGTAAATCTTGGATTTGCTCTTCCATCATTTCTCCTCTATACATTCTTTGCTTGTGATTAAATCCTCAATCTGAGCCTTGATACACTCATAATCTGCACTATCCTTAAAGGCGACAAAAAGTCCACCACTTGCATTTTTATGCCCTCCGCCGCCAATGAGTTTTTTAGCCATTAAACTCACATCAACCTTGCCATTTGCCCTAAAACTCAATGTTTTTTTGGAACTCACATCGATGAAAAAGTCAAATTCAGGGTTTTGCACCAAAAAATCATTACCAATGACGGAGGTATTGCCTATGCTGTAAGTTAAAATGCCCTTGTGTCCTTGATAAGAAAGCATAAATTTATCTTTGTTTTGGCTTAAAAGCCTCACCACAAAGGCTGAAAGCAAATTCCCCAAAGTGTCGTTTTTGTCGCTTTTAAAAAATTCTTTTTTCAAAAAATGCAAGGCGTCCTCTAATGCGATATTTGCCTCATCTTTATCAATGAAATTTTGAACTTTTTGCAGTAAAAAAAACATATAGTTAATATTTTCCTTACTAAACATTACTCTATTTATTTCCTTTGCACCAGAAATCATCGCCAAGCACACCTTGCCAAGCTCGAAATTTTCATCATCTTTAAGCCAAATATCCACCGCATTGATGACACAAACTAGCTTACGCAAAGCCTCATTTTCCCCAAAAAGCTGAGAAAAAAACTCATACACTATCTTAGTCGCACACCTTGAAGAATCAAGCACATACCAAGCGTATTTTTGCGAACATTCAAGCCCACTTTGATGATGGTCAAGCAAAAGTAGTTTAGCATTTTTGCCCTGCAAAGCCTTTTCAAATTCCTCACACTGCGTAAGATTTAAATTCAAATCGCTGATTAAAACAATGAATTTTTCATTGGGATTTGCTTGTAAGTCCAAATTTATGGCGTTTATTATCATAGCAAAATTATCATTTATCTCTCTGCCGTAATTTGAATTCAAAAACACGCAATTTTTAAAATAAAAATTCAGCACAAATTGGCAACCATAGCCGTCTAAATCCGTGTGCGAAAGGTGATAAATCTTCACTCATATCCTTTATAATGCAACCCCAATGACACCCTCTGTTTCAAAATTCGTATTTTCAGCGATTTCTGCAAAGGAAAGCACGGTGATTTTAATGTTAAAACTCGAACAAATTTTAGCCAAAACCTTGCGAAGGCTAGGCTCAACACAGAGTATAAAAGGCTTAATCCTCGTGCCTGAAACATTAGCCAACTCGGCTTTAAAGGCATTGACAAGGGCTTCTGTTTGAGCGACATTGATGAGTAGGCGATATTCGCCCTTTTGGCTGTCAAATTGCAAAAGCTCCAAAAGCTTCGCCGAAGCGGCTGTGTCTAAAAGATAAATGCTTAAATTTCCCTTTTCATCGACATATAAATTCGTAATCACACGAGCCAAAGCCGCACGGATATGCTCCATTATCATATCAAAGTTTTTATTCACCTCGGCAATGTCAGTTAAAGCTTCAAGTATGCTTAACATATCTTTGATAGGAATTTGATCTTCTAATAAGCTTTTAAGCACCTTTTGGATAAGCCCCACACTAGCCACTTTCAAGCAGTCCTCAACGATGATAGGATAGTCTTTTTGCACCTTATCAAGCAAGCCTTGCACCTCTTGACGCGTGAGAAGTTCGCTAGCGTGGGCTTTGATGAGTTCGCTCATATGCGTAGAAATGACACTTGCAGGGTCGATGACTATGTAGCCATTAAGCGTGGCTTCATCTTTTTGATTAGCATCTATCCAAAGGGCATCTGAGTTAAAGGCTGGTTCTTTTGTCGCTATGCCCTCAATCTCCTCCGTGATAAAGCCACTATCCATAGCCAAATATTTATCGGGGTAAATTTCAGCACTAGCGATGACTACGCCTTTTAATTTGAAATTGTATTCGTTTGATTTAAGCTGCAAATTATCTCTTATGCGAATTTTTGGCATTAAAAAGCCAAGAGCTTGGGCTATGCTTCTACGCATTGAGCGAATTCGCTCAGTCAGCTCACTTTCAGCAAGTCTTATAAGTCCATAGCCCAATTCAAGCTCTAAAATTTCAATTTTCAAAATATCATCAATGCGGCTTTGCTCTTCCTTGACTATATCTTCTTCGCTTTTTTTCATCGGCATACTTGGGGCTTGTTCTTGCTTGGTTTTTCTAGGAGCGCTTACATTGAGTTTGCCCTCTTTTGCTTGTTTGGTTAAAAAGCCCAAAGCCAAAAACACAAAAGCCATAAAGCCCAAAGATAAGCCCGGCAAACCCGGCACCAAAGCGAATATAAATAAAATAAAGCCCACGATGAGCAAGGTGCGGTATTCACCCAAAAGCTGTTTTAAGCTCCCCTCGGCGAAATTCTCCTCATCTTTACTCGCCCTTGTGATGATAATCGCTGTGGCTGTGGCTGTGATGAGTCCGGGAATTTGCGAAACAAGTCCATCGCCTATGGTAAGGAGGGTAAAGGTTTCAGCAGCACTGCCTAAACTCATATCGTGCTGAAAATAGCCAATGAGTATGCCGCCTATAATATTAACTATGGTGATGATAATCCCAGCAATAGCATCGCCTTTGATGAATTTGCTCGAACCATCCATCGCTCCGTAGAAATTAGCCTCAGCAATAATCTCCTGCCTTCGCTCACGGGCGGTATTTTCATCAATCAAACCAGCATTTAAATCCGCATCAATAGCCATTTGCTTACCCGGCATAGCATCAAGGGTAAATCTTGCTTGCACTTCTGAAACCCGCGTTGAACCTTTGGTAACCACCATAAAATTGATTAAAACAAGTATGCAAAAAACCACTATACCAATCACCAAATTTCCGCCCACCACAAAGTCCCCAAAGGCTCTAATGATATGACTTACTGCACCCGGCTGAATGGCTTCAAGCTGTCCATTTGTCAAAATCATACGCGTTGTAGCGATGTTAAGAGCAAGGCGAAAAAGGGTAATGACGAGTAAAAGTGTAGGAAAGGTTGTTAAATCCGTAGGTTTAGGCACATAAATGGAAATTAAAATAATCAACACCGATATAGCAATACTCATCGCCAGAAAAAAGTCCAAAATAGTCGCCGGTAAAGGAACGATGATGATAGCAAGTATGCAAACTAAAAACAACACTGCGGCTAGGGATTTCATCTTCACCACAGGAGCAATAAGAGGGGCTAATACCGAAACGGCATTGCTTAAATTTGGTGCAACTAAGTCAGAAATTTTTCTCTTTGCCATATATTATTTTTGAGTCATATCAGCTAGGCTGACTGAATTTAATTGTTCGTCCAGTTTGACTTGCAAATTTTTCAAAACGGGCAAAATGTAGCATTTCTCACCCTTATTTGACGGACAAACTCCTTGCGAGCATTCAAAAATACTCACTTGCCTTTTTTCCGCACTATCGACAATTTCTTTTATCGTGTAATCTTGTGGTTTTTTCACCAAGGAAAAGCCACCTTTTGCCCCCTTGTATGACTTTAACAAGCCATCTTTGGCTAAAACTTGTAAAATTTTTGCTAAAAAACTTCTTGAAATTCCAAGCTCCAAAGCCATAGTTTCAACATCTTGTGGTTTTTCTTTATCACTGATATAAATCAATGCGAGTAAAGCATACTCACTAGCCCTAGTAAAAAGCATTAAAGCTCCCTTAATATAAAATAAACTTTTTATTATAACTTAATATTGATAAATAAAATATAAAACGCACATTTTTATCTTTGCTTTTACTTTTTTCGCTCTTTTCGCAAGGCAAGGGCGAATTTGGCTTGAAGTCTGAGCCAATCTCTTTGAGGCATAGCCGGTGCACCGCCATAAACCTGCCCTCCTTCCATATCTTTTACCGCCGCTCCACGAGCAGCGATAGTCGCAAAATCGCCTATTTTTAAATGTCCGCTTGTAGCACTTTGTCCGCCCATAATCACATTTTTGCCAAGCTCACTTGAACCTGAAAGCCCCGTTTGAGAAACGATGAGGCAGTTTTGCCCGACTATGCAGTTATGCCCTATTTGCACGAGATTATCTATCTTTGTCCCAGCTTTGATAATGGTGCTATCAAACACGGCTCTGTCTATTGTCGTGCAAGCACCTATTTCTACATTATCCTCTAAAATTACATTGCCGTTGTGGTAGATTTTATAATGCTCTCCCCTGTCATTGTGTGCGTAGCCAAAGCCATCGCTGCCTATGACGCAATTAGCAAGTAAGTGGCATTTTTTGCCAATTTGCGTGTCGTTGTAAATAACAGCATTTGGGTGAATGAGTGTGAAATCGCCTATGCTGACATTATCGCCTATGTAAGCACCCGCCATAATGACAACATTTTCACCTATTTTAACGCCATTTCCTATATAAACATTTGGCATTATAGTCGCTGAGGCGGCGATTTGATTTGCTTTTTTGGTGGCGATGAGTGGTTTTGCAAAGAGTTTGCTAATGTATGCGAAACTTAAATGCGGGTTGGAGCTTATGAGAATTTTTGTGTCTTTGGGGACTAAATTTTCATACTCTTTTGAAACTAAAATCGCCCCAGCACCTGTTTTAGCTATATCTTTGGCATTTTTTTTGCCATCACAATAAGTAAGCTCACTAAAATTCGCATTATTTAAAGAATTTAAAGCACTAATTTCTAAATCCTCTCCTTCGTATTCAAGGCTTAAAAATTCGGCAATTTCTTTTAATTTCATTATCAAGCTCCGTTTTAAAAATTCCAAAAATTATAAAATATTTTCCTTTACAAACGCTTTCAAAAAAGTAAATTTACTCCTCAAAATTTGAAAAATTTTTCTTAATTTTGTATAAATTTTAGCTTAAATTTATATTGCTTTGCTAAAATTTAAAAACTTTAAAAAATTTATGTAAAGGATAGGTAATGGAAAACCAAAATGCCCCAGAAGTAAAGACTTCGCTTCAAGAAAAAATACTTGCATTAAAAGCTGAAAGTCGATATATATATATATCGATAGCTTAAAAATAAAAAGCACCCTGCTTAATAAGGAAATACTTTTCCTAGATACTCCTAGCATTTTTATGCAAAAATGTGCGATAGAAATGGCTTTGATTGAAATATCACTAGGTGAATTCTTGTTGCATATAAGTGAAGAAAATTTCAATAATTTTTACCGCATATTATATGGTAGTGGCGATGTAAAAAGAATTTGCCTGAAATTAGATGAGCTTATAAATAACAATGTCCAAGACGATAGACTTGAAATAAAGCGAATAATACTTGATAAGATAGCCGGTAACTTTCATCAATATTTTGTTGATATAGCAGATTATAAAAAAGAAATAACAAAATACAGCTCATTTGATGACACATGGCATTTCCATAAACTGTGGGATAGCTCATTTCTTTATGCTTGTGCATTTGCGAATTTTTTAAAAGGTTTAGAGTTTAACAAGCAAAAGGATTTACTGCGGGAATGTTTTGATTTGGCTTTTAATATATTAGGTGATGATGACGACTCATATAAAAATGATTTCGCAAACTTCATAATGATGTCCGATGCCAACAATTTTGACGAACTCTTAGGACGTATAACTATTTTTTTAATTAGAGATATACGATGGGCATTTCCAAAAGATTATTTACAGCAGATGCAAACATTAACTCAATTATTGCGTGATGTTAAACACTTTTTATTAAAAAAGGCTTTACACGAACGGGGTTTTATAAACTTGCAAAGTGGTGAAAATTTATCTTATTTTGTGCATTTTACTGATGAGGATAATTTGGATTCTATTTTAGCAAATGGTATATTATCTCGCAAGGAGATAGAAAAGAGAGGAATTGCTTCAAAAACTAATGATGAAATGCGTCTTGATGGTGCGCTTGATTATATATCCATAAGCATAACACACCCAAATGACATTGTTTTAAAGAATTTTATAAATAAAGGCAGTATAAAAAAGCCTATTTATATATGCCTTGATCCTTTTAGCGTTTTAAGTCGTTATGGCTTATGGGATATAATATTTTGCGATAAAAATGCTGCTGCAAGTGCTTGTGAGAAGGGAAATAGTTGGCTTGATTTTGAGAATATCTTTGCTCCAAGTAAGGAGTATCAAACTACTACCAACTTTTTTAATTATAATAGGCAAGGTAAAGAAAAATACGAACCCACAGACCCACAAGCTGAAATTTTGATACAATATTGCATTCCAAAAAATGCTATTGCTTTTATACTTGATAGTAATGGCGAATGTATTTTTGAGAGGAAAAGATAAAATGGCACAAAGACCTTATTTTAAAGCAGATAAAAAAATGATTTTAGAGGAGGAAATATCGTTTGAGTTTTATAATGGCTTTGCACCAAGCCAAAAGGAAAAAAGTCGTCATTCTATGCACTCAAAATTACAAGAAAAATATCCAAATGCCAAAATTTTAGAAGTTTCTACTAAAAGCGATATGGAAATTGGCAAAAAATTAAGTGCATTTAATTTAAAACTAGATAACCGTCCTTTTGAGTGCATTTTCCAAGAGGCAAAGTGCTTTAAGGCAAAAGGACTGATAAAAAACACAGAGGATGTTGCTGATAGGCTTGAATTTAGCGATGATAAATATGCTTGGGAAAAAGTAGAAATTGATAAAGCAGAAGAATTAGAAAATTTTATCAAAAATAAATATGGCAAAGATGATTACTACATTAAAATACTGCCAAAAGATGATAACCCCAGAGAATTAAGAGCTGTTTTGAGAGCTTTTATGCAAGCAAACAAAAACATTGCTCTTTCGCATTTTTATTATAAGGGCGAGGAATTTGAACTGCAAATTGATTTTAAATTCAAATCATTTTTTTATGATTTTTTATATTTTAGGGCTTTGAGAGAAAATTTAAATGAAGATGAAATGAAAGAATTTTTAAGATTTGAGCTTTTTACCGACATTGAATTTAACCCTAAAAAATCCATAAATTGCCAAGCAAGAAGCTGTGCTTTATATCGCTTTGCTTTTTTAAACGATAAGGTGGATTTTTACCATAAAAGCAAAGAAAATTTTAAGCGTTTATATAAAGATGCTTACTGCCAAAGCTTGTTTTAAAAAATAATAAAAGTTAAGCCCTAAATTTAAGCCTCATTCCTCAAAATTCGTGGCTTTGAAATTTTCTTTCGCTGCTTCTATGAAATGTGAATTTTCTTTCAAAAAGACTAACTCCACCACGCCCATT
>CAZSMF010000001.1:0-85839 GCA_964607975.1 uncultured Campylobacter sp. | reverse complement strand
AGCCTCCTCAATTTAAAAATCAAGCAAAATTATGCCAAATTTAGCCTGAATTTGAGCTAAATTTCAACCCTTTGCTGCACTTCTTTATAGCTTTCTATATAATCGCCCTCACGCATATCATTGCACCCTTCAATGCCAACGCCGCATTCATAACCCTTTGCCACTTCTTTAACATCATCTTTAAAGCGTTTGAGTGAGCTTACATTGCCCTCAAAGACGACAACGCCCTCTCTAATGAGACGAATTTTAGCCCCGCGGTTAATCACGCCCTCACTCACCATACAACCAGCAATTTGTCCGGTTTTTGGCACGGAGATGACTTGTAAAATTTTAGCTTGTCCTAGTTGTTCCTCACTGATGATAGGACTCATTAAGCCGCTAAGTAGGGCTTTGACATCATCGATGAGTTTGTAAATGACATTGTAGGTTTTAATTTCCACGCCCTTATCTTTTGCCTTTTCTTTTATATCGCCTGTTGGGCGTATATTAAAGCCTAAAACTATGGAATTTTCACTCGCACTTGCTAGTTCAATATCGCTTTGCGTGATTCCACCGACACCTGAATGGATAATGTCTATTTTGATTTCGTCATTTTTGAGCTTTTCAAGGCTGGTTTTTAAGGCTTCAAGTGAGCCTTGCACATCGGCTTTAAGTATGACAGGTAGGGATTTTAGGCTGCCTTCTTTGATTTTTGCACCAAGTTCGTCAAGGCTTACCTTGGTGGATTTGCTTAATTCTTTTTGGCGATTGTGTTCGTAGCGTTTTGCGGCGTATTCTCTTGCTTCTTTATCACTTTTTACGGCGATTAAAACCTCTCCTGCCTCAGCAACTTCGCTAAGTCCTACGATGACTCCACATTCACCCGGCTTGATTTCTTTTAAAGCCTTGCCCGTGTCATCGCTCATCGCACGCACCTTGCCATAAGCAACACCTGCGACTATGGTATCGCCAAGCCTTAATGTGCCATTTTGCATAATGATGGTAGCGACTGCACCTCTACCCTTTTGCACCGAACTTTCAACGACATTGGCTTTGGCTAGGGCTTTTGGATTGGCTTTAAGCTCTAAAATGTCTGCTTGTAAAAGCACGATTTCAAGCAAATCCTCAATGCCCGTGCCTTTTTTTGCCGAAACACCCACAAATTCATAGCTTCCACCCCAATCCACAGGGGTGATTTCAAGCTCGGCAAGTTGCGTTTTTACCATATCAATGTTCGCACCCTCTTTGTCTATCTTATTTATGGCGATGATGATAGGCACATTAGCGCTTTTAGCGTGATTTATCGCTTCTTTGGTTTGTGGTTTAACCCCATCATCAGCGGCAACAACTATGATGACAATGTCCGTTACACTTGCCCCTCTTGCACGCATAGCCGTGAAAGCTTCGTGTCCGGGAGTGTCGATGAAGGTGATTTTGCGTCCATTTTTTTCAACCATATAAGCACCCACATGCTGAGTGATGCCTCCTGCTTCGGCATTGGCTATGCGTGATTTGCGTATATAATCAAGCAGTGAGGTTTTGCCGTGATCAACATGTCCCATTATGGTGATAACAGGCACTCTGGCTTCTGTAAAACTCTCATCTTGTGAGCTTTCATACTCTTTAACATAGTCAAATTCCTCTGCCTCGTCAATAATATTGATTTCAATGCCAAATTCATCAGCTAAAATTCCAATCGCATCCTCGTCCAAAAAGTCATTTTTAGTCGTCATAAGCCCGAGCATAAAGAGCTTTGAGATGAGTTCGCTGGTGTTTTTGCCTATTTTATCGGCAAATTCATAAAGACGAATTTCTTTTGGTATAGCAACACTTTTAATCTCTTGGGCTTCTTTTTTCTCCACTCTTTTTGGTGGTTTTTTGCGGCTTCGGCGTTGAATTCCACTTTCGGTGAATTGATTAAAAGACTGCCTTAAAACGCTTGGCTGCTTTCTTACAACAGGTTCTACTTTGGCTTGATTTAAATTCTCATTAAAATCAGGCAAAACAACCACATCTTCATCATCAAGCGAAATGTCGCTAAAATCATTACCCGCAAGTAAATCCATCTTTTGCGTGCTGTCTTTTTTGCTCACGGGGGCTATTTTTGCCTTATTTTTCTTTGGCTTTTTATCAAGCTGTTGTGGGTTTGAAAAAATGTCTTTTAAGTCTATGTGTTCGCTTATTTTACCCTTTGCCGGCTCTTTTGGTTCATCTTGGCTGCTTTGTTCTTTTTTCTTTTTGACTATGAGTAAGCCTCGCCTTTTGCTTAAATTTGCATCCACAGCTGGTTTAACTTCTGGCTCTTTTTCAGGGGTTTTTACTGGGCTTTCTTCTTTTTTTGCGTTTTGAATTTTTTCAATCTTTTGGGGGGTTTTTTCAGCTTTTTCAGGCTTTGTTTGTTCTTTTAAAGTCTTGTTTGGCTTTTGGCTCGTTTTTGTGCTTTCTTTTTTAAGTTCTTTTTTCGCTTCATCTTTTTTAGTTGCTTCTTTTTTTGGTGTTGGAGCTTTTTTTGGGGCAAGTTTTGCCTTAAACATTTCAGGGATAATGCCCGTTTGCATATACTCATAAATTCCAGCCGCTTCCTCTTCGCTTACTGTGCTATTGGCGACTTTGACATTGAGTCCTAGCTCGTTGGCTTTTTGGATAACTTCTCTGTTTGGATAGCCCATTTCACTGGCTATATCCATAATCTTTACTTTAACTTTCGCCATTTGAAAATGTCTCCTTTAAATTCAGCTCTATTATACCCTTATTAAGTTTAGAAAATGCTTTTTGTAGCACTTTTTCATCTTTTTTAAGACAAGCTTTGCAAATATAATAACTCCTACCCACACCACTAAATTTAGCGATTTTAAAGGCTTTAATTTGAAATCTATGCAAATTTTTTTGCTCGTTTCGTTTTTTACAAACGACACACATTCTAACGGGTGAAATTATATCTTTTTTTTGATTGATTTTCAGCAAAAAATGAAGCCTTTATTATCAAATTCTAAAATTTTTACTTCAAATTGTGTAAATTTGGCTTTCATTTTTAAAGATAAAGCCTCTATATCATCTTTAAAAGCTATGGATAAAAAGCTTGAACCAGAGCCTGAAAGCACACTCATTAAAGCTCCGTTTTCAAGGGCAAGTTTTTGCACCTTGAAAAGCTCGGGCAAGTTTTTCATTCTTTGGCGTTGATGTAAAGCGTCAAGACTAGCGATTTTAAGCAAATCATAACGCTTTTGCAAAAAACACGCTGTAAGCAAAGAAGAATGCGAAAGATTAAAAACACAATCTTTCAAATTCACGCTTTTACGCAAGGTGCTGCGGCTTTTTTTGGTGCTTATGGCTTGATTGGGGATAAGCACAAGGGCTTTAATCTCATCATCAATGTCCTTTTTAATGCTGATAACTTCTTGCTTATGCACGAGGCTACACACAAAGCCTCCAAGCGTGGCTGGGGCTATGTTATCGGGGTGTTTTTCATAAAGCAAGGACTCATTAAGAATGCCCTGTCTGTCCTCACCTCTTTGAGCATAATAAAAAGCCGCTGCCACCGCACCGACAATGACAGCTGATGAGCTTCCAAGCCCTCTTGAAAAGGGAATGTGATTGTTGAATTTAAAGCTAAAACTCTCCTCTTCGCCGCTTAATTTCTTATACACTTGCTTGAAAATTTGAACGAAAGGATTGTTTTTTTTCAAAAACAAGGTATTTTCGCCCTCGCCCTTAATGCTTATGCTTGAAATTTTTGTCTTTTGAATTTGCACCTCATTAAATAAATTCAAGCTCAAACCCAAGCAGTCAAATCCGGGTCCTAAATTCGCACTTGTGGCGGGAATTTTTATCTTCATCAACTATCCTTACACCGCATTTAAAAAATAAAATGGCTCATTATCACTCTGCAAATTCAAGCTTTTTAAAGACTTTGGCAGGAAAAATTCACCCTCAACAGCCTCTTGCAAAGCAATTTGTCCGTTTTCATACACAAAAGATAAGGCTTTGTTTGCCCTTATGGGCTTAAAGCCATTCAGCTCAAAAGCACTCACTGCAAAAAGAGGAATGTTTTTAACAATGCTTAGCGTTTTAAGGCTTAAATAACTTATTTTTATCCCCATATAAGAACCCGGTCCATTCGCATAAACAAGCCTTTCAAGCTCAAATTCAGCCAAAATTTCGCTCAATAAAACAGGCAAAGCCTCACTTGCTTTTTGCTCACTTTGAAAGCTTTTAATGAGCCTATCCTTTTCATAAAGTCCAATCAAAAGCGGCTTAGCAAGGGCGTTAAGCAGCAGGGAAACTCTTTTTATGCAAAAACCTTTTCATAAATTTGGGCTTTTTCTTTTTCAAGGCTCACCACCTCATAAGAGCTTGTATCCGCAAGCACTGCTTTGGTAAGCAAGTGATTAAGGTGGTGAGAACCCGCATAAGAGATATAATCCCCAAAAACTCTATATCCAAGCAAACTCAAATCCCCAATGGCGTCTAAAATTTTATGCCGCACAAATTCATCACGAAAACGCAAACCCTCAGGATTTAAAATGCGGTTATCATCAACAACAATGGTGTTTTCAAGGCTTCCGCCAAGTGCGAGATTCATAGAACGCAAGGTTTCTACATCTTTTAAAAAGCCAAAAGTCCTTGCTCTGGCGATTTCTTCTATGTAGTTTTTCTTGCTGAATTCAAAGCTGTAATGCTGTTCGCCTATCATCGCATTGTCAAATTTAATGGTATAGCTGATTCTTGGCTCAGTTGTGGGCGTGATACGCACGAATTTATCGCCGTCTCTTACCTCAATAGGCTTTTTAATCACTAGAATTTTCTTTGCCTCATCAAGCTCACGAATACCCGCCTCATCAAGCATCATACAAAAGCTTATGGAGCTTCCGTCCATTACAGGAGGTTCATTTGCGTTTAAAACTATGCGTATATTATCTATACCATAGGCATTTATCGCACTTAATAAATGCTCTATCGTTGATATATAAGCGTCTTTATTGCCTATAACCGTGGCAAGTTGTGTATTGATAACATTTGCCGCCTCTGCTTTAAAACTTATATTTAAATCGCTTCTATAAAAGACTATGCCGCTATTTGCTTCTAATGGCTCTAAACAAAGCTCTATGGGTTCGCCTTTGTGAAGTCCTATGCCTACGCCTTTAACGCTTTTTGCTATGGTAAGTTGTTTCATTGTCTTTGCCTTAAAATAATTTTGCGTCCTTCTTCAAATACTGCACTGATATTGTTTTTTATCCATTGTTCATCTTGAAATTGCTCAGGACGCACGGGCAAACCTTGCACGCGAATTTCAAAATGTAAATGATCCCCCAAAGCCAAACCGCTAACACCCGTTTTAGCGATAATGTCCCCAGATTTTACCTCATCGCCATCAGCGACAAATTTAAACGAGCAATGCCCGTAAAGGCTGTATAAACCAAAGCCGTGGTCGATGATGAGATTGATACCATAAATTCCATTTTCATCAGCAAAAACAACCTTGCCATTGAGGCTTGAAAATATATCAGCCCTTGCAACACTTGCTAAATCAATACCCATATGATACGATTCGCTGATGAAGCTGTTATTGAAATGATAAAACCTATGGTCTGCAAAATCAGCAACTTTCACCGCACCTTTAAGCGGTATGAATTTAAAAGTGCTAAACTCATCAAGGGGCTTTATGCCTATGTTTTGAGTGTATTTGTTAATGAGGGCTTCATTTTGCGAACGCAAGGTTTCATTGACGAATTTAAATTTATCAAGTCTTGTTAAATTCTGCTCTGATGCGTATTGAGCGGCTAAATCGGCGATTTTGCCGTCTAAAAAACTATCTTTTAAAGTAATGTTTGAGTTGCGGTAGCTGCGGTTTTTTGTAAAATACCTAATACGCGTTTTGTTTTCATTTCCCGCCTTATCTTTTGCCACGACAAAGGCACTAAATTCCCTTTGTCTAGCATTCCAAGCGATGATAGCCCCATAATAATTTTCCTTGAAAAAGGGCAGGACATTAAAGACTCGCCCGAAATTGTCCTCTATGTATAATTCTTGTAAATTTTCATCTCTTGTTTCAAAGACGACAGCAGCCGCTCCGCCTTGCTCGATTTGATAAGAATTGCTGAGTATGTTTATAGCTGGTTTTTGCGTGTCTATGATGACAGCAACTTCCTTAACGCCGACATTTCCAGAAAAGAAATTCCAAAATGAGCCGTCTTTTGCTTCTATACGCAAGGTGGCGTTATCTTTAATGCTTTGAGGGAGTTTAAACTGCAAAAGCACTTCTTTTTGCTTGTTCATCTTTTCATCATAAAGGACTATGTCCTTTTCGTCCTTTTTTTGCAGCATAATTTTGACATTTTTAATGCCAGAAAATTCATCAAGTATCCGCACGAAAATAGTATTGTTAAAATTGGTGTAGATTTTGTCCTGTTCTTTTGCTTGTGTGTAAGGCGTGTCCTCGATGAAAATAAGCGGAATTTCTTTTTCAAAAATTTTAAAATGCACGCTCAATGCGATGAGAACGGCGATAGTTAGTAAAATGATAATATTTTTATATTTTCTTTTTCGTCTAGCCATAACCCTGCCTTAAAAGTTTGGCGAATTTTAGCCTTTTTGAGTAAATCAAAACACTTCTGGGCTGTTAATAAAATTATTTTTTTGAAAATTTGAAAGCATAGTCATTAAAAAATCCTCATCTTGACTTTGCTTTAATTGGCTTAAAGTTTGTATGAAAAATTCCTTAAATTCAGCCTTTGTCAATTCTCCTTTAAGTTTTAAGGCATTTTTATCCAAAAGGACAAAAATTTGCTTTTTCAGCGATGAAATGGTATTTGGCTTGTTAAGGCGGGTTAAAAAGGCGAGATTGATTTTACAAAGAGCTTGTAAAAAATCCTCCTCGCTTTGAACTTCATTTTTATTTTGCAAAAGCTCACGCACAAAGGCATCTTCAATGTTTGCTCCTTGTAAAATCTTGCGTAAGCCCTCATTTTCTTTAAAGCAAAGCTCATCGCTTAACTCATTAAAGATTTTTTGATAAGGCTTATTTTCAAATAAAAATCGCATTACCTCAAATTCAGCCAAATTATTTGAATTACGCGTGATGACTTGGCTTTGAATTTGCACTTTTTTCTTGCCTGAAAGGGTGATTAGCTCTCGTTTTACGCCCAAAAGATTGGCGATTAAATCCGTGTAAGCATTGGCTATGAGTGGTTCGAGTGTAAAGGTGTATTTTTGCACGGCTTCTAGGGCGAGTTGCTTTTGCAAGGGCGTTTGCAAATCAAAGTCGTTAATAATGCCTCTAATGTAAAATTCGCTCAATTCCACGCCTTTTTCGAGGGCTTGAAAGAGTTGTTGGCTTTGATGATTGGCAACGAGTTCAGCAGCGTCTTTGCCACCCTCTAAAATGACGACTTTACCGCCTATTTTATTGATACTTAATAAATGTGCTGAACGCATAGCGGCGTTAAATCCTGCACTATCATTGTCAAAACATAAAATCACTCTTGCATCGTAACGCTTGATTAGAGGTAAATGATGAGGTGTTAGTGCTGTTCCAAGCACTGCTACGGCGTTATTTAAACCTGCTTTATGAAAAGCAATAGCGTCCATATAGCCCTCGCAGACTATGATTTCTTTTTTTTTGGCTATGGCATCTTTTGCTAAATGAAAGGCGTAAAAAATGCGAGACTTGTCAAAAAGCCTACATTGTGGGGAATTGACATATTTTGCCTTTTGTTCGCTATTTAAAGTCCGCCCACCAAAACCCACAAGTAAGCCCTTGTAGTCATATATGGGAAAGCTTATGCGTTTGATAAAACTCGCATAATACTCATTTTGCTCCGTGCTAAATTTCACAGCACCGCATTCAAGGGCGTTTTTAAGCTCGATTTTTTCATTTTTAAGCAGCCTTAAACTCTCCTCAGAACTTGGAGCAAATCCAAGCTCAAATTTGCGTATGTCCTCATCGCTTAAAGCCCTGCTGTAAAGGTAGTCAATCGCTTCTTTGTGTTGGCTTAAATTCTGCTTGTAAAAAGCATTCAGCAAGGGTAGAATTTCATAAAGGGCTTTATTGCTTTCTTGTTTTTGCGAGGTGTAGTTTAAGGAAAAATTACAAAGTTGAGCGACTTTTTCCACCGCTTCTTGAAAGCTTATCCTTTCATAATCTTGCACGAAACGAAACACATCTCCACCTGCCTTACACGCAAAGCAGTGAAAAAAGCCTTTTTGGGGGTTAATGCTCATACTTGGATTTTTATCATCGTGAAAAGGACAAACGCTGATGAAATTTGCCCCGCTTTTTTTCACCTCAATATAATGCTCCACAACGGCTACAATGTCGGCTTTTTGCTTTAAATCCTCTATACTTTTCGTTTCTATCATCATTTGCTCTATGAAAGTAAGATAATATCGACAAGTGCGTTATCTTTTAAATTTTCGCACTCTTTTGGCACTATCATCAAGGCACTTTTATGGTTAAGATTGCTAATAATCGCACTTGAACCCTTTTTCTTGCCCTGTAAATTCACGCAAATTTTACCCTCAATAAATTCAACATTACAAGCAACAAATTCCAAAAAGGACGATTTTTTCTCATAAGCACCCTTTAAAAAGGCTTTGATGACATAGTCTTTTTTTTGCAAAAGCCAAGTGTTTAAAATTTCACGGGCATAAAGATGAAAGGCAACCATAGACGAGTAGGGAAAGCCGGGAAAGGCGAGTATGAATTTTTCGCCGCTTCTAGCGATTTTAATGTGGCGTCCGGGCTTAATGTCAAGCTTATCGATGATGAGTTCATAATCCTTAATCGCCGTTTTCAAAAAGTCAAAATCCCCCATAGATACCCCTCCGGTGCTAATGAGTATATCACAACTTTGCAAGGCATTTTGCAAGGCTAAATTTACCGAGTTTTGCTCGTCTTTAAGCAGAGGAAAAATGAGGGCTTTTGCCCCAAAACTTTTGGCTAAATTCGCAAGGGCAATGTGATTTGAGGAGCGAATTTGAGCTGGATTTTCCAAATTTTCACCCAAATCTTTAAGCTCATCGCCACTGCTTAAAACGCCAATTACAGGCTGTATAAACACGCTAATGTGAAAATAGCCAAGTTCGGCTAAAAGGGCTAATTCACTAAAACCGAGCTTCGTTCCTTTGCAAAGTAAAATTTCGCCCTTTTTGTAACTCTCGCCAACCCCACGCACAGCAAAATTAAGCGGCACTTTTTCCTTGATGATGAGGGTATTTTCTTTAACGATAACATTTTCCACAGGCACAAGGGTGTCTAAATTCTCACTCATTAAAGAGCCTGTGAAGGTTTTCACGCATTCATTCTGCTCTGCTTTGTAGTTTGGAAAAACACCAGCTCTTACACAGCCTATGATTTTTAAAGGCTCATCTTGTTCGCTAAAACGCACAGCGTAGCCGTCCATTGAGGCGGTGCGAAAGGCTGGATAATCACCTTGTGCCTTTATATCACAAGCTAAAATTCGCCCTAAACACTCTGTAATGGCTATTTTTTCGACTTTTTCATAAGGCTTTATCGCCGAAAGTAAGATTTCAAGCCCTTTTTCATAAGACATTAAAGCCATTTTTCACCCCAAAAGCCCAAAATTTGGCAATTTCGCAGAACGCTCCAAGGCATAAGCTTTCACGCCCTTTTTCACATCGTATTTCCAAATGGGTGCATTTGCCTTAAAATCCTCGACAAAATCGTTAATCAAGCTTAAAGCGATTTTTCTTTGTTTGCTAATGAGGGCGACAAAATAGCTACTTTGATGAATTTTAACCTCACCTTTTGAGTGTGCAAAGCACAAAATGACTTTTTCGGGGGCTACTTTTTCGCACCATTTTTCAAACCAAGCCTTCAATAAACGCTCATAAATGTCAAAATACAAAGCCTCAATGCCATTTTCATCACGCACTATCCCACAAAAAGTGGTAAAAGCACCTAAATTTTCGCTCCTATACCTTTCATACCAAGCTTTGTGAATTTCATTTACATTCAAAGCCCCATTATAAAGCTCAAACATTTTCAGCCTCCGCTTACAGGCGGCAAGAGACAGACTTTATCGCCGTCTTTTAAAGGAGTATCAAGGCTTGAAACAATGCTATCATTCACAGCCACCGCACAAAGCGTAAGCCAATCTTTTAAATCCTCATCTTTTTGCAAATACTCTTTGAGTTCTTTAAGCGAGGCAATGTCAAGCTCAATGCTCTCTTTTCCAATGGGTCCTAGAAATTCAACCTTTATCATCATCTGCCTTTCTTTGTGGTTTAAATTAAAATTATACTTGATTTTTGCTTAAAATTCAAAAGGCTTAAATTCATCATAGCAAGGGACAAAATTTTGTCCAGTTTTTGTCCTATACTTTCATTCTTTTAAGGAGGGTGGTATGAGAGATTATGACAAAAGAACGCAAAAAGAACTCATCAAGGAGCAAAGAAGCTATTTGGAAAATAAGGCAAAGCTTTATATGTTAAGGTGTTTGGTTGATGAGGGAAGATTATTTTATTTTCTTTCAAAGTGCGATTATGACTATGAAATTGTCGCCGAATTTATAGGATTTGACACTATTTGCGAGAGTGAGGATAAAAAAGACAAAAAAGATTGCAGACACAAAATAAGGCAGTTTTGCCTTAATAAGCTTGAAAATTTGCAAAAAAGCAAATTAGGACAACATAAAGTTTTAGAGCATAATTTGAATTTATTGCAAAAAAGCTTGAATTTAAACCCTGTGGAAGTGGCTTGTGTAGAATTAGTCGTTTTGCGTGAGGAAGTCAGAGCCTTTGAGGATTTTATAGAAGCTTATGAAAAAGTTGGGTATAGAGAAAATACTCTTATGATAAGTCAAATGCTTGATTGTGATTTTCGCGATGTGTCTATGGCGATTCACAAGGATAGCGTTCTTAGAAAAATGGGAATTTTAGATTCATATAGAAATAGATACTCTTTCGAGGACCGCTCTTTTCTTGATATTTTATTAAGCGAGTACGGCGATAAGAGCAGTTTTGTTAAAAATTTCGTTACCACTTGCGATAAAACCGCACTTTCAAAGAGTGATTATGCTTATATAAAAGAGTTTGATTTGCTTACACAATACCTCAAAACCGCCCTTTCAAAGCGAAAAAGTGGGGTAAATATCCTCATTTACGGAGTAGCTGGAACGGGAAAGACTGAGTTAGCCAAGCTTTTAGCCCAAAGTGTCAATGCAAAACTTCACAAGGTTAAAACCACCAATGATGAGGAAGTAGAGGACGGGATAGGCAGGATAAGCTCATATTTGTTCGCTCAAAAATTTTTAGAACCAAGCGAAAATATCGTGCTTTA
The DNA here is from genome assembly GCA_964607975.1 of uncultured Campylobacter sp. GTDB lineage: Bacteria > Campylobacterota > Campylobacteria > Campylobacterales > Campylobacteraceae > Campylobacter_D. The sequence continues at coordinate 74,561 of CAZSMF010000001.1, read as the reverse complement.
TGATGAGGTGGAGGATATTTTAAACAGCGATAAGGCGGAAAGGAGGCTGAAAAACAAGGCTTTTTTGAATGAAATTTTAGAAACAAACGCCGTGGCGACTATTTGGATAACAAATAATATTTACAGCATTGATAATGCCATAATCCGCCGTTTTGATTTAGTGCTTGAAGCAAAAATGCCTAAAAAGGATATAAAAGAGCAAATTTTGCTTAAAATTTGTGGAGATAAGCTCGATAAAAAGGCATTTAAATTTGCCCTTAAAGCCCCAAATCTTGCCCCAGCTGTGATAGAAAGAGCCTGTGAGGTGAGTTTGATGCTTGGAGGGGATTTTTCAAGTCATTTTATTACTCTTATTAAAAATACGCTCAAAGCACAAGGACTTAGTGATTTTAGCCTATTTAAAAGCAAAAAGAAAAAGCGTAAAAAATGCAAAAATATAGAGCTTCCGCAAAGCTATTCTTTGGAATTTGTCAATACAAATTGCGATTTAAAAGCCGTTGTTAAGGGTATAAAGGCAAATAAAAACGCAAGAATTTGCCTTTACGGAGTAAGCGGGACGGGCAAAAGTGCCTTTGCAAAGTATCTTGCCAAAGAGCTAAACTGCCCCTGCGTAATCAAAAGCGTGAGCGATTTAGAATCTTGCTATGTAGGCAGCACAGAAGAAAACATAGCCAAAGCCTTTAAAGAGGCGAAAAAGCAAGGGGCTGTTTTGGTTTTTGATGAGGTTGATAGCTTTTTGCGTGATAGAAACACGGCTATAAGGGGATTTGAAGCAAGTAAAGTCAATGAAATGCTCACTCAAATGGAAAAATTTGACGGCATTTTCATCGCCACGACTAATTTAATGGATATGCTCGATAAAGCTGCTTTAAGACGCTTTGACTTAAAGCTTGAATTCAAGGCTTTAAATGCAAAACAAAGAGTGAAGCTTTTTAAGAAAGAATGCGAACTTTTAAAGCTCGTTGATAAGGGCGAAAGTGCTAAAATTTCTAGGCTTGAATTTCTTAGTGCTGGGGACTTTGCGGCGGTTAAAAGGCAGATGAAATTTGCTCCAATTAAAAACGCCAATGATTTTTATGAAAGATTATGCAAAGAAGTGCAAGTTAAAGACTTGCAGGGCTTAAATTCAAGGGTTGGATTTATAGCATAGTGGGTGGGGGTTTTATTTAAAGTTTCTTTGAGCGTTGAGGCGGCACTTTGCTTGAATTTGTTTAAAATTTTAAGCAAATTTCCGCCTTGACTTCGTTTTTTTTTTTTTTTTTGATATAATGCGAAAATATTTTTATTTTTAAGGAGTGGGAAATGACACCAAATAAAACGAGTATAAAAGAGTTTTTCCAAGGCGATAAACAATACACCATACCTGTTTATCAAAGGGCATATTCTTGGGAGGAAGCTCAATGGAGCGTATTTTTAGAGGATTTAAAAGAGGCTACAAAGGGGGATAATCATTATTTCTTTGGCAATGTTTTATTAGAAAAATTATCTAATGATGAGCCAAATGATATAATTGACGGACAACAACGCATCACAACGATTATTATTTTTGCTCGGGCATTGTGTAATACTTTAAAAGCCAAAAAAGAACAATTAAGCGATGAAGAAGATGTGAGTAATGAGGAGTTTATCAAAAGGATTGAAGAGGATTATCTTATTTATCGTGGCAAAGCAAAACTTTAAGTGGTAGAGTATGATAGAGACTATTTTAAAGATTTTATCATAAAAGGTGAGGCAAAGCACGAACCTCAAACACCATCACAAATTCGCATAAAAAAGGCAAAAGAATTTTTTGAAGAGGCTTTGAAAAAATTAGACACAAAGGAGATTTTAGCTATTTTTAAAGTTATACAAAAAGCTGAAATTTTAAGCATACCTTTTACAAGCAAAAAAGATTCTGTGCTGATGTTTGAGCTTCAAAATAACCGCGGCAAAGAATTAACAAATATGGAAAAACTCAAATCTTACTTAGCTTACCAAATTTATACTTACTGCGATAAAGAGGCAGAAAACAAGCTTAATGAAATAACAAAAATTTTTGAGGAAATTTATCGTTTAGTCAATGATATTCAAACAGATGAAGATTCTGTATTGCGTTATTTTAATATGTCTAATTCTAAATTTGGATTTGATTACAGGGAAAATAACGATGAGAAAAATTATAAAAAAGAATTAAAAGCTGTGGAGAATAAAATTGAATGGATTGATAAATATGTAAGAGAACTTAAAAATGCTTTTGCGAATTTTAAAGAATTTGAAAAATTCGATAGTATTTATAGGGAGTATTTGCAATATTTAAAAATTTGGGAAGTTTATCCTTTTATCATAAAGGCTTATCGATTGTTTGGGAATGATAAAAATACATTAGAGCAAGTTTTTAAGGCTTTGGAAATTATCGCTTTTAGAGATAAATTAGTCCAAACGAGAGCAGATTTAGCAACTAGACTAAATAATATTTTAAAGGATTTTGATAGTGTAGATAGTTTAATTGATGGATTGAGAAAAATTTATACAAACGAGCCGTGGTATTGGGGTGATGGTATTATGCAAAATAAAATCAATAATATATTTGCGGAAAATAAAGGCATTATTGCTTACTTGCTTATGCGATATGAGAAGTATTTAAGAAGCGAAGACACACGAAGCAGATATAAATTTGAGCTAAAAGATATAGAAAATCCTCAAATAGAACACATTGCCCCACAGACTGAAACGATTAAAGAAAGTGGTAAAGATATGGCAAGTGGATACTGTGAATATGATGATAAATTTAATAAAGGCTTCTATATGAATTGCATAGGCAATCTTTTGCTCATTGCTGGTTCGCATAATGCTTCTATTGGCAATAAACCCTTTGAGGAAAAGCTTAAAAGCTATGAAAACTCACCACTTAAACAACAAAGAGAAGTTAAAGATTTTATAGTCAATGCTGGAATGTGGGACAAAGAAGCCATTGATGAAAGATATAGTAAAATAGAACAATTTGTTTTAGACACTTGGAGTTTTAAATAATAGCCTATAAGCTTTAAAATAGAATTTAAGCCTTAACTCACATTAAGGCTTAAATCCCCTCACAGCCCCTTTACAAATTCCAAAAGCTCGTTTTTAAGCTTTTCATTAAGCCAAGCAGGTTCAAGCACTTTGATATAAGGGATAAACTCATAAATAAGAGGCTTGATTTGCATAATGTGCGAAATTTCAAGCTCTAAAATCACGCTTTCATCACTTTGCGGATATAAAATTGCCCCTTTTAAATCCTTGCGTTTAAAGTATTTGGCGATTTTTTTATCAACAAAAAGCTGGACTAAAAAAGGCTCATTAAGGTTAAACCACGCAGAATTTGCCTTTTCAAGCCTTTTTTCAAGGCTTTCATCAAGTTTGAATTGTCGCTCTAAAAGCCGCAAATTCTTTACATTTTTGAAATAAAACTTCTTAAAGCAGTCCTCGCTTTTAGAATCAAGGGCTAAAACATACCAAAAGCCCTCAAAATGAGCGAGTTTAAGGGGTTTAATCTCAAAATGCTTCCCCTGATACTCAAAACCAAGCTCTTTACGCTGTAAAATAGCCTTTTCTATAAAGTCAAAATTCAGCAAATCCTCATCATCTAAACTCTCGCTTTGAGAGCTTATGTAAATGGGCTGTTCGAGTTGTTGGCTAATTTTTGTTAAAAAGGGCTTTGCTTTAAGATAAAAGCTTGTGCCACTAGTTTTTGCAAGTTTGTCTAAAATGCCAAGCACCACCCTTTCATCGCTTTTTAAATCATCTTGCGCAAGTCTTTCATCAAGGCACAAAAGCTGTCCGTTTTTATACGCTCCACGACTTTGCAAGGCTTTAAAATCCCTTGCGATAGTCTTTTTACTCACTTCAAATTCTCTTGCTAAATCATCAAAGCTCACGCCACTTGTATTTTTAAGTCTTTCATAAAGTAGGTTTAAGCGAAGGGATTTTTTAGAACTCATTGTGCTGCCTTTTCATTTATCTAATTGACTTACTCCAAAATTCACGCAACTCCTCTAAAATCTCACCATTTTTTAAAATTTCTTTAAAAGTAAAAGTGTCGATTTTAAGCCTTTCATTAAGCGTTGCTGCTGCTAAATTGCCTTTTTTAAGATAGTTCATAAACTCATCATAAACAAATTCATTCCAAAACCTGTCCCATTTCATCATTCGCAAATCATATTTTATCCGCTCGTATTCATCAAGGCTTATATGACATTTTTCACGCAAATACTCTTCAAATTCGCATTCCTCCCAAAGTTTAAGAAATTCATTTATAGTCATTTTCTCTCCTTTGCTTAAATTTAATTTCATCAAAGCGTAAAAGCTTGTATTCACCTTGAAAATGCTTCATCAAACGCACAAATTCAGCCTTGTTAAATGCACCATTTTTAAGCCAAATTTTCGTTTTAAAGTCTTGTTTTTCTTTGCCTTGTTGGGTAAAAATTTGCTTGAAATTTCTGCCATTTAGAGCAAAAAGAAAGCTTTCTATCTTAAATTTACAAGCTAAATCAAATAACAATTGATACAGGCTAAAATCCCTATCTAACGCATAAAGGACATAGCTTTGCTGCATTTTATTGTTTGTAATTTTAGCATAAGTTCTTATAAATTCAACTTTATCTTTATAAGCTTTGATTTCGCTTTCAAAAGCCTTGTTTTTACGCATTTGAAAGGCTTTGCTTAAAAGTTCGCTTCTGGTGTTTTGATTATCGCTTTGCAAAATGCTTATTATGCCCGTTTCATTTTTTTGCCACATACAAAAATCTTTTGGCGTTGTGCCTAACTCCTCGCCCTTGGTGTTAAAAAAGATGAGATTTTTGCCAAGTAAAGTTGAATGCAGCTCATAAATGGCTATGTATGTGCGTTCATCGCAATTAGCCTTTTTTGAGGCAAAATGCTCTTTTAGCTGTGAAATAGCAAGTGTTTTTAGCTCATCAAGCGTGGTGCAGTTTTTAAGCTTAATGGGATTTAACCCCAACCTAGCACGAAGTGATAAAGCCTCCGCGAAACTATGAGGCTTTTTTGAGGCTTTGGCGACAAGAAAATTATTTTGCATTTTTCATCCTTTATTTTACACCAAAAAGCGTCTTACCGCCCACACTCAAACTTGCCCTTGGGTGTGTGTCTTTGACATCGCTTAAATCCGTGATGATTTGCCCTGTGGTGTCAAAATGCACTTCTTTATCCTTGAAATGAAGCACATATCCCGTGATATTTTTCCAAACAGGGAGTTTGCCACCGTGCTTGATAAAATGCTCTTTTACGCAATGTTGCACATAGCTTATAAATAGCTTGTCGCTGTAATTAACAAGCTTCCTATCATCAAAGAAAATATACAGCATTCCTTGCGTCATAGCTAGAATGTGTATAGGCTCACTATCTCGCCGAAAGTCCGTCTTTATACGCACAAATGCCCTTTTTATCATCTTAAATTGGCTAAATTCTATTTGAGCTTTGTGAAGTTCTGCTTCTAAAATTTCAGCATTGGCAAAGCATTTGCATTGTTTTGCAAAGCTTAAAGCATTGTGCGTAAAGTCGTAATACCCTTTATGTAACCATTCAAGCCAACTTTCACAGCCCAAAAAATTTTGTGCCGTTTTGTCAAAATTGCGTTTGCAACCATAGCCAAAAGCCTTATAAAGCTTTTCATCTTTCTTGCCCTCCAAATAAGCTTGTAAATACGCCTTGATAAAGTCAAACATTTTTCACCTCCCTAATGTTAAGAAATTTTATCTTTAAAAAAGGACAAAATTTTGTCCTTTGCAAAAATGTGCTATAATGCCAAGCCAAAAAAGGACAAAACGATGAGACATATTAGTCTAGCACATTCTCCTGATGCTGATGATATTTTTATGTATATGGCTGTGAATTTTGGCTGGGTGGGGGCTGAATTTGACTTTGAAAGTTATGCCCTTGACATTCAAACACTCAATGAAAAAGCCTTGCAAAATGAATTTGCTGTGAGTGCGATTTCATTTGCCCTCTATCCGCTCATCGCCGATGAATACGCCCTTTTACGCACTGCTGTGAGTTTTGGTGAGGGCTATGGACCAAAGCTCATTCGCCGTAAAAACAGCACTTTAAAACGAAATTTCAAGGTGGCTTTAAGCGGAGCAAACACCAGCAATGCCTTGCTTTTTCGCATAGCTTATCCACAAGCAAAGATTGTTTATAAAAACTTTTTGGAGATTGAAAATGCTGTGCTTTGCGGCGAGGTTGATGCAGGGGTTTTGATACACGAGAGCATTTTAGAATTTGATGAGAATTTGTGTGTAGAGGCTGAAATTTGGGATATTTGGCGTGAGTTAGCGGGGCAGGATTTGCCTCTACCGCTTGGCGGTATGGCTTTAAGGAGAAGTCTGCCTTTAACCACGGCAATAGAGCTTGAAAAAATACTCACAAAAGCCGTAAAACTCGCCAATGATAATAAAAAACTTTTAAGCAAAATGCTTGTAGAGCGAAATTTAATCCGTGTTGATGAAGCTAAACTCAACCACTATCTTAATCTTTACGCCAATGAAAACTCCATTTCAATGAATGAAATTCAGCTTAAAGCCCTTGATAAACTCTTTGAACTTGGCTACACACATAAATTTTATGACAAACTCATCAAGGCAAGTGATTTTCTCATACCAAGCGAGTATGAGGCTTTGCGTTTTACTTAACTTTGGGTAAAAATCATTATAAAAACTTCGCTTGAAAGACAAGCGAAGTTGTAGCAAAATTAGAATTTCTTTTTCTTTGTATCTTCAAGTATATCAGAAGCTATGGTATTAACGCTGTCTGAGATAGCAGAAGAATTGTTGGCGATTTTGACATTATCTTGGGTAACGGTTTCAATCTGTGCCACAGCGTCATTGATTTGCGTTACACCAGCGGTTTGTTCCTTAATGCTTTCTGCCATATCGTTAATGCTTTGCACGAGTAAATTCGTGTTCGCTTCGATTTCGCTCAAAGATTTTTGAGTTCTTTCGGCTAGTTTTCGCACCTCATCAGCCACGACAGCAAAGCCTCGTCCGTGTTCGCCGGCTCTTGCAGCCTCTATGGCGGCATTAAGGGCAAGGAGGTTGATTTGGTCGGCTATCTCGCCAATAATGCTAGTTACATTTTTAATCTCCTCACTTTGTGCGATGACTTCTGTCGTTTTTGTCGAAACATTTTGCATAGATGAGGTGATTTGTTCGAGTGCAGCGGCTGTTTCTTCAAGGGAATGTGCTTGTGAATTTGAAGATTGAGTGAGCGTATTTACCGCACCTGCGAGTTTTTGACTTTCCTCACTTAAAGAGTTGGCAAAGCCTGATGAGGTTTGTAGCATTTTGATGATTTCATCGCCCAAAGCATTGGTTACAAGCTCGACTCTACCAGAAGGATTTTTCACCCTAGTGCTAAAATCTAGCTTGGTAAAGCTATCAAATACGCGGTTAAGTTCGTTTAAGTCAGTGCCTATGGCAGTGGCTAACAAGTCTAAAAGCTGATTGACAGAGTCTCTTAGGGTATTAAGTTGAGGATTTGAGCCTGAAAGCGTTATGCGTTTAGTGGCGTATCCCTCCCTTGTGAAATCGATAACATCAAGAGATTCTTTAACCAATTTGCTGTCTTTGTCTAAATTTGCCTCAGTGGTTTTAATGTTTTCGTTGATTGCCGCAGCCATTTGTCCAAATTCATCATTAGCTTTTGGTGGTAGGAGTTTTGGCGGGGTATTGACTTTGTGATTGATATAGTCAAAAAAGCTAAAAAGCTGATTAGATATAGCTTTAATGCGTCCAATGATTTGTGATTTGATGATGATATAAAGGATAAAAGCACCCACTACGATAAGCACAGCAGTAAGTAGCACATTAAAGATAAAATGCTCATTTGTGGCTTTTGTGTAATCTTGCATTGAAGCGGCAGAAACTATCGTCCAGCCAAAAGGAAATTGTTTGTAAAAGCCCATTCTTTCTTGCCCTTGCAAGTCGTTATAATGAAATTCTCCCTCGCTGGAAGTTTCAAGCAGTTTGCTAAGAGCAATTTCTTGCTGGTAAGGTTCTTGGTGAGCGACTATTTCAGGGTTTTTGTGAGAAAAAATTCTACCCGTAGAGTCAGTTATGTAAATATCCATACTTGGTAATTCTGGACGCTCAAAATTTCTAAATCTTTCTTGGAAGCTATCGACAAAAATATCCATACCCACAACGCCTACAAATTCGCCATTTTTAATAAGAGGGTAAGTTATAGTAGAAAGTCTTTTGCCAGCGTAAAGCCCTGATTTAGACTCATAAACAGCGGTAGTAATGCCCTTTTTTGTGGCTTTGGTGTCTTTATACCATTGTCTTAATCTCCAATCATCACTGCCATTGTCCCAATTTGCCGAAAGGGTTGGATTTGGATTTTTCGCGTCAAAGTCCTGCAAGATGACATTGCCATCTTCATAAACGATAAACATAGAAGGGTATTTTGTCAATCTTTCCACAGTAGCTAAAACATTTCTTTGAGAGACGACATCAAATTTGTCAAAAGAGAGAATTTTATCTCTAACGGCTTGTAGGTGTTGGTTAGCTTCGATATTCATCGTAAGGTTTATAGTCGTGTAAGCAGCACCCAAAGCGTTTTTTTGTAGGCTTTGGTAAAGTGTGGTAACGGTTGAGGAGTTGCGGTTATAGTTAAAGAAAGCACTAATCACCATAATCACAGCGAAAATACCGACTATGTAGATACAAAGCCTAGTGGCTAAACTCGTTTTTTTCATATTTATCCTTTACAAAATAATTTCAAAGTTCAAAAATTCAGCATTAGTGTAGCATAAAATATTTAAATTAAAATTAAAAAAAGCGTTTTTTTTTTTTTTTGAAAAATTTGTTTGAAATTCGTTAAATTTTGCCTTGAATTTTAATCTTTAATGAAATAATTTCCATCAAAACTGATAAGAGAATACTCCCTCTCCTCACCTATACTTTGCTTTAACTCCTCTATGCTTAAAAAGGTAAGGCTGTTTGCTCCTATGTATTCACGCACTTGCTCGGCGTTTTTATTAGCACTGATAAGCTCGTCAAATGTTGGCGTGTCTATGCCGTAAATGTCTGGGAATTTGATTTCAGGACAGGCTACGGCGAAGTGAATTTTACTCGCCCCTGCGTTTTTGAGTAAGGAGATGATTTTTTTAGAAGTCGTTCCACGCACTATGCTATCATCAACCACAACGATTTCTTTACCTTGAAGGACTTTTGACATTGGATTGAGCTTTAATTTTACCTTTAAATTTCTTAATTCTTGCGTAGGTTCGATGAAGGTGCGTCCTACATAGTGATTTCGCACTATCGCCATTTCAAGAGGAATGTTTAAAGCCTTTGCAAAGCCAAGTGCCGCACTCACGCCACTATCTGGCACAGGCACGACAAAATCGGCTTTGAATTTGAATTTACTCGCTAGAATTTCGCCCATTTTTTTACGCGTTTCATAAACACTTTTACCCTCTATAATGCTGTCAGGACGGGCAAAGTAGATATACTCAAAGGCACAAATTCGAGGATTGCTTTCTTCAAAGAGCATTTGGCTTTCAAATTCATCTTGTCCTTGCGTGAAAATAAGCATTTCACCAGCTTTAACATCTCTTATAAATTCAGCTTCTATCAAGTCAAAAGCACAGCTTTCACTCGCTACTATGTAGCCGCCATCTTTCAAACGCCCAAGCGATAAAGGACGCACACCAAATCTGTCTCTAATAACAAAAAGCTTATCCTTACTCGCTAAAACAAAACAATACGCCCCAACGCAGTCTTTTAAGCTTTCTATAAATCTTTCTTTGAGGGTGGCTTTTTTGCTTTTGGCGATGAGGTGAATGACATTTTCTGTGTCCATATTGGAGCGAAAAATCGCCCCCTCGCTGATGAGTTTTTGTCTGATTTCGTTTTTATTGACTAAATTTCCATTGTGTGCTAAGGCTATGTCGCCTAAAATGCAGGTGGCAAATATGGGTTGAGAGTCGCTTAAAGAGGCATTTCCCGCTGTTGAGTAGCGATTGTGTCCTATGGCAAGTGAGCCTTGCAAATTTTGCAAGGCTTTTAAGTCCTTAAATACTTGATTTACCTCGCCCTTGCCCTTTATGGTGTGTAAATTCTCGCCATCACTTACGCTTATGCCACTTGCTTCTTGTCCTCTGTGCTGCATAGCAAATAAGGCGTAGTAAGCATAAGCACTGGCTCTTTTTGAATTGATAACTCCAACCACAGCACACATTTTAAATCCCCAAAAAATCACTCATAGTATAATAACCTGCCTCTTTAAAGCAAAGCCATTTGGCTATGGTTATCGCTCCTTTGGCAAAGGTTGCCCTTGAAGTAGCGTTGTGGCTTAATTCTAAAAATTCGCCATCCTCATAAAAGCCAATGGTGTGCCTACCGACAATGTCCCCGCCTCTTAAACTCATCACAGCGATTTCATCTTTGCTTCTTTGTCCTATGAGTCCGTCTCTGCCGCTTATTCTTACCTTTTGTAAATCCAAATTTCTAGCCTTAGCGACATTTTCAGCCAAAGTCATCGCCGTGCCGCTTGGAGCGTCTTTTTTGTGGCGGTGGTGCATTTCGGTGATTTCTATGTCGAAATTTTGAAGCATTTTTGCTGCTTGTGTGGCGAGTAGATTAAGCACGGCAACGCCTAATGACATATTTGTAGCGTAAAATACAGGCATAGAAAGACTTGCTTCTTTCATCAGCTTAAATATTTGCTCATCAAGTCCTGTTGTGCCTATGAGTAGGGGTTTTGGTGAGTTTTTTGCAAATTCAAGCAAAGCCTTTGTCCCGCTTGGTGCGGAAAAGTCTATAATGAGCTGTGAGCGTTTGAAAAGCTCGTCAAATTCAGCTCCTTTGTCAATACCAAAGGCAAATTGTGCCTCTTTGTCATCTTTTAAACAAAGCCTGATTTCCTCGCCCATTCGTCCTTTTAAACCACAAATTCCTATTTGTATCATCGTTCGCCTTTGTGCTAATGAAAAGCTAATTTTAACATTTATTTGATAAATAAAATGAATGTTTCCTCATTTTGTTAATCTAACGAGATAAAAATTAGATAAAATTACACTCAATTTAATCTTAAAAAGGATAAAATAAATGAAAAAACTTCTCCTTGCACTTTTTGCTGGTGCGATTTTTGCGTATGCTCAAATCATCGAGGTTGGCACGGGCAATTCTTACCGCCCCTTTGCTTATGTGAGTGAAGAAAATCAAGCCATAGGCTTTGATATTGAGCTTTTAAAACTGCTTTCTACTTATGATGAGAGTTTGGAATTTAACTTCCACCCACTGCCTTTTGCTTCTTTGTTTGCTGGGCTTGATAGCGGTAAATTCGAAATGTTAGCCCATCAGCTTACTAAAACAAAAGAAAGAGAGGAAAAATACCTTTTCTCTGACACGCCTTATTTTAACGCTGTTTTGAATTTCATCGTTGCTGAAAATTCGACAATTTCATCTTTTGAGGATTTAAAAGGCAAGAAAATAGGGGCTGTGGTTGGTTCTAATCAAGCCTTGCGTGTGGAGGAATTTGTGGCTAAACATAAGGATTATAAAATCAAGCTTGTTTATTTTAAAAATTATGGTGCTGAATTTTTAGCCCTAGCTAATGGACAAATTGACGCCTTGCTTAATAATCCCATAGTCGCCCTTGATTACGCCAAAGCTCAGGGCTTGAAAATTAAAATCACGGATTTAAATTTGCAAAAAACGGCGATTTATTTTCTCTTTCCTAAAAATAACAAAGCCTTGAAAGATAAGGTTTCAAAAGCACTTCAAAAGGCTAGGAATGACGGAAAATTAAAAGAACTTTCGCTTAAATATTTTGACGCTGATTACACTCAAATAAAGGATAAATGATGAAAAAACTATGTTTTGCTTTCTTTTTAACGCTAAATGTTTTGTTAGCACAGGAGATTAAAATAGGCAGCGAAAATGCTTACAAACCCTTTGCTTATTTGGATGAAAAGGGCAATGCCACAGGCTTTGACAATGAGCTTGTGAAAATCGTTTTAAGCTATATGCCAAAGAGTGAGGCTAAATTTGTCTCTGTAACTTGGAATGCCATATTTTCGGGGCTTGATAGTGCTAAATTTGATGTGATTGCCAATCAAATTGCTAAAAATAAAGAAAGAGAGGCAAAATACCTCTTTTCAAAATACCCTTATTTTTACGGCATCAGTGCTTTAATAGTAGGTAATAACAAGCAAATTCACTCATTTAACGAGCTTAAAAACAGCAAAATAGGCGTAACCGTTGGTTCAAATCACGCCAAAAATCTTGAAGATTACGCCAAGGCTCACCCCGAGCTTAATTTGCAAATAGTGTATTATAAAACCTCGCCTTCTTTGGTATCTGATTTAGCTGTGGGTAGGGTAGAGGCTATGATTAACGACCCCATAGCCGCACTTGATTATGCAAAGGCTCAAAATGTCAAAATCACTCCAACAAAGATTTATCTCCAAGAAACGCCTGTATTTTTCGTGTTTAGAAAAGATTCAAAGGCTTTGGCTGATAGCTTTGATGAGGCTTTGAAAAAAGCCATAAAAGAGGGCAAAGTCAGTGCTTTAATCAAGGAGTATTTTGGCGAGGAATACGCTCAAATTCTGCAAAAAGAATTCGATAAAATTCAGTAAAAGTGCGGGGAAATGTTTGATTTTGCGTATTTTTTAGATACGGCTATAAGATTGCTTCCGGGCATTCCTATGACGCTTTTTATTGCGTTTTTTTCTTTTTGTGTGGGGCTTTTTGCTGGGCTGATTATCGCTTTGATTAGACTTTATGAAGTGCCTGTGCTTAATGCTTTGGCTGTTATTTATGTGTCTTTTTTTAGAGGCACACCGCTTTTGGTGCAGCTTTTTATGTTTTATTATGGAATTCCCATTTTTCTTAAATCTTTGGGCTTTGAATTTAATTTTGCCCTAATCGATGCGATTTATTATGCTTTGGTGATTTTTTCATTTTATGCGAGTGCGTATTTAGCAGAGATTATGCGTTCGGCACTTTTATCTGTGGATAAGGGGCAAAAAGAAGCGGCTTTTTCAGTGGGTATGACACCTTATCAAGCCCTAAAACGCATTATTTTACCACAGGCTTTTATGATAACCTTGCCAAATTTGTTGAATTTTTTCATTATGCAGATTAAAAATACAGCATTAGCTTCTATCATCACGGTGCCAGAGCTTATGGGACTTGCAGATATTGAATCAGGACGAAGTTCTAAATTTTTGGAAGTGTATTTAATGGCGGCGATAATGTATTGGGCGATGTGCGTTTTTCTTGAAGCAGTGTTTTTTAAGATAGAAGAGCGTTTTAAGCGGTTTAGAAAAAATTATGTTTGAGGATAAAATGTTAAAAATCAGCAATTTACATAAAAATTTCAACTCAAAAGCCATTTTAAAGGACATTAACCTTACTATAAATAAGGGGCAAATCGTTGCACTCATTGGTCCAAGTGGGGCAGGGAAAAGCACCTTATTAAGAAGCATTAACTTGCTTGAAACGCCTCAAAAGGGGCAAATTAGCATTGATGAGCTGCATTTTAATTACGCTAAATTCACCCACAAAGAAGCCTTAAAGCTTAGGCAAAAATCGGCTATGGTTTTTCAGCATTACAATCTTTTCATCAATAAAAACGCCCTTGAAAACATTACTGAGGCTTTAATCATTGTGAAAAAAATGCCAAAAAATCAAGCCATAGACATAGCTTACGAGCAATTAAGAGCCGTTGGACTTGCAGATAAGGCAAATTCTTATGCTTTTGAATTAAGCGGAGGACAGGCACAAAGGGTTGGCATAGCAAGGGCATTGGCTTTAAATCCTAGCATAATGCTTTTAGACGAGCCTACCTCAGCCCTTGATGCCGAGCTTGTGGGAGAGGTTTTAGAAACGATTAAAAACATACGCGACAAAACAATGCTCATCGTTACTCACGAGCTTAAATTCGCCAAAGCAGTGGCTGATAAAGTCATTTTTATGAGCGAGGGGCAAATCATAGAAGAAGCCTTGACAAATGAGTTTTTTGCTTATCCAAAGCAGCAAAGAACGAGGCAGTTTTTAAGTAAATTCAGTGCTTTTGAAGAGTTTTGTATTTAATCATCTTAAAAAACACAGTGCATAAAAAGCCAAAACACGCTACCATTATAATACTTGCCGAGCCGCTGAGATTGAAAACATAACTAATGCAAAGCCCCACAAGGCAAAAAATCACGCTTAAAAAACAAGAAAGTATCATCATAGTCCCCAGCCTTTTAGCGAAATTTTCGGCGATAAAACAAGGCACACTCAAAAGGGCGATGATGAGTATGAGTCCTACTGCACGAATGCAAATGACTATGCAAAAGGCTATCATAGCGATGAGTAAATAATAAAAAAAATTCACATTTACCCCACGCAAAAGGGCAAATTCTTTGTCAAAACTAATGGCGACAAATTGTCTGTAAAAGCACAAAACAAGCAGGATAAAAGCAATATCAACCCCAAACATTAGCCACAAATCCTCACTTGATAAAGCCAAAATCGAGCCAAACAAATAAGCCATCACATCGCTTTGATAACCCGCGCTTAAATCAATGAGTATGAGTCCAAAAGCCATACCAAAAGCCCAAATCACAGCGATGATACTATCGCTTCTGTGGGGGTATTTTTGACTTAAAAAAGCAACGATTAGGGCTAAAAATAGGGTAAATACTCCAACACTTAACAACACAGGCAAGGCAAAATAAAAAGCTATGCCTATGCCACCAAATGCAGCGTGTGTAATGCCACCAGCCATAGAAAAAAGGCGGTTTATCATCACCAAAGAACCGATAATGCCACAAGCAACACTGACTAAAAGGGCTGCGATAAGTGCATTTTGAAAGAAGGAATAGTGCAAAATTTCAAACATTGATTAAGCTTTCTTAAAATTTAGCCCATTATACTCAAAATAGCCTTAAAGCTTGATGATTTGATAAAAGTGAATTTGAATTTACATTTTTAAGCTAAAAGTGATTATAATTTCACAAAGGAAAAAGATGAAAAAAGCTTTATGTGCCGTTTTGTTTTTGGATTTACTCGCTTTAAGCTATGGCATAAGCACTTTAAGCATTAGTGCTTATGAGGCGAAAATTTATTTTGACAATAACTCCTTAACAGCCTTTTTAGCTCATCTTGGGACGCGAATTTTAGGGCAGAATGACTTTGGTTTGCGTCTGCCTTTTGTGTTTTTGCATTTTATCAGTGCCATTTTGCTCTATCTTTACGCCCTTAAAATCACAAAAACTCAAAAAGACGCCTTTTTGTCTTTATTGCTTTTCTTGCTTTTGCCCGGCACAGTGGCTAGTGCTTTGTGCGTAAATGATGCTTGTATAGTGATTTTTTTGAGCCTTCTCATACTTTGTGCTTATGAATACGGCTTTAAAAAGATTTTTTATCTTTTGCTTATCTTGGCTTTATTTGTGGATAAGTCCTTTGGGCTTTTGTTTTTATCCTTGTTTTTTTATGCTTTATACAAAAAAAACACACCCTTACTCGTCATCACCTTGGCTTTGTTTGCCTCTTGCATAAGCTTGTATGAATTTGACTTTGCGGGTAAGCCTAAGGGGTATTTTTTAGACACTTTGGGGATTTTTGCGGCGTGTTTTTCGCCCCTTGTGTTTATTTATTATTTTTACATTATTTACCGCCTTGCTTTTAAGCCTAAAAAGCCTATGCTGTGGTTTATAATGACGACAAGTTTTTTATTTTGTCTCATTTTATCAATGCGTCAAAAGCTTTATTTGGACGAATTTTTACCCTTTTGTGTGATAAGCACTCCTTTGCTAATCAGTGCTTTGATGAGTTCTTACCGCATAAGATTGCCAAATTTAAGGGTGAGATATAATGTTTTTATCAGCTTATCAAGCGTTGTTTTGCTGCTTTGTTATGTGGTGATTATTTTCAATACCTTTTTATACGCCTTTGTGGAAAATCCAAGCAAACATTTTGTTTATAATTATCACATTGCCAAAGATATAGCTCAAAATTTAAAAGAAAAGGGCATAAACAGGGTGCAAACAAATAGTAGTATGCAATTAAGGCTTAAATTTTACGGCATTAAAACAAGCAAAAGCCTTAAACTTGAACGAGTAAAAAGAAAGAATTTGGCTGATTTTACCATTACTTTGGGTAAAAATGACGAGCATTATGCCTTGAAAAAAATACAATGAAAAAAGCCTTTTCCCTGCTTGAACTTTGTTTTGTTATTGTTATTTTAGGCATTGTTTTTGCTGTGGCAAAGCTTAATTTTAAGGACAATAAGCTTGATTTAGCCGCAAAGCAAATTCTTAATGATTTAGCTTATACAAGAAATTTAGCCCTCATACAAAATTCCTTTAAAAATTCAGGCAAAAGCGAGTGGTTTCAGGCAAGGTGGCAGCTTTATTTCATACGCTCAAAATCAGCGACAAATAACGAACAAACCTATACTATTTTTTTGGATAAAAACGCAGACGGCAACGCTAATATAGGCAAAAGCGATGTGAATTTAGATAGGGAAATCGCTGTGGATATTTTAAATCCGCAAAAGCTGATGAATTCAGGGCAAAGTGGGGTGATTGACAAAGATGATGAAAGGGTGTCGGCAAGATTTAATATACAAAAAAGCTATGGGGTTGAAAGGGTCGAATTTAAAGGGGCGTGTGCTGCGATGACAAGGATTATTTTTGATGAATTTGGCAGGGTGCATTCTCCTTTAAGAACGGCGAACAAGCCTTATGAAAAAGCACTTTTTCATAAAAACGAAGCCTGTGTGATTAAGCTTATTGCCAAAGATGAAGCCCTTTGCATAGTCATAGACACTTTAAGCGGTTATGCTTATTTGGCTGAATTTATAGACTTTAAGGGCAAAAAATACGAGTGTGCAAAGCTTTAAAAGCGTTCAATCAAATACATATAACTTGGTATGTCAATCTCTGCAAAGCTTTCTAGCTCCACGCTTTGATACATATTTTCGTTAAAAACGCTCACCACCCTACCAACAGGCACGCCAGAAAAGAAAATTTCATCAAGCCCACTTGTTAAAACCTCATCGCCTATATTGATTTTGTAAGATTTGGGTATGAAATTGACAATGACTTTGCCATTTTTACCTTGGGCGACACCGGGGACTTTATTTTCGCCTATATAAACTGAAAACACGCATTGTTCATCGCCTTGTAAAATCGCCATTAAACGCCCATCTTTTACCACAGCAATACCTGCTGTGTAGCCTTGATAGATTAGCCCTTTGTTTCTTGTATTGTGTAAATTTGTAGAAAAGGACAGCCAAACCCTCTTATAATCGCTAATTTGCACATAAGATATGGCTTTAACCAAAGAAATTTTTGGGAAATATTGGGTGGAATTTTTATCCTCCAAAAGCCTGTTAAGCTGCTCGGCAAAGGTGCTAGCAAGCATACTCATTTGCTCTAAACTTTCATTTTTAGCACGCAGGGTGCGGATTTCCTCGACTTGATTGAAATGCTCGTTTATGGTATCTATAATGTAAGTTTTAGCGTTATAATAAGCCTCGATGACATTGTCATTGACAAGTAAAATGGCTCTTTTGACATAAGTGCCATAATAAAAGGACATAAAAATCAAAAAAGCCAAAATAAGAATCAGCGAAAATTTACTCTTCATTAGTGAGTTGTTGGAGTAATTTGATTTCTTCTAAAATTTTACCTGTTCCCCTTGCTACGCATAAAAGCGGCTCATCGGCAATATAAACAGGCAAACGCACAGCTTCTGATAGGTATTTATCAATCCCTCTAATCAAAGCCCCACCACCACTGACAACAACGCCATTTTCGACTATATCACCAGCTAAATCTGCTGGCATCATTTCAAGCACGATTTTAAGAGCGTCTGAAATTTCTTTTAAATTTTCACGCATAGCCTCGCGAATATCTTCACTTGTAAGTTCTATACGAGTGAGTAAGCCTGTGATTTGATCTCTACCTTTAACGCCCATAGAAAGTTCTTTATCCAAAGGATAAGCCGAGCCGATTTTAATCTTAACCTCTTCGGCTGTTTTATCACCTATGATAAGTCCTCTATGCTGCTTCGCCCAGTTGATGATACCCATATCAAGTTTGTCCCCAGCTATGCGAATGGATTTAGAAATGACAAGTCCGCCAAGTGAGGTAACGCCTATTTCAGTCGTTCCACCGCCTATGTCGATGATGAGGTTGCCTTTTGGTTCTTGTATGGCTAAATTTGCACCAATAGCCGCAGCCATAGGCTCTTCTATCAAAAACACCTCCCTAGCCCCAGCACTTAACGCACTCTCACGCACAGCTTTTCTTTCCACTTGGGTGAGTCCATAAGGCACGGAAATGACAATGCGTGGGCGTAGAAAACTCTTTCTGTGGTGC
Organism: uncultured Campylobacter sp.; assembly: GCA_964607975.1. Classification (GTDB taxonomy): domain Bacteria; phylum Campylobacterota; class Campylobacteria; order Campylobacterales; family Campylobacteraceae; genus Campylobacter_D. Next base: position 56,206 of record CAZSMF010000001.1, on the reverse strand, counting down.
GTTTTTTCGATGAAATAACGAATCATTCTTTCAGTCATATCAAAGTCTGCAATCACCCCATCTTTCATAGGACGAATGGCTTCTATGTTTGCTGGTGTTTTACCCACCATATCTTTTGCCTCTTTACCCACAGCTAGAATTCTTAACTTTCCTCCGCTGTATTTGTCGCGTTCAATGGCTACAACTGATGGTTCGTTGATGATAATGCCCTTGTCTTTAACAAGCACAAGTGTGTTTGCCGTGCCTAAATCTATACCCATATCGCTGGAAAAAAATCCCGCAACTTTGTCAAATATCATTATACCGCCTTTTTAGTTTTGATGAATAAAGGCTTCGTGCCTTCTTTTACTACTTCCTTAGTGATGATTATATCATAATTTTTGTATTCTGGTAATTCAAACATTAAATCCACCATCATCTCCTCTATGATACTCCTCAATCCCCTAGCTCCCGTTTTTCGCTCCAAAGCAAGTTTTGCAATTTCCCTTAAAGCCTCATCTTCAAATTTCAGCCTTACACCATCTATGGCAAAAAGCTTTTGATACTGCTTGATAATAGCATTTTTAGGCTCTGTGAGTATGCGAACCATATCCGCTTCATCAAGCTCATTAAGCGAGGCGATGATATGCAAACGCCCTATAAGTTCAGGGATAAGCACAAAATGAACCAAATCATCAGGCTCTATCCTGTCTAACAAGGTGTTTTTGCTTTCTTTTGCGTCCTCATCGAAAAAGCCCACGACCTTATCACCAACCTTGCGTTTTAGAATTTGCTCCAAGCCGTCAAAAGCCCCACCGCACACAAATAAAATATTTGAGGTGTCAATTTGCACGAAGTCTTGATTAGGGTGCTTTCGTCCGCCCTTTGGCGGTATATTCACCACACTTCCTTCAATGATTTTAAGCAAGGCTTGTTGCACACCCTCACCGCTTACATCTCTTGTGATTGAGCGGTTTTCGCTCATTCTAGCGATTTTATCGATTTCATCGATAAAAACTATACCCATTTGAGCCTTTTCTACATCGCCATCAGCAGCTTGTAAAAGCCTTGTGAGTATGTTTTCAACATCCTCGCCCACATATCCAGCCTCCGTTAATGAAGTCGCATCGCAAATGGCTATTGGCACATCTAAAAATTTAGCCAAAGTTTGAGCAAGTAGGGTTTTACCGCTGCCCGTTGGTCCTACAAGCAAAATGTTTGATTTGAAAAGCTCTGTATCATCGCTTTGTAGCTGGGCTTTGAATATCCTTTTGTAGTGATTATATACACCTACGCTAAATACCTTTTTGGCTCTGTCTTGTCCTATGACATAGTTATCTAAATGCTTTTTAAGCTCTTTTGGTGTAATGTTTTTAAACTCACTTAATTCTTTATGTGCTGGGGCATTTGTGTTTGTTCGCTCTGCTGTGCCGTAAAGTAAGGCGTGAGAGCCTTTTATGCAAAATTCACAAATAAAAGCACTCAAATCATCATTTGCAAAAACGCGTATTTTTGCATTTTCCTCATTACCGCAAAAACTACATTTTTTCATCATCTTTACCTCTATACACAGGAATTCCGCGTTTGGTTTGGAGTATAAATTCGCACATTTTTTTGACATTTTGACTTTTTGCATTTTGCAAAAGTTCGGTGGCATTTTGCTTTAAATCCTTGCCATTAAATAAAAACCTAAACGCTTTGTTGATTTGCTCGACTTCGTCCTTGTCAAAGCGTCTGCGAATGCCGACTAAATTTAAACTTCTTATCTTTGCTCTATTGCCCTCAGCCAAGCAAAACGGCACTATATCTTGTGATAAAGCCGAAGCACCCGCTATCATCGCTCCTTCACCGACTTTAACGAACTGATGAATGGGCGTTAAACCGCCAACCACGACAAAATCTCCAAGCTCTATATGTCCTGCGAGGGTGGCATTATTTGCTAAAATGACATTTTCACCGAGTTTGCAATCGTGTGCTATGTGGCAATACGCCATTATAAAGGCATTTTTACCTATGCGAGTGAAGCCATCTCCCTTTGCTGTGCCTGAATTTATGGTGGCAAATTCGCGTATGGTTGAATTTTCGCCAATGATAACGCCTGATTTTACCTCATCATCTTTGTAGGAAATGTCTTGCGGTATGTCGCCAACTATGGCATAGGAGAAAATTCGGCTATTTGCACCTATATGCGTATCGCCAAGTATCCTAGCACCTTGCTTGATGATGACATTGTTATCAATTTTTGCTTTTTTGCTGATGAAAGCGTAAGGCTCAACGATGACATTATCGCCTAAAATCGCTCCGTCCTCCACAACCGCACTTGAATGAATTTTACTCATCATCTGTCCATTATCATCGCTTTGAGTTCAGCCTCAGCCACCAAAACACCATCAACAAAAGCCTTGCCTTGAAACACCCACAAAGCACCACGACTCTTAACCACATTCATTTCATAATCAAGCCTGTCGCCCACACGCACAGGATTTCTAAATTTAGCCCCGTCAATGCCGGTAAAATACACGACTTTTTCCTCAGGATTAACCTGTTCGTCCATACTCTTAAAGGCAAGAACGCCACCTGTTTGAGCCATACCCTCTAAAATAAGCACACCCGGATAAATAGGGTGGTTTGGGAAATGTCCTATAAACACTTGGTCTGATATGCTGATATTTTTGTAGCCTCGCACAAATTTGCCAATTTCTAACTCAGTAATCTTATCAACCAGCAAAAAAGGGTATCTATGCGGTAGTATAGCCTGAATTTGCATAATGTCTATCATCAATCTGCCTTTATTTTGAATAAGGCAATTTTACACAAAAAATACTAATAAAACAATAAAAACGAAAAAAGTAAATGCGTTTAGTTTGCAAAAAGTGATTTTGTGGGCTTAAATTGGTGATTGTAAATAAAAAGTGAGCAAAAAATGCTCACTTTGTAAAGGAGTTTAAGCAAAAAAATGCTCGTATTCTTTTGCCCTTTGTCTTGTAAGAGGTGCTTGTATCATTTCCCTTTCAAGCTCCTCTCCTGTGAGCTTTGAGTAAGCTACTGTTTCGAACAAGTCCTCAAAATTGTATTTTTCAAAGTCCAAAGCAAATTCAAAAGGCGTGATATTGTAAATATACAAAGAGCTGATATAAGCATTCATCTTTGCATACGCTTTTTGCATAGTCTCATAAGAAAAATCTTGCAAGGCAAATTCCTCCAAAACTTCCCAAATGGCATTTTGCACTTCAAGGCTAATATCCATTTTTTCATCAGGAGCGTCCAAAGCCTTAGCCAAGTCCATACTAAAAGGTCCATATTTAAGGCTGTGGAAAGTTAGCCCTATGAAAAGATTTTGATGCGTTCTAAAATGATTGAGTTCTATCAAAAAGACAATTTTTTGATAAAGATTAGCCATAAGGCAACCCTTGCTTGTCTGTCTTAAACAAGCGATGACTTCGTTTAGCCTCTTTATAGAAGCAGCGTCCATAGTTTTCATTGTAAAACCTCTTTTCAATCAATCTACAAGATTGAAAGCAAATTCCGTTCCACATTGTTATGAACGCTGAATTTTTGGGAGTTTAAAGCTTAAATTCGCCCTATGTCGTAGAGTTGGATAATGCCGACAATTTTTCCTTGCCTAGCCACTGGAAGTTCTTTAATTTTGTGCTTTATCATCACTTCCTCAGCCTGTGTAGCCATAGCATCAGCGTCTATGACTTTGGGATTTTTACTCATAATTTCTTTGGCTTTAAAATCAAAACGAGCTTTATCGCTCATTTTTAAAGCCCTACGCAAATCCCCATCAGTGATAATGCCGATGAGTTTGTCCTCTTGCATTACAAGGCAAAGTCCAAGTTTGCCACTTGTCATTACATCGATAAGCTCGTTAAAAAGAGTATCTGGGCTTACTTTTGGAAGGCTTGTTATCATTAAATCCTGCACTTTCGTGAGAAGCTTTTTACCCAAACTTCCGCCCGGGTGAAACAAAGCAAAGTCATCTGGTTTAAAATTTCTTAACTTCATCAAGGCTGCTGCTATGGCATCTCCCATTGCCAAAGTCGCTGTGGTTGAGGACATAGGGGCAAGTTGCAAGGGACAAGCTTCTTTGGCTACTGAGATGTCAAGCACAAAATCAGCCTGTTTTGCCAAGGTTGAGTTTAAATTTCCACTCATTGCGATGAGCTTAATCCCCCTTTTTTTCACCGCTGGGATAATCTTTAAAATTTCCTCACTTTCACCTGAATTTGAAATGGCTAATAAAACATCATTTTGAGTTAGCATTCCCAAATCGCCGTGCAAGGCTTCTGCTGGGTGCATAAAAAAGCTCGGCGTTCCTGTGCTAGCAAGGGTAGCGGCGATTTTAGCCCCAATGTGTCCTGATTTACCCATACCGCTTACGACTAAACGCCCTTTTGTCTGCAAGATGAGTTCTATGCTTTGGCTAAAATTTGCATCAAGCTTGTCGCTTAAATCCCTCACCGTTTGTGCTTCAATGGCAAAAACTTCTTTGGCAATGTCAATCACATTTGTTTTCATTCAATATCCTTTAACCTTTCATATTAGCTTAAATTTTTTAATCAAATTTAATCACTTTCAATCCTCGTAAATTCAAGCTTTTTACCCAAGGCATTATCTGTAAATTTAGCATATAAAATTTGCAAGGCAAAGCAAGTGCCGCCTTTGAGTTTAGCGAAAGGAAAATGCGTATAATACAAATTTTCTTGCACCTTACTTGCTTTTTTGCAAAGAGCTTTGATTTGAATGCCTTTGAGAGAGGCTATATTGCCAAATTTGGCTATATTTATGCTGATTTTTGGGTTTTTTTGGACGAGTTTAATGTGCTTGGTATCGCTGTGCGAGGCGACTATGAGGCTTAACTCCTCATCATCAAAGGCGTAAAAAGCATTCGCACAATACACCCCATCATCATCTTGCATAGCCCACGAAAGCAAGGTATTTTTTTGTAAAAAGCTTTTTATTTTTTCATTCATACTTGTAATTATATTACAAAAATTCAAAAAAAATCAAAAATAACCGATTTAAACGCAAATCTTTTATGGAGAATAGTATGCAAATTCAAGCAAGTAGTAGCCAAAATTTCGGCTTTTCTTACACAACGACTAGCGGAAAGAGCCTATCTTTGTCAATGTTTGACAATCAAAGTGCGAGTTATAGCAAGGAAAACAACGCTCAAAGCATTAGTTTAAAAAGAGAATACGGCTTTCACTTCACTTATGAGGGTTCAAAGCTTACGCAAGATGATATTAGCGAGATTAAAGATGCGATGAAAGATGTCGAGCCTTTGCTGAATGACTTTTTGCAAAGCTCAAAGGTGGGCGAGTTAAATCCAAAAGACTTTATCCAAAGTGCTATGCAAATTGCTAATATACTCCCAAGTTCAAGCGATGAAAACAAGCAAAATGCGACTATGAATAATCTTGTGGGTAAATTTGATGAGCTATTAAAACGCCACCAAAGCCAAGACGCTACGCAAAATGCCAATATGCTTGAAGATAGCAAAAAGCTCATTGATGAAATTCTAGCTAGAATCGAGGAGCAAAAAAGAGAGCTTTTGCAAAACACACAAGATAAGCAAAATAAAAACGCACTTGGCTTTTATGCTTGATTAAAAGCGGCTTTAAGTCGCTTTACTTCTTTTGACTAATAATTTATTAAAATATTTTATAATTTGTTTAAAAAAAAAGGATAGATGATGAATAATGCAGAAATTATCGAGGCTATGCTTCATTTACAAAAAAAATTGAATGATGAGACAAATGGCAAGGGCTGGGAAAATGGCTTTACCAAAGAGGGCAAACTCATCAGCTTTCGCCGCTGCATTTATATGGAGTGTGCCGAGCTTATTGACTCTTTTGCGTGGAAACACTGGAAAAACATTACAGCACCTACAAATTGGGACAATGTCCGCATTGAGATAGTCGATATTTGGCATTTTATCTTATCTTTACTCCTTGAAGAAAGCAAGGACGATAAAATTTCGCATAAAAAACTTGCTGAGGAAGTGCGTTCGGTAAATCATTTTGATGAGTTTTGCAAGGAAAAAGGCACGCCTGATGAGGCTGATATGTATGGAATTTTAAATGATATTGAGGTGATTATCCACAAATGCACGGGCTTTGGCTTTGATTTGGGTGAGCTTTTATCGGCGTATTTTGTTTTGGCGATGAAGTGCGGCTTGAATTTAGACTTGCTTTATAGAATTTACATTGCTAAAAATGTGCTGAATCAATTTCGTCAAAACAATGGCTACAAGGACGGCACATACAAAAAAGTGTGGAATGGCGTTGAGGATAATGAGGTTTTAAATGGCATTGTGCAAAACGAGCTTGATTTTGAACGCATTTACAAAGAGCTTGAAAAACGCTATGAAGCGATAAAATAAAGATAAAAAATGACTGAGCTTTTGCGTCTTTCTTTGCGGGATTTTTGCACTAAAAAATTCTTAAATTTTGCCCTTTTGCCTTTCTTTTTTAGCCTCGTTTTGTTTGCAATTCTAGCTTATTTTGGTTTTTCGGCTTTGCTTGAATTTTTTGATGAATTATTTGGCAAAGATACTGAAAATTCAGTGTTTGCCTTTATTTACAGCCTTGCTTTCGTGCAGATTTTAATCGCCATTTTAAGCGTTTTATCGGCTTCTTTCATCGTGGTTTTTGCTTCGGTATTTTTTGCCATTTTTATCGTAAGCTTTCTTACGCCCTTTATTTGCAAAGCCATTAACGAAAAATACTACCACCACCCCTTAAAAAACCCCGTTCCCACCACAAAAATTTTACTCAAAAGCTTGTGGATACTTGCCAAATTTGTCCTTTTCTTTTTCATCGCCACCTTTTTGCTCCTCGTGCCTTTTGTGAATCTTTTTGTGTATTATGTCGTGGTGTATTATCTTTTTCATAAGCTTTTGATTTTAGATGTGGCGAGTAATGTGCTTAATATTGATGAATTTACTTTATTTTACGCTAAAACTTCACCCTTGGAGTTTAAAATCTCCACTCTGTGTTTTTATTTACTTGCTTGCGTGCCTTTTGCGGGGCTGTTTTTGCAGGTGTTTTTTGTTATTTTTCTCACTCATCTTTTTTATCAAAAAGAACTTTTTTTAAAGCCAAAGATTGATACAATTTAGGAGTAAAAATGAGTCTAAAAAAGCTTAAAATAAAAACTTATATTTTCATAGGCTTATGCGTCTTTCTTTGCCTTGTTTCTTTGCTTCATTTACTTGATAAACGCAGCTTTGTTTTTGAAAAAACGGCTTTTGATGAATTTTTGAAATTTATGCGTATGGTTGCGATTGTGGGAGCATTGATTTTACCTTTTCATATCGTTTATGTTTTGCAAAAAATGACACAAAGTTCAAGCCTGTTTAAAACACTGATTTTCTCGTTTTTGACTAGCCTTGCCTTTGTGCTTTCTATGGTTTTTGTCAATCCAATTTTTATCGCTCTTGTAGCACAAGGTGATGGTGTGTTTGTATTTGGCGTTATAATTTTGATTGTGAGTGCGGCTTTGCTGCTTTATTTTACCTTGAAATTTTTCAAAGAACTTGTTTTTATCACTAATGAAAGAATGTTTTTGTGGTGTTTTTATGCCTTTGTGGGGCTTATGATTACCCAAGCAATAGTAGCTTTTTTGCCTTATCTTATGTATTTTTTTAATCCTTTTGTTATTATTTACGCTGCCATATTGTTAAATTTCCTCTCTTATCTTGTTTTTCTTTTCTTACTTGCCATTGCTGTGGCAAAGGTTAAGTCTCTAAACTAAGATAATAGCCCGTGTAAGAGCCTGTTTTTTTATGCTCTTTGATGAGTTTATTGACATTGCCTGTGGCGATGATTTTACCGCCCTTATCTCCGCCCTCTAAACCCATATCTATGATATAATCAGCGTTTTTAATCACATCTAAATTATGTTCTATCACAAAGACTGAATTTTTAAGCTCGACTAAATGCTGCAAAACGAGTATGAGTTTATTGACATCCTCAAAATGCAGTCCAGTAGTTGGCTCATCGAGTATGTAAAGTGTTTTGCCCGTATCGCTTCGGCTTAATTCTTTGGCAAGTTTTATGCGTTGAGCTTCCCCGCCGCTTAAAGTCGTAGCATTTTGCCCCAAGGTAAGATAATCAAGCCCCACTTTCACAAGGGTATCAAGCTTTTGCTTGATTTTAGGCACGGCGGCGAAAAATTCATTTGCTTCTAAAATACTCATCGCCAAAACATCGGCTATATTTTTGCCTTTGTAATTGATTTTAAGCGTTGCTTCGTTGTATCTTTTGCCCTTACACGCATCGCAAATCACCATTACATCGGGTAAAAAGTGCATTTCTATTTTAAGCTCCCCGTCCCCTTGGCACTTCTCGCAACGCCCACCCTTGACATTAAAGCTAAATCGCCCAGCCTTGTAGCCAAGCATTTTGGCTTCTTTTGTTGAGGCGAAAAGATTGCGAATCTCATCCATTGCTCCTGTGTAGGTGGCTGGATTTGAACGAGGTGTTCGTCCTATGGGGCTTTGGTCAAGGTAAATGACTTTGTCAAGCTTTTCAAGCCCTTCTATCGCAACGCCTCCAACCTTTTTGATTTTCCTTGCCCTGTTTAATTCCTCCTGAGCAAAGGGCAGCAAGGTTTGCAAGATGAGTGAGCTTTTGCCAGAGCCTGAAACACCGGTGATAGCGACTAAATTTTGTAAGGGAAATTCGGCGTTGAGGTTTTTTATATTATTAACGCAAACATTTTTGAGTTTGAGCCATTCTTTTTGAGGGCGGTCTTTTCGGTGTAAAATGCTTTTTTGTTGAGTAAGATAAAGTGCTGTTTGGCTTTTGCTTTTGAGTAAATCCTCATAAGTTCCTGCAAAAACGACTTCTCCGCCGAATTTACCCGCCTTTTCTCCTATATCTACGATAAAATCAGCCTCTTGTATGGTTTTTTTGTCGTGTTCTACGACTATGAGCGTATTGCCTTTGGCTTGTAAATTTCTTAGCGTTTTGATGAGTTTTTCTGTGTCGCGTTCGTGTAAGCCAATGCTAGGCTCGTCTAGCACATACATTACCCCACTTAAACCACTGCCAATTTGCGATGCTATGCGAATTCTTTGAGCCTCACCTCCGCTAATCGTCCTTGAATCTCGCCCAAGCGATAAATACCCCAAGCCCACATCAAAAAGAAAGTATAATCTTTCGCTGATTTCCTTTAAAATGGGATTGGCGATGAGTTTTTGTTGAGGGCTTAAATAGTCAAATTTGGCTGAATTTGAGAAAAATGCAACGCAATTTTCAATACTCATTTGCAAAATATCACTCAAAGCCTTTTGAGCGACTTTTACCGCGAGGCTTTCGGGTTTGAGCCTAAAACCCCCACAAGCACTGCAAGTTTTTTCGCTCATATAATTTTCCAAATCTTTTTCATCTTTAAGCATATCATAGGCAAGTTTTACCACGCCTTCAAAGCTTTTGTTAATGCGGTGTCTTTTCCACAAAAAGCTGATTTGCTTGGCGTTGCCGTATAGAATGAGCCTTTGTTCGTCCTCGTTTAGCTCGTTGAAAGGCTTTTTAATGTTTATGTCGTTTTGTTCGCAAAAGGCTATTAAAAATTTGTAATAATAGCTTTTGTTAAAGCCATACATTGTTTTCACCGCCCCATTTTCAATGCTTAAATTCTCATCAATGAGCCTTTTCATATCAAGCGTGTAGCGAATGCCTAATCCATCACACTCCTCACAAGCTCCCTTTGGGGAATTAAACGAAAAGCTTAAAGGTTCAAGGGGCAAAAAGGAAATTTTACAATCAAAACAAGCCGAATGTTCGCTATAATGAAAATGTTTAGAAATGCCTAACTCATCGGCATTTAACACCTCTACTTCAAGTTCGCCAAAGCTTTGTTCTAAACCCTTTTCAACATCGGCAGCAAGGCGGTTGAGTAAGTCCTCTTTGATTTCAAGCCTGTCAATGACGAGTTTTATGGTGTGTTTTTTAGTTTTTGAAAGCTCTATGTCCTCGTCAAGTCGCACCATAACCCCGTCAATTTGTGCTCTAATATAGCCTTTGGCGAGTAAATTTTCTATCATATCCGCAAAAGTTCCCTTTTTTTCACGCACAAGCGGGGCGTAGATGATGATTTTCGCCCCCACAGGAAGCTTTAAAATTTCATTTGTAATATCGCTTGAATTCATACTTGATATGACTTTACCGCACTTGTGGCAATGCTGAATGCCTATTCTAGCGTATAAAAGCCTTAAATAATCATAAATTTCTGTTATCGTTCCCACTGTCGAGCGTGGATTTTTGGAGGTTGTCTTTTGGTCTATGGCTATGGCTGGTGTTAAACCCTCTATTTTATCGACATCTGGTTTGCCTACCTTGTCTAAAAACTGCCTTGCATAAGCACTTAAACTTTCTATGTAGCGTCTTTGTCCCTCTGCATAGAGCGTAGAAAAGGCAAGTGTGCTTTTACCAGAGCCTGAAAGCCCTGTGAAAACGATAAGCTTGTTTTTAGGGATTTCAAGATTGATATTTTTGAGATTATTTTCCCTCGCACCGATGATTTTTATCGTTTCGTTCAAAATATGTCCTTGAATGTGTAAATTTATTTGGGCTTGAAGTATAGCATTTTTTAGCTAATCATCGCATTGAAAAGCGTTGTTTTTTATCATTTACTGAAAAAATGTATAATAGGTGCGTTTTCCTACTTATCTTTATGGTAGTAGCCGCCCTTTTGGGCGGACTTTACTTCTTGGGTTTTTATGCGTGTTAATGCTTATATAGACGGATTTAATCTTTACTATTCTCTTAAAGAGCTTAAAAACAATGCTTTTAAATGGCTTGATTTACGCAAAATGTGTTCTTTATTTTTAGACAAAGAAGATATTTTGAATGAAGTTTATTATTTTACCGCTTATACAAATTTTGATTATGCAAAAAAAGCACGACACCAAATTTACACCAAAGCTTTGGAAAATTCTAGTGTTCGCACTATTTTAGGTAAATTTAAAAAGAAATATCCAAAATGCAAAATATGCGGTGGAAAGTATCAAACTTATGAGGAAAAAGAAAGTGATGTAAATATAGCCATACAGCTTTTAGAAGATGCTTTTTTAAATAAAATAGACAAGGCTTTTTTGATTACAGCGGATACGGATTTGAACTCAACTATTGTTAAATTCAGGCAACTTTTTCCAAACAAAAGGCTTATACTGCTTGTTCCGCCAAAGAGAGTGAAACAATCTTATGATTTGCAAAAGAAAGCAAATGCTTGGTTTGAGATAAAAGCAAGGCATATTCGCCAATCTTTACTTCCAAATGAAATTAAAGGGATAGTCAATCCTTTTACGCACATCAACTTCTAAAATTTCAGCAATTTCAAGCAAATGAGTGAGGCTAAAATGTGCCTTACGATAAAACTTTGCATACTTGCGACTATGAAAGCATTTTTAGCTTTAAATAAATCAAAGCACAAATGCAGTCAAAAGCTGATAAAAGAGTATTTGAGTTTTTAATCAAGCCTTGAAAAATTGGCTTTTACATCAAGGATTTTTGCCCTATACATTGCAGTGCTAACCACCATATCCACGCCCGTTTTGGCAAATTCAGCCACATTTTCTTTATCTATGCCTCCTGTGGCAGAAAGCAAAATGTGCGGGAATTTCGCCCTCATTTTACCCACCAAAGCCCTTAAATTCTCACACTCAAACCGCTCACATTGCAAAATATCTGCCCCTAAATTCGCAAAATACTCCGCCTCCTCCTCATTTTCTACTTCAACGATGATTTTATGCTCCTTGAAGGAGTTTTTAAGCCTTGCAAAGTCCTCTTTTAAGTCCTTGCAAAGCAAACGATGCTCTTTAAAGAGTAGCACACTATCGCTTAACCCATATCGATGAGGCAAACCACCGCCGCTAATGAGTGCTTTGAGCAGGAGTTTTTTCGCAAAGGGCATAGTTTTTCGTGTGCCAAGCAGGGTGATTTGAGGATTAACTTTTCGAGCGATTTTTAACATAGCGTTGGTGTAAGTGGCTACGCTACTAGCGTGTTCTAGGATATTTTGAAAACTTTTTGCCACACGAAGTAGGCTCAAAGCCTCACCTCGCAAGGATAAAAACACTTCTTTTGGCTGAATTTGACTTGAATTTGGGGCAGAAAATTTGCATTCAATGCCTAAAATTCGAGCAAGTTGCAAACATTCATCAATGCCACACAGCACAAGGGCGTCTTTTTTGGGAAAAAATTCCAAAGCAGCCCTAGTTTTAATGTTTAAGCCAAAGCTCGTATTATCAAGGTAAGGCACATCTTGATGAAGTAAATTTAGCAATTCCTCATCGCTAAAATCAAGCATTTCACCTCCCATTTACGCTCACCACATTGCGTAAAGTCCTAGCAAAAAAGCGTTTAACGCCTTTAAGCAAAATTTTATTTGTCAAAACGCTATCAAAGCGGTAAAAAATGTTTTTTGTCCGTGCGAACCTCGCACACAAGCTTTTAACAGCACTTTGCTCCATCAGCACCATATTTTTTATCCAAAGCCTCTTTGAAAAATTCCTTGCGAGACTTTGGAGTTTTGTCAGGGTGGTGCAAGTGCATATGCTCGACATATTTATCATAGCTAGGAAGCCCGACTAATAAATGAACGAACCTATCTGAGCGTCTATAAAGCCTAGCAATTCGCTCTATAAACGCTCTAAATTTACCCTTTTTCATCCGTGTGCGGCTATCTTGCCCTCATAAGCACTCGCTTTAAGGTATTTTGTTTCGGCAAGTGGAATGTCGTTTTTGCCTCTTATGCACTTGATGCAAATGCGAATGCATTGGATTAAAACAAGGCAAGTTACAAACATAAACAAGCCGCATAAAAAGGCGTTGATGAGGTTGTTTGTCGCTATGGTTTGCAATTTATCAGCCTGTTCGCTTAATCCCTGTGCCAAAGCCTCAGCAGCCTTTGCTTTGTTGTTTTGCCACAAAGCAATGTGAGAAACGGCATCGTGAATTTTTTCGCCATTTGCTGGTAAAAGTTTGCAAACACCTGCATAAAGTGTGCTAAATAGCACCCAAGCTGCTGGAAGTATGACAACCCAAGCTTGTTTTGCCTTACCCATTTTAAAGAGTATGGTAATAACGGTGAGTAGTGCGATACCTGCAAGCATTTGATTGCTAACGCCAAAGAGAGTCCAAAGAGATTTAATCCCACCTTGTGGGTCTGTAACACCTTGATAGAGTATGTAGCCCCAACCAGCCACACAAATGAGCGTAGCGACAATGCCCCAAGGCATAGACTGGATATTACCTATTGGCTTATACACATTACCCAAAACATCTTGCACCATAAATCTACCCGCACGAGTTCCCGCATCAACGGCTGTTAAAATAAATAAGGCTTCAAAAAGTATGGCAAAATGATACCAAAACGCTGTTGAGCCTGAGTTAAACAAAGGCACTTGCGAAATGATAGTAGCTAAACCAATGGCAAAAGTCGGCGCACCGCCTGTTTTGCTAAGTATGGAATTCTCACCAATTTCTGTGGCTTTATTTAAAATATCCTCAGGACTTATAGTAAAGCCCCAAGAGCTGATAGTCTGTGCGGCAATGGCTGCTGCTTCGGCAACATCTTTCACACCAGCTGTGCCAAGCCCAGCAGGAGCGACATTGACAGAAAAATACAAGCCCGGAGTTAAAATCACAGCAGCGATTAACGCCATTACAGCAACGGCTGATTCCATTATCATTGAGCCGTAGCCTACCATTCTAGCGTGAGATTCTTTTTCAAGCATTTTTGGAGTTGTTCCGCTTGAAACAAGGGCGTGGAAACCACTAATCGCACCACAAGCGATAGTGATAAACAAGAAAGGGAAAAGCTGTCCGCTAAAAACAGGTCCCGTGCCGTCTATAAATTTAGTCGTAGCGGCAAATTGCACATCAGGGGCGACATATAAGATTCCAAGTGCCATAAGCACGATAACGCCAATTTTCAAAAATGTGCTTAAATAATCCCTTGGTGCGAGTAAAAACCACACAGGTAAAATCGCCGCGATAAAGCCATAAGCGATGATGACATAAGTAAGCGTTACAGGAGAAAGCTTGAAAATCGCACTTAAAGTCTCACTTTGAGCGACATCGCGTCCAAAATAAAGTGCCAAAAGCAAGAGAACAAAGCCTATGATACTAGCTTCACCCACTCTGCCCGGACGGATAAAACGCATATAAATTCCCATAAAAATGGCGATTGGTATAGTCATAGCAATGGTGAAAAGTCCCCAAGGAGAATCAGCCAAAGCATTGACGACAACGAGAGCGAGTATGGCGATAATGAGCATCATAATGCCTAAAATTCCTATCATCGCAATGCTTCCTACGCCTTTTCCAAGTTCTAGCTTGATAATTTCGCCCAAACTCTTGCCATTTCTACGCATAGAGCAAAAAAGCACTGTAAAGTCATGCACCGCACCAGCTAAAACAACGCCCACGACAACCCAAATGAGACTTGGTAAATAGCCCATTTGTGCAGCTAGTATAGGTCCAACCAAAGGTCCAGCACCAGCAATGGCAGCAAAATGGTGTCCAAAAAGCACGATTTTGTTCGTTGGGACAAAATCTCGCCCGTCATTTTTCACCACAGCTGGTGTTGCACGGTTATCATCAAGCTCTAACACCTTTTCAGCAATGTATTTGCTGTAAAAGCGATAGCCTATCATATAAAAGCACACTGCGGCTACCACAAGCCACGCTGCACTTATAGTCTCGCCTGTGTTTAAGGCAAGAACGCCAAAGCACCACGCCGCCAAAACGGCAACTAAAACCCAAGCAATTTTTGAGGCTAGGTTCATCTTGTCTCCTTTAATTTTTAAAATTTGGCATAAATATAGCATTTCTTTGTTTAAAAGCTGTTTAAATCCTCTATTATTATCGTGTTATTTTTTCAAGCTTTGTTACAAATTTACCAAATTTTAATCATAAATGTGGCGAAATTAGCTTAATGATAATTTTTGTTGATTATAATTTCACTTATGGCTTTAAAAATAGAAAATTTGCCTTATTTATGGCAAATTTTATTTGAAAAAGCCTAAAAATTCATAAAATAAAGGAAAAGTTAATGTTAGATTTAGCTATCATTGGTGGAGGTCCTGCTGGACTCGCTGCTGGACTATACGCCACACGAGGCGGACTTAAAAATGTCGTGATGTTTGAGAAAGGAATGCCGGGCGGACAAATCACATCAAGCTCTGAAATAGAAAACTATCCGGGCATAGCCCAAGTAACAGACGGAATGTCTTTTATGGCTCCGTGGAACGAGCAATGTATGCGTTTTGGCTTAAAGCACGAAATGGTAAGCGTTGAAAGAGTAAGCAAAAATACTGATAATAGTTTTAGCGTTTTTATCGAGGGTGGAAAGGAAGAAAAAGCCAAAGCTGTGATAGTTTGCACGGGTTCAGCTCCGCGAAAAGCAGGTTTTAAGGGAGAGGCTGAATTTTTTGGCAGGGGCGTTAGCACTTGTGCCACTTGTGATGGCTTTTTTTATAAAAATAAAGAAGTAGCCGTGCTTGGAGGTGGGGACACCGCCATAGAAGAGGCTTTGTATTTGGCAAATATTTGCAGCAAGGTTTATGTCATTCATCGCCGAGCTGAATTTCGTGCCGCACCGCTTACCCTTGAAAAAGCAAGAAA
The DNA here is from genome assembly GCA_964607975.1 of uncultured Campylobacter sp. Classification (GTDB taxonomy): domain Bacteria; phylum Campylobacterota; class Campylobacteria; order Campylobacterales; family Campylobacteraceae; genus Campylobacter_D. Next base: position 40,586 of record CAZSMF010000001.1, on the reverse strand, counting down.
AAATGAAAAAATCGAATTTATCACAGACGCTACGATAGATGAAGCTTACGGAGATACAAGCGGACTTTTGGGGCTTAAAATCAAGCTTAAAGATGGGAATTTAAGGGATTTACAAGTGCCGGGCATTTTTGTCTTTGTGGGACTTGATGTGAGAAATGAAATTTTAAGACAGGAAAATGGCGAATTTTTGTGTGCTATGGAACAGGGCGGACAGGTAAGTGTCAATCTTAAAATGCAGACAAATGTCGCTGGATTGTTTGTCGCTGGGGATTTACGAAAGGATGCTCCAAAACAAGTGGTTTGTGCCGCAGGAGACGGAGCTATGGCAGCCTTATCGGCTTTAAATTACATAGAAAATTTGCATTAAGCTTTTAAGCATTTAAAGTCAAATTTTTATGATATAATTTTGCATTAAAAATTCACTACAAAGGAAAATAAATGAAAAAACTAGCCTTGTGTGCGTTACTTTTAGCTAGTGTGCTGAACGCAAAAGAGCTTAAAATCGGCGTTGTCTTGCCTCTTACAGGCTCACTTGCTGCTTACGGACAAGATGTTTATGCGGGTATAGAACTTGCCAATAAAATGAGCTTTAAGCTTGATAATGGCGATGTAGTAAAACTTGTCGTTGTGGATAGCAAGGGCGATAAAATCGAAACTTCAACTGCTGCAACTCGCCTTGTCGCCCAAGATAAAGTCCTTGCACTCATAGGCGAAGCCATTACAACCAACACTATGCAAGTCATTTCAGTCGCTGAAAATAAAAAAGTGCCGATGATTGCACCTGTGGCGAGTGGGGACAAGCTTTTGGATAAAAAGAAATATTCAAGCAGGGTGTGCTTTATGGATAGTTTTCAAGGCGAAAAATTCGCAGATTACGCCCTTAACACGCTTGGGCTAAAAAATGCTGTCATCATTAGCGACCAAGTGAATGTGTATTCTGTGGGTTTGGCTAAGGTTTTTGAGAGTGAATTCACAAAAAAAGGCGGCAAGGTGCTTAAAAAACTGATGATAAGCTCTGGTGATAAGGACTTTAAAGCCATAGTTTCACAGCTTAACAGCACGGGAGCTGACTTTGTGTATATGCCAATTTATCACCCAGAGGCTGCTTTGATTGCTAAACAAGCAAGGGCTGTGGGCTTTAACAAGCTTTTAAGCGCAGGTGATGGCGTGAATAATCAAACCTTCATCGAACTTGGCGGAGAGGCTGTCAATGGGGTGATTTTTACGGATAGCTTTGATTATAACAATCCACCAACACAGCTTGGCAAGGACTTTGTCAATGAGTATAACAAAGCAAAAGGCTCAAAAGCCGTTCCAGCTTTCACAGCTATGGGAGCTGATGCTTATTTTGTAGTCTTTGAAGCGATGAAAAAATGCCTAAATTCTTTAAATAGCGAGTGTATCAACAATGCCATTCACGCAACGAGTGATTTTCAAAGCGTTGGTGGCGTTATCAACATAGACAAAAGCGGTAATGCAAGTCGTTCAGTCGTTATCAAAGAAATTCAAGGCGGCAAACAAGTGTATAAAAGCACTATCAACCCATAAGGATAAAAAATGAAAAAAATTTTTGCATTATTAAGTGTATTTATCGTTTGTGTGAGTGCTAAGGAGCTGAATTTAGGCATTATAATGCCTTTAACAGGGGCTACGGCAGCTTATGGACAAAGTGCTTATGAGGGTATAAAACTTGCGCATTCTATGCGTAGCAAGTTAAGCAATGGAGACAGTGTCAAACTCGTTGTTTTAGACACCAAAGGCGATAAAATAGAAAGTGCAACAGCAGCCACAAGGCTCATCGCCCAAGATAAAGTTTTAGGAATCATCGGCGAAATGGTAACAGCAAACACTATGCAAGCCATTTCAGTTGCTGAAAGTAAGAAAATTCCACTCATCGCACCAGCTGCGACAAGCGATAAGCTCTTAAATGGCAAATCTTACTCAGCAAGAGTGTGCTTTAAAGACAGCTTTCAAGGCTCATCTTTGGGTAAATATGTCTTTGAAAAATTACATTACAAAAATGTCGCCATAGTTATAGACCAAAGCACGGATTATTCTTTGGGCTTGGCTAAGGCTTTTGAGAGTGAATTCACACAAAAGGGCGGTAAAATCCTTGCCAAAATGAAAATCAGCTCAGGCGATAAAGACTACAAAGCCATTATCGCACAGCTTAAAGCCTTAAAAGCGGACTTTATTTATTTGCCTGTGTATTACAGCGAGGCTTCGCTTTTTGTCAGACAAGCAAGAAGTGCTGGGCTTACAACGCCTATGGGTTCAGCTGATGGCACGGCTGATGAGAGTTTTATCAAATTAGCCGGAAAGGCAAGTGAGGGTTATATCTTCACAGATAGCTTTGATTATGCTAATCCGCCGACAAAATTAAGCCACGAATTCATAGCCGCATACAAAAAGCAAAAAGGTGTAGCCGAAGTGCCAAATTTCACAGCTATGGGAGCTGATGCTTATTTTGTAATGTTTGAGGCAATGCAAAAATGCGTAAATTCTTTAAATAGCGAGTGTATCAACAATGCCATTCACTCAACAAGCAATTTTGAAGGCGTTTCAGGGCTGATTAGTATAGACAAAAGCGGTAATGCAAGTCGTTCTTTGGTGTTAAAAGAGGTTAAAGACGGCAAACAGCGATATAAAGACATCATCAATCCTTAGGCGGTTTAATGGATAGCACCTTATTTTTACAGCAGCTCATCAATGGTATCAGCCTTGGCAGTATGTATGCACTTATTGCCATAGGCTATACTATGGTGTATGGAGTGTTAAGGCTTATCAACTTCGCTCACGGCGAAATTATGATGATAGGAGCTTACACGGCACTTTTTTGCATTACTGCGATGAATGTGCCTTTTTTAGGAGCTTTAAGCCTTGCGATGATATTTGCTGCTTGTGTGGGTATAGCTATGGATAAGATAGCTTATAAGCCTTTACGCAAAGCCCCGCGAATTTCTTTACTCATCACCGCCATAGGAATGAGCTTTTTAATTCAAAATCTTTTCAATATCTTTTTTGGTTCGACACCTCGTTCTTTTCCTGTGCCAAGTTATTTGGAAAAAATCATTGAATTTAAGGGATTAAGTATAAGTTATACGAGCATTTTTGTGCCGCTTCTTACTTTTATCATTTTGTGTTTGGTTTTGCTTATGCTTTATAAGAGCAAATACGGCGTAGCCATTCGCGCCCTTGCCTTTGATGTGCATATGGTGAATTTAATGGGTATTGATGCAAATAAAATCATCTCCATAGTCTTTGCACTTGGCTCAGCCTTGGCGGCTATTGGCGGGGTGTTTTGGGCGATAAATTACCCCTCAGTAGATCCAAATATGGGTGTTTTAATAGGCTTAAAAGCCTTTGCCGCTGCTGTTTTAGGGGGCATTGGCAGTGTGCTTGGGGCGGTTTTGGGAGCTTTAATCATTGGTTTTAGCGAAGTGGTGGCTGTGGCGTTTTTCCCAGAACTTGCAGGTTTTAAAGATGCCTTTGCTTTCATCTTTTTGGTGTTTATCTTGCTTTTTAAACCAAGCGGAATTTTAGGGATAAATTACGAAAGGAGCAGATTTTGATAGCTAAACAACGCAAATTCGCTCATATAAGCTTTTTTATCATTGCTCTTGCTTTTATCGTGCTTACACCTCATTTATTTAGCGATTATGGAGTGCGTATAGTTAATAATATCGCCATTTTTGTGATACTTGCTGTAAGTTATAATCTCATAAACGGCGTAACAGGGCAGTTTAGCCTCGAACCAAATGGCTTTGTTGCGGTGGGAGCTTATGTAGCCGCTTTAATCCTTTTAAGCCCTGAGAGCAAAAGTGAGCAATTTATGCTCGAAAATCCAAGCTCGGTGATAATGTTTTTGCATAATGATAATTTCATTTTAGCCCTTTTAGCTGGTGGTTTTTGTGCTTTGCTTTTATCTTTGGTGTTGTCTTTTGCGGTGTTTCGTGTGAGGGGGGATTATTTAGCTATCGTTACTTTGGGCTTTGGCATTATTATCAAGCTTTTGGCGATAAATTTTCCAAGCATTACGAATGGTTCTTTGGGGCTTAATGACTTACCAAGACATTCAAATATCTACTACACAGGCGGCATTGCCATTATTTCGGTGATACTCATCTTAAATTTGGTGTATTCAAAGTATGGCAGGGCAATGCGTGCGGTAAGAGATGATGAGGACGCGGCAAGTGCTATGGGGATAAATACCTTTTGGATTAAAAGCTTTGCCTTTGGCACTTCTGCCTTTTTAGAGGGCGTTGGAGGCGGACTTTTGGCTTGTTTGTTAGCCTCAGTTTCACCAGAGCAATTTGACTTTCTACTCACCTTTCAACTGCTCATCATCATCGTTTTGGGCGGACTTGGCTCAACTACGGGGGCTATTATTGGAGCGTTTTTAGTCATTGGCGGGGCTGAGTGGTTGAGATTTTTAGACGAGCCTATGAATTTGTTTGGTTATGAGAGCAAAGCCTTGCCCGGACTTCGTATGGTGGTGTATTCCCTCATACTCATTTTGGTTATGCTCTTTGCTCGTAGGGGCTTGATGGGTGATAAAGAGCTTTTAAGCCTCTTTAAAAGGAAAAGCCGTGATACTTAGCTTAAAACATATCAGCAAAAGTTTTGGTGGCGTTGTAGCGATAAATGACACGCATTTTAGCATTAAAGAGGGCGAAATTTTTGCCCTCATTGGTCCAAATGGAGCAGGTAAAACCACGCTTTTTAATATCATCACAGGAAATTACAAGCCCACAAAGGGCGAGGTGATTTTTAAGGGGCAAAAAATCCACAAGCTCAAAGCTCATCAAATCGTTCATCTTGGCATAGCTCGCACCTTTCAAAATATACGCCTTTTTTCGAGTATGAGTGTGCTTGAAAATGTGCTGATAGGCTTTAATCAAAGCATAAAATACAGCATTTTTGAAGCCTTTTTGCATTTAGGACGCTTTAAAAAAGCTGAAAAAGAAGCCAAAGAACAGGCTTTCAAGCTTTTAGAAATGCTTAATATCGCTCAATTTGCCGATGAAAAAGCCTCAAATTTAAGCTACGGGCAGCAAAGAAAGGTTGAAATCGCAAGAGCTATGGCGACAAAGCCGAGTTTGCTTTTGCTTGATGAGCCAGTAGCTGGTATGAATGCGAGTGAAAGCGATGAATTAGCAAAGCTCATTTTAAAATTACGCGAGGATTATAAATTAAGCATTTTACTCATAGAACACGATATGCATTTTGTCAATGCTTTGTGCGATAGGGTTTTGGTTTTAGATTATGGCAAAAGCATTTTTGAAGGCAAGGTGAGTGAGGCGATTTTAAATGAAGATGTTGTCCGTGCTTATCTTGGTGATAATTTGGGAGTAAATAATGCTTTGGGTTAAGAATTTAAAGGTGTATTATGGCTTGATTGAAGCGGTAAGAGGCATTGATTTTAGAGTGCAAACGGGGCAGATTGTAAGCTTAATCGGCTCAAACGGAGCGGGTAAAAGCTCAACGCTTAATGCCTTGCTTAACAGCGTAAAAAGAAAGGGCGAGGTGAATTTTTTAGGCTATGATACCAAAAGGCACTTGCCGCATACTTTGGTGCAAAAAGGCATAGCCCTTGTGCCTGAGGGAAGGCGGGTTTTTATCAATTTAAGCGTGGAGGAAAACCTCAAAATAGGAGCTTTTAACAATGGAGAAAATTACGAGCATTTAAAAGAACAAATGTATAAACTCTTTCCGCGACTTGCTGAAAAAAGGCAAATTCTAGCCGGAAATTTAAGCGGCGGTGAGGCTCAAATGCTTGCGATTTCAAGGGCTTTGATGAGTGAGCCAAAGCTTTTAATGCTTGATGAGCCAAGTCTTGGACTTGCCCCTAAAATAGTCGCTGAGGTGTTTGAAACCATTGTGCGTTTGAAAAATGAGGGCATTACCATACTTTTAGTCGAGCAAAACGCCTTTTTAGCACTTAAAATCAGCGATTATGCCTATGTTTTAGAAAATGGCAAAATCACCCTGCAAGGCGAGGAATTAAGCCACAATGATGAAATTCGTAAAAAATATTTGGGGGCGTAGTTTTAGAAACCAAAAAAGACTATAATAAAGGCTTAAAGACTTTTATAAAGTTGAGGTAGATGATGAAAAATGTGATTAACGCCGTGGGTAGCTTGAAAATCAGCGTTGCTTTATTTTTGCTTTTTGCCTGTTTTTGTGCTTTGGCGACTTTTATAGAAAGTGCTTATGATACACCAACAGCTTGGGTTATGGTGTATGGTAGTGCTTATTTTGCTTTGATACAGCTTTTGTTGGGATTAAATTTAGCCTGTGGAATTTGGCGTTATAAGATGATTTCACGCAAAAAAATTCCCCTGCTTGTCTTTCACCTGTCTTTTTTATTTATCTTACTTGGTGCGGCGATGACTCGTTATATGGGCTTTGAAGGCTATATGCATATTAGAGAAAATGCGTCAAGCTCGGTAATTAACAGCTCAAAATCTTTCATAAAATTTGCTGCTCTTAAAGACAATACCGCCTATGGCGAGGAGCTTAACACAGACATAGCCCTTTTGCCCTTTGCCAACAGCTTTGACATTAAGCTTAAATTCGGCGATGAAAAAGCCAGACTTAAATACAAAAATTTGCTCTTAAATGTCGAGGAGCTTTATAAAGAGGACAATCAAAGTGAGCCTATGATGGTTTTGATGATAAACACAAAAACAGACGGCGTCAATGAACTTGTGCTTGGCAGGGGTGATGTGGTGCAAATTGATGGCGTTCATTTTGCTTTTTTAAATGATGAGGTGGCTAAACCCTTTGTGAAAATCAATGAAAATTTAGAGCTAATATCGAGTGAAAATTTGGATTTTATGAGTATGAGCGGTGGAGAAAATGCGAATTTAAAAGCTCTCTCAAAGGCAAAAGCAAGTGAAAAAAGACTTTACAGCCACAAGGATATGAATTTTGTCATCAAATTTGCTTCCTTAAACGGCAAAATTGAACTTGTCGGCAAAAATCGCCCTGAGGATAACAATTTCTTTAAATGGCTTTTAAGCCTTGTTTTTGGTAATAGCCAAAAGCTTGTGCTGGATAAAAATGCGATTAACGCCTTAGAACTTACCCTAGAATACAAGGGCGAGAGCAAGGATATAACAATATTTGAACACGCCAAACCTACTCCTGTTGATGTGGCAGGACAGCTCTTTTTCATCTCTTACAGCCCAGCAAGCCAAGCAGCACCTTTTGAGCTTTATTTGAAAGACTTTGTTTTAGAAAGGTATCCGGGTTCAATGTCGCCAAGCTCTTATGCGAGTGAAGTTGAGGTGCAAGATGGCGAAAATCGTTTTGATTATAGAATTTTTATGAATAATGTCCTTGATTACAAAGGCTACCGCTTTTATCAAAGCTCTTACGACCAAGATGAGCGAGGGACGATTTTATCTGTTAATAAAGACCCGGGCAAAGTGCCTACCTACATAGGCTATTTCTTACTTTGCTTGGGAATGGTTTTAAGTTTATTTAATCCAAATTCAAGGTTTCAAACCCTTGCCAAACTCATCAATAAAGAGGCTTTAAAGGTGGGTGCTGTGCTTTTAGCCCTTGCTTATCTTAGTTTTGCACCGCCGATGAATGCTCAAAATCGAAAAGAAGCCCCCATAGCCTCACAAGAACACGCCGATAAAATCGCCTCGCTCATCGTGCAGAAAAACAGCGGCAGAATGGTGCCTTTTGACACCTTAGCGGGTGAAATTTTAGAAAAGGTGCATAAAAAAAGAACTTATGAGGGTAAAAATGCCAATGCTGTGGTGTTTTCTATGTTTATTTTTAAAGAGTGGTGGGCTTATGAGCCTATGATTTTTACTACAAAAAATAAAGCCGTCAACGAGGAATTTGCCAAAATTCTAGGGCTAAAAGCCCCGCAAAAATACATTCGCTATGCGGACTTTTTTGACGCTAACGATAATTACAAATTACAAAAATATGTAGAAAATGCCAATCGCAAAAATCCAAATTCTCGTGGTGTTTTTGACAAAGAAATCATCAAGCTTGATGAGAGGGCAAATATCGTGAATTTGGTTTTGGGTGGGGATTTGCTTAAACTCTTTCCTTTGCAAAGCGGACAAAACAATCTTTGGCTTTCTCCAAGTCATCTTGATGAGGCGAGAATGCGTCAAATGATTGAAAATGCTGAGGGCGAGGAAGTGGCAATGCTCTTTGGCAACTACATTAACGCCAATATTTTAGCCCTTATAGAAAACAATTATAGCAAGGTTGATTCGGCATTAGCACTTATCAAGCAGTATCAAAAAAAATACGGCTTACAAGTTATGCCAAGTGAGAGTAAAATTCAAAGCGAAATTTTTGTCAATAACGCTCAAATTTTTGTCAAACTCACGCCTGTTTATTTGTTTGTTGGAATTTTACTGCTGATTTTAGTGCTGTTTAAAATGCTTCGTCCGCAAACAAATATCAAAACAGCCTTTAAAATCGTGTATGCTTTAACGATTTTTGCCTTTATTGTGCTGACTTTGGGGCTTGTTTTAAGAGCCTATATCGCTCAGCACGCCCCTTGGAGTAATGCTTATGAAAGTATGATTTACATTGCTTGGGCTTTGGGGCTTTGTGGGCTTTTATTTTCACGCAAAAGCCCTGTGGCTTTGTCGCTCACTTCTATTTTAGCAGGGCTTGTGTTGTGGGTAGCGCATTTGGGCGAAATGGACCCGCAAATTACAAATTTAGTGCCTGTGCTGGATAGCTATTGGCTAAGCATTCACGTTTCTGTCATCACTGCTAGTTATGGATTTTTAGGGCTTTGCACCTTGCTTGGTATTTTTGTTTTAATTTTATTTTGCTTTATGAAAAAGGGCGGTAAATTCAACGAAAACATACAAAGAAACATTACAGAAGCCACTCGTATCAATGAAATGTCTATGATTTTAGGGCTAATTTTGCTTACCATAGGCAATTTTCTAGGAGCGATTTGGGCGAATGAAAGCTGGGGGCGGTATTGGAGCTGGGACTCAAAGGAAACTTGGGCTTTAATCAGTATACTCATTTACGCAGCCGTGCTTCACATTAGAATGATACCAAATTTAGCAAATCAATATGTCTTTGCGACAGCTTCAATGTTTGCGTATTGGAGCATTATAATGACTTATTTTGGCGTTAATTACTTCCTCACAGGAATGCACTCTTACGCCGCAGGAGATGGGACGAAAATACCAGATTATGTCTATTATAGTTTTATTTTAATGTTAATTTTAGCTATAATAAGCTTTTTTAAAAAATCTTATGCTAAAAAATTATAGGAGCGAAAATGAGCCACACCAGCATAGTGCTTTTATCTTTCATCATCATTTTTGTGCTTTTAATTCTAGTGCTTGTGCTGTTTCGCCTTAGCAAAAAAGAAAGCCAAAGTGAGTTTAAAAAGCAAGAAAGAAGCCTTGATGATTTTTTACAAGAGGCTTTAACCTTGCGTGGAGCGGCTTTGCAAGAGCTTATAGAGGAATTTATCAAAACCCAAAAACTGCCTTACAAACAAAGTGAAACTTTAAGTGTAGAGGCGAAAAAAAAGCTTGAATTTGTGCGTAATGTCGCCTTAAATTCAAATTCCACAGCCAAACATATTTCATTTTTAAACAGAGCATTAGCAAAGCTTTATGGCACTTACAAAGCAGATATTGAAGCTTACGAGCAATTAGGCGTAGAGCAGAGAAAAAGTCGCCAAAAGTGATAATTTTTTGAAGGAGAAAGCGTGAATTTAGTGGTCGTTGAAGATGATATAAATATGCGAAAGTCCCTAGAAATCGCTTTGAGCGAGTATAAGGAATTTAACATTACTTCGTATAAATCCGCCACAGAGGCGTTAAAAAAGCTTGACAATGAGGTGGATTTAATCATCACAGACATCAATATGCCCGGCATTGATGGCATAGAATTTGTCAAACAATGTGCCAATAAATACGATTTTATCATCATCACAGGCAACGCTACGCTTAACCGCGCCATAGAAGCGGTGCGACTTGGAGTTAAGGACTTTTTAACCAAACCTTTTGACATTTCTACCTTAGTTCAAGCCATTAAAAGGGTTAAAATCATACGCGAAAAAACCGCACACAAAAGCAAGGCAAATAATCAAAAGGCAAATGGGGAATTTTTTGCAAGTTCTCCGGCTTTGCAAAAGACTTTGGATTTGAGCTTAAAGGCGGCAAAAACAGATGCTAGTGTTATGCTTTTTGGCGAAAGTGGCGTGGGTAAGGAATTGGTTGCTAATTACATACATAAAAATTCAAAAAGAGCGATGAAATCTTTCGTGGCTATCAATATGGCAGCAATCCCCGCAAATCTCATCGAAAGTGAGCTTTTTGGCTTTGAAAAGGGGGCATTTACAGACGCAAATGCCACGAAAATAGGGCTTTTTGAGTTGGCTAATGAAGGCACATTGTTTTTAGATGAGATAGGCGAAATGCCCTTTGAAATTCAAGCCAAACTTTTAAGAGCCTTGCAAGAGCGTGAAATTTCAAGGCTTGGCGGAACAAAGCCCATTAAAATCGATGTGCGTATAGTGTGTGCGACAAATGCAAATATAGAAAAAAAGATTGAAAATAATGAATTTAGAAGTGATTTATACTACCGCCTTAACACCATACCCATTAAAATTCCACCTTTAAAGCAAAGAAAAGAGGAGATTTTAGGCATAGCCGAGCAAGTGCTTAAAGACACTTGCAAAGAATACGAACTTGAAGCTAAAACGCTGAGTAAAGAGGCTGAGTATAGCCTTTTAGATTATGAATATCCGGGCAATATACGAGAGCTGATTTCCATAGTGCAAAGGGCGTGTATTTTAAGCGAGAATGCCGAAATTTCAAGCGAGGATTTATTTTTAGACAGCAGGGCAAAAAGAGAGATTCCAATTTTAGAAAAAGAATTGATTATCGAGGTGTTAAGTGAGTGTAAAAATAATCTCAAAAAATCCGCCTCAATGCTTGGTATGAGCGAAGAAGTGCTGAAAGAAAAAATGCAAAAATATGATTTAGAGCTATGATTTGCTTTATAAAATTAAGCAAATCTTAATATTAAATATAATACAATCAAAGCCCTAAAAATTAAAGACAAGGCAGAAAAATGAAAGCAAAAATAGCCATAGTTGGAGCCACAGGTGCGGTGGGTGAGGAGCTTTTAAATGTTTTAGCTGAGCTTGAATTCCCCGTAGAAAGCATTTTACCATTAGCAAGTGCTAAAAGTGCTGGTGCTAATGTGAATTTTAAAGGCACAAACTACAAGGTGCAGGAATTAAGCAAAGAAGTGTTTAAAGAAAATCCTGTGGATATTGCCTTTTTCAGTGCTGGTGGTAATATTTCAGCTCAATTTGCTCAATTTGCCGTTGAAGCGGGTGCTTTGGTGATTGATAACACGAGCCATTTTAGAATGGATAAAGATGTCCCCCTTGTCGTGCCAGAGGTAAATCCTGATGATATTTCGCAGTGGAAAAAAAGAGGCATAATCGCCAATCCAAACTGCTCCACCATTCAAATGGTGCATATTTTAAAGCCACTTGATGAGGTATTTGACTTGCAAAGGGTTGATGTTGCTACCTATCAAGCAGCAAGTGGAGCGGGGAAAGAGGGTATGGAGGAGCTTGTGAGTGGTTTGCAAAGCTTTTTTGCCTTTAAACTTGATGAATTTAAGGCTCAAACCTTTCCGCACACCCTAGCTCTTAATGTGATTCCGCATATTGATGTTTTTATGGAAAATGACTACACCAAAGAAGAAATGAAAATGGTGAATGAAACGCAAAAGATTTTACACAAGGTGCTTGAAGTGAGTGCAACTTGTGTGCGTGTGGGTGTTTTGCGAAGTCATAGTGAGGCTTTGACTTTGCATTTTAAAAAGGAAGTTGATGCGAAAAAGGCAAGGCAGATACTTGCTAATGCTCCAAGCGTGAGCGTGATTGATGAGCCAAAAAACAACAAATACCCTATGCCTTTACATACGAGCAATACCAATGAAACCTATGTAGGACGCATAAGAAATGACATTAACCGCAAAAATGTGCTTCATTTGTGGTGCGTGGCAGACCAAATTCGCGTTGGTGCGGCGACAAATGCGGTTCGCATCGCTCAAAAATGGCTTCAAATGCAAGGCAAATAAGCCTTACATTTTGCTGATAAATGCTTTAAAAGATAAAATAATTTGTTTTAAGCCTTTGATTTTTACATTAAAGCAGATGACAAGGCTATTGTCTTGATGGGCTTTGATTGCTGCGTTAAAAAGCTCAAAATAAAGATTTACAATTTAAAAAATTTGTCAAATTTAGAATTTTTGGTTAAATTTTTGCTTTTAAAACTTTACAAATGGGGAAAAAATGCCTAAAAAAATGTTTCAAAAAATTTTGATGAAAAGCCGCATAGTAACGATTTTGCCCGTTATCTTTGGGCTTATCGGTGCTTTTGTGTTATTTTTCATCGCAAGTTATGATATTATCAAGGTTTTAATCTACACTTTTGATTATTTTATTTTGCCAAATTCAAGCATAGATTTGCACGAGGACATTGTGGGGCAGATTATCGGGGCTGTGGATTTGTATCTTATGGCTTTGGTGCTTTTCATCTTTTCTTTTGGAATTTATGAACTTTTTGTGAGTGAAATTGAGGAGCTAAAAACGCTAAAACAATCCAAAGTCCTTGAAGTGCATAGTTTAGACCAGCTTAAAGATAAACTCGCCAAAGTGATTATTATGGTTTTGGTGGTGAATTTCTTTCAACGCGTTTTGCAAATGAAACTTGAAACAATGCTTGATATGACTTATCTTGCCGGTTCGATTTTGGCACTTTGCGTGGGGCTTTATTTCTTACACAAGGGCAGTAAGCATTAGCTTTTTTGAGCGATTAAAACGCCCTCAATGAGCTTTTTAATATCTCCGTCTAAAATGGCTTCCACATTTGAAAAAGCCTCATTAGAGCGATTATCTTTGATTTGCTGATAAGGAAAAAGCACATAAGAGCGGATTTGATGCCCCCAGCCTATCTCGCTTTTTTCGCCCGTGTTGTTAGCGTCTTGTTGCTTCATTCGCTCTAATTCATAAAGGCGAGAATTTAACATTTTCATCGCTGTGGCTTTGTTTTTATGTTGGCTTCTGTCGTTTTGACACTGCACCACTATGCCGCTTGGCAAATGCGTGATACGCACGGCACTTTCTGTTTTGTTAATGTGCTGTCCGCCCGCTCCACTTGCACGGTAATAATCAATGCGTAAGTCCTTTTCCTCAATCTCTATGATAATATCATCGTCAAGCTCAGGGCTTACCATAACGCTTGAAAAGCTTGTATGACGGCGTCCTGAACTATCAAAAGGGCTTATTCTTACAAGGCGGTGAATGCCATTTTCAGCCTTTAAGTAGCCATAAGCATTATCGCCCTTGACTAAAAAGCTCACATCTTTAAGCCCAGCCTCATCGCCCTCTTGAAAGTCCAAAGTCTCTACCTTAAAGCCCTCTCTCTCGCAAAATCTCAAATACATTCTATAAAGCATACTCGCCCAGTCGTTACTCTCAGTCCCACCGGCTCCGGGGTGAATGCTGATTATAGCATTTTTGCCGTCATTTTCCCCACTTAAAAGCATAGAAATTTCAAGGCTTGTAATCGTCTCTTCAAGCTTTGTAGCGTCCTCAAACAAGGCTTTAAGCGTTTCATCGTCATTTTCACTATTGGCAAGTTCAAACAACTCACTAGCGTCATTTAGGGCATTTTCGGCATTTTCGTAATTTTTAAGCAAATTTGAAATTTTGGTTTTTTCCTTGCCAATGAGTGCTGCCATTGAAGCTTCTTGCCAAAAATTTGGTGAATTTTCAAGCTTTTCTATCTCATCAAGCCTTGCCTTAATGCTTGCAGGCTTGATAATGGAGGCTATGTTGCCGACTTTGTTTTTGAGCCTTTTTAAAAGTTCGCTGTATTCGTAATTATCCATAAATTTCTACTATTTTTTGATATAATTTCAAATTGTAGCAAATTTTAGCTTTAATCTAAATTTAAAAATAAAAATTTAAGGAAAACTATGCCAAAACTTTATTTGCAGTCATTAGGATGCAATAAAAATTTAGTCGATAGTGAAATTATGCTTGGACGCCTTGAAAATTATGCCATTGTTAATGAGCCTTGCGAGGCTGATGTGTTGATAGTCAATACCTGCGGCTTTATCAAAAGTGCCAAAGAAGAAAGCATTAGCAGTATTTTAGCCTTGCATAATGAACGCAAAAAAGGCTCTTTGCTCGTGGTTACGGGCTGTTTGATGCAGCGGTATAAAGACGAGCTTATCAAAGCCTTGCCGGAGGTTGATTTATTTACGGGAACTAGCGATTTTGAACGCATTGATGAGCTGATTTTAAAAAGGCAGAATTTATTTTCAACTTCTACATATTTGCAAAATGAGGACACGAAAAGAATCATCACAGGCTCAAATTCACACGCCTTTGTGAAAATCGCTGAGGGCTGTAATCAGCAATGCAGCTTTTGTGCCATACCTACTTTTAAGGGAAAACTCCGCTCACGCCCCTTAAAAAGCATTGTCGCAGAGGTAGAAAAGCTTGTAAAGCAAGGATTTTTCGACTTTTCTTTCATAGCACAAGATAGCAGCTCCTATCTTTTGGACGAGGGGCAAAGGGACGGATTGCTTTTGCTGATTGAGGAGATTGAAAAGATAAAGGGCGTTAAGGCGGCTCGAATTTTGTATCTTTACCCCACAAGCACGAGCGAAAGGCTCATTAAAAGAATCATCGCTTCAAGCGTTTTTGTGAATTATTTTGATATGCCTTTGCAACATAGTAGCGATAAAATGCTTAAAGTGATGAAAAGAGGAGAAAAAAAGCATTTTATCAAGCTTTTAAATTTAATGCAAAATGCCAATGAGAGCTTTTTACGCACGGGCTTTATAGTAGGACACCCAGAAGAAGATGAGAGCGATTTTAAAGCACTTTGTGAGTTTATTTTGGAGTTTAATTTCGATAGAATAAGCGTTTTTGGCTATTCAAAAGAAGAGGACACAAAGGCGTTTTTAATGCCTCAAATTCCAAGCAAAACCATAAATTCAAGGCTTAAAATCATAGAAAAAATCGTGGATAAAAAAATAGAACAAAGCTTTTCAAAGCAAGTAGGAAAAGTCCGTGCGGTAGTTTGCACGGGCGTAAGCAGTGAGGGTGAATTTTTCATCGCTGGAAAGGATTTGCTTTGGGACAGGGACATTGATGGTGAAATTCTCATCAATGAAAGCGAGTGTGGGCGTTTAGAACAGGGTAAAATTTATGAATGCCTCATCACGCAAAGTGTGGATAAAAAGCTCATCGCCACAGCGTTAAGGCAGAAAAATGCGTTTGAGTGAAAAGCTTGTAAAGCGTTTAAAAAAAGGGAAAAATTTACTCGCTTTTTCTTATGGAAGCGACAGCACGGCTTTATTTTACACGCTTTTAGAAAAGGGCATTAGCTTTGATTTGGCGATGGTAAATTACAAAAAACGCCCACAAAGCGATGAGGAGGAGCAAGAAGCAAGAAAGTTAGCCCAAGAATTTGGCAAAAAAATTTTCATCAAAAAGGCTTTAAATTTTAAGAGCGATTTTCAAAATAAAGCAAGGGCTTTTCGCTATGAATTTTTTGCCAAAATTTGTGAGGAATTTGCCTATGAAAATGTGCTTGTGGCACAGCATTTAAATGATAGATTTGAGTGGTTTTTAAGGCAGTTTGCTCGTGGGGCTGGGGTTTTGGAGCTTTTGGGAATGAAAGAGCTTGAAAAAAGAGCTAAATTTACGCTTATTCGTCCCTTTTTAAATCATTCAAAAGCTGAAATTTTAGACTTTTTAGAGAAAAAAAACATTTTATTTTTTAATGATGAAAGCAATGAAAACGAGCAGTATCAGCGGAATTTTTTTAGAAAACATTTTGCTACGCCTTTTATGCAGGAATTTCATAGGGGCGTGGCGAAAAGTTTTGCCTACCTTGAAAAAGACGCAAAGGCTTTGTTTGACGATGAATTGGCTGAATTTGAGGGCATTTTAAAATGTGCTTTTAATGAAAGCCTTATCGCAAGGGCGGTGAAAAAAAAGGGTGTTGTGATGAGTGCAAAGCAAAGAAAAGAGCTAGAAAAGGGCGATATAGTAGTCTCTGGCAAGGTGGGCGTGGTGAAAATGGGGCAGAAGGCTTTGATTTTTGAGTATGTAAAATGCGAAAAAATCCCCAAAATTCACAAAGAATTTTACCGAAAAGCACAAATTCCAAAGCTTTTGCGTCCATATTTATACTCTAAACACATAAAGCTTGATGAATTTATGACTTGGCTTTAAGGCTTTATCTTTTCACTTCTTTTCTTTTGACATTTTTTTCTCGCAAGGAGCTATTTTTAAGAAGCTGGGCGTGTTCGTCTCCTGCTTCCGCCAATTTTTTAATCTCACCATTTACAACGATAAGATAAACCCTTGCGACATTACTCGTTAAAATGCTTTGCGGTAAAGCTTTGCCATTTTCATCTTTTAACTCTTTTAAATAGTTAAAATTTAGCCTCGTGCAACCTTGCACAAATTCCACATCAGCTATCTTAAAAGCCGTTTTCACTTCGCTTATTTTCATTCTCACTCCTTTATTATTAACAACTCGTGGCTGTTTTTGATATTTGTATTATCATTTCTTTGAATGCGGTTTTTGCCAATTCTCGTTTCACCCTGTCCCATAGTGTATTGCCAACTTGGCTCTAAAATCTTATAATCCTTATAAGCCTCCCTTACAAACTCGCAGTCATTGTAAGAAAGTATGAATTTGCCCTTGTGATTTTTAAGACACTTGCTTAAAAGCAGGTGATTAAAGCTGTTGTGGTGAATGGGGAAATTTCGCATAGGATAAATGCCCTTAAACATTTTGCTATCGCCTGTTAGAAAATATGGCGGGTCGCAGTAGAAAAAGTCGTTTGGGTATTTTGCAAACACTTTCTCAAAGCCCTCACACTTTACGCTTAAATTTTGCAATTTCAAATCTTGCCCTATTTGTTTTAGCTTTTTTAAAGCATTGATATAGCGGTTTTTATCCTCATAAATCTTACTCATCCAGCCTAGAAATCCGGGTCCATAGCTTAAATTAAAGTTAAAATAATAATCCCTTGCCAAAGTGATAGAATCTAGCGTGATTTTAGGGGCATTTAAAGCATTTTTATGCCTTTCATTCCAAAAGTCTTTAAGCTCGTTTTTTATCATTTCATATTGCTGTTTTGTAGGCTCTAACTTTAAAAGGGCTTCATAGAGGCTTTTAGAATCTTTTATAAAAACCTGCCAAAAATTCACCAAAATATCAAAAATATCAAAGGCGATGACTTTTAAATCAAGCTCCAAAGCACAGGCTATTTCCACGCTGCCCCCACCCATAAAGGGCGAAATCACTCTTTTAATGTCATTTGGAAAATGCTCTATGATAAGCCCCACAGCAAGGCTCTTGCCCCCACCATAGCGAAGTGGGGATTTGGTATAACGCTTATAATGCAAATTTTTACCCCTTAAAGAATGCAAAAATCGCTCTTTTAAATCAAGCTTTTTTACATCACTTAATAAATTTGGCTCAAAAAGTGAGGGCTGTGCTTGCATTACAATCCTTAAAAATTGGCGTTAAAAAGTGTTTGATTTTTTGCTTCACTTTTCACTAATTTAAATGATAATTTTACCCAAAATTTGCTAAAATTTGGCTCAAAAACAAGAAGGACACAATGAGACATCTTATCACAACCAAAGATTTAAGCAATAATGAAGTGTTAGCCCTTTTTAAAGATGCAGAGGATTTTTTGGACGAAAAGCCAAGAACTTTGCTTCAAGGCAAGAGTGTAACGACTATTTTTTTTGAAAATTCCACTCGCACACTTTCATCTTTTGAAACTGCTGCAAAACGCCTTGACGCTAAGGTTTTACGCCTTGATGTTTCTCGTAGTAGTTCAAGCAAGGGCGAAACCCTTTATGATACAGCAGCAAATTTAGACGCTATGGGTCCAAGTGCCATTGTGATGAGACACGCTCGAAGTGGTGTGCCGTTTAAACTTGCTGAATATGTGCATTGCCCTGTTTTAAACGGAGGAGATGGCAAACACGCCCACCCTACACAGGCTTTGCTTGATTTATTTACCATAAAAAAGCACTTTAAAGGCGATATTGAGGGTAAAAAGCTCATCATAGTGGGCGATATTAAAAATTCTCGTGTGGCAGCTTCAAATATCGAGCTTTTAACTCGTTTTGGCTTAAAGCTCATTTTAGTCGCCCCACCGCATTTTATGCCAAATATCAACCTACCAAAATGCTACAAGCTTGAAGAGGGCATTGCTGAGGCTGATATTATTATGAGTTTAAGGACGCAAACTGAAAGGCACGAAAATCAAATGTATGGCTCTTTGCAAGATTATGCGAGTGATTTTTGCATTAGCAAAGAGCGTATTAAGGATAAAAAAGTGATTATTTTACATCCGGGTCCTGTGCATAGAAATATAGACATTAGCGATGAGCTATTAGCCGATGAGCGAAGTTTGATTTTAAAGCAAGTCAAACACGGCGTTGCCATAAGAATGGCAGCCCTTAAAAAACTCATTTTAGAAAACGAAGGAGAATAAAAATGCAATGGAATTTAAAAGATTTATTTAAAGACGAAAAAGAAGCAAATGCTTATTTAAAGGCTTGTCAAGAGAATTCACAACGATTTAGGCAAGATTATGAGAACAAACTTGCCACGCTTTCATTGAGCCAATTTCAAAACGCCCTTAAAGAATTCGAGCAAATCGCTATGAGCGTGGCTAAAATAATGACTTATGCTTATTTGTGCTTTGCTCAAAACACAACAAGGGGTGCAAATTACGCTAAATTCGAGCAAGAGTGCAAAAAGATTGAGGAAAATATACTCTTTTTTGAGCTAGAATTAAGTGAATTTGAGGAGAAAAAGGCTCAACTTTGCATTAAAGAATGCCAAGAATACGGCTTTTACATAGAAAAGATTATGAAAAATAAAAAGCATAATTTAAGCAAAAAAGAAGAACGCATTATGCTTTATCTTTCAAGCACAGGTGCGAACGCATTTTCAAGGCTTTTTGATGAGACGATGAGCCGCTTGAAAGTGCCTTTTGGGGATAAAATATTAAGCGAGGAAGAAATTTTAAGCAAACTTTACAACGCAAAGCCAAAAATTCGGCAAAAAGCAGCCAAAAATTTCAGCAAGGTATTGAAAAATAACGCCCCGCTTTTAACTTACATTTTAAATATGATAAAAAGTGAGAGAAAAAATATAAGCTTGTTGCGAGGCTATAAAAACGCCGAAGAGCCAAGACATATAAGCAATCAAATTTCGCAAATCAGTGTGGATTCTCTCATCGCTACTAGCGAAAAAAACTTTCATTTAGTCAGCACCTTTTATGAAAGGAAAAGACAAATTTTGGGGCTTAAAAGCCTTAAAGATTATGATAGATACGCTCCCATAGGCAAGGATATTAAATTAAGCTATAAACAAGCCCAAGACATAGTCCTTAAAGCCTTTAAAGCTTTTTCTAGTGAATTTGCTGATATAGCCAAAGAAGCCTTTGATAAGGATTGGATAGATGTGTATCCAAAAGAATACAAGCAAGGCGGGGCGTTTTCACACTCTGCTGTGAGCGAGGCACACCCTTATGTAATGCTTAATTTCACAGGCACGAGGCGGGATTTATTTACCCTAGCTCACGAGTTAGGACACGCCATTCATCAAAAATTAAGCTACAAGGTGAGCTTTCTTAACCAAGATACGCCTTTAACCACAGCTGAAACGGCTTCTGTCTTTGCTGAAATGCTTGTTTTTGACTATACCAAAAAACAGCTTAAAAAAGACGAACTCATAGGGCTTTACGCTGCAAAACTTGAAGATATTTTTGCCACTCTTTACAGGCAAATCAATTTCACCACCTTTGAAAGAGCCATTCACGCTTATGAGGGCGAGTTAAGCACGGAACAAATCAGCCAAATTTGGCTTAAAGAGAGCAAAAAAATGTTTGGAAAAAGCGTCAAACTTAGCAAAGATTATGCTTTGTGGTGGAGTTATATCCCGCATTTCATACACACGCCATTTTACTGCTACGCTTATGCTTACGCTCAACTTTTAGTTTTAGCCCTTTACGGGCTGCATAAAAGCGGCAAATCAAAGAATTTCAAAGAAAATTATCTTAAAATGCTTAGCCTTGGTGGTAGCAAAAGTCCAAAAGAACTTGTTGGGCTTTTTGGCTTTGATATAGAGGATAAGAATTTTTGGCAATTTGGCATAAAAGAAATAGAAAAACTTGTCGGCGAGTTTTTGGCGTTAAGATGAGTTTTTATAACTTGCTATTTTTGGTGCAAATAAGGAGCAAAAATGATAGAACAAATTTTGGGTGATAAAAGATTTATACAAACTATGCAAGAGCATTGTTATGAGGTGATTAAAAGGCTCATTGAGTTAAGGGTTGAATTTTGCGTTGTAGCAGATACTCAATTTGTAAGCTACGCTCCGTCTTTGCCCGATGATTTAAATCCCAGCAAAAATCCCCTTGCTTTGTTCGCTTTGGCTGGTTATACCTTTGACAGCCTAGAACTTCACGGCGACAGGATAGACTTTCACGCTGGTTTTGGTCCCAATGATTTTGCCACCTTTGTGAGTATTGATTTAGGAGCGATTAAGCAAATTCAGGTGGAAAATGACTTGATTTTTGTGAATTTTAGCCTTTATGATAGGATTGATGAGGATAAATTGACGCAAAATTCAATGAATGTTTTTTTAAAAAATCCAAACAATAAAGACAGCCTTAAAAAATGAGTTTATTTAAGGGTTTAAACGAGGCACAAGCACAGGCGGTTTCGCACATAGACGGGGCTATGCTGATTTTAGCTGGTGCGGGTAGCGGTAAGACAAAGACTATTACCACAAGACTTGCTTATCTCATCGATGAGGTGGGCATTCCAGCGACAAATACGCTTACGCTCACTTTTACCAATAAAGCCGCCGCTTCTATGCGGACAAGGGCTTTGAATTTGCTTCAAAATAACGCCTCGCACAATCCTTTACTCTGCACTTTTCACAAATTTGGGCTTTTGTTTTTAAGGCTTTACATAGAAAGACTTGGGCGAAAGAATGATTTTATCATCATCGACACTGATGATATGAAAAAAATTCTCAAAGGCTTGATGAGTGAGTATGAAAAAACACCCGCTTCAACCATACTTGCAAACATTTCAAGCTTTAAAAATGACTTATCTTCGGTTGATGATGTCTTTAAAGAGCTTGATTTTTTGCAAGGACAAGACAGGGAAAGATTTGAGAAAATGGCACAATACTACAAGGCTTATCAAGAGTTTTTGTTAAAGCATAATTTTGTGGATTTTGATGATTTATTATTACTTACTTATCATATTTTAAATGATGATGCGAATTTTGCCAAAGAACAAAGCGAAAAATACCGCTACATAATGGTTGATGAGTATCAAGACACCAATGAATTGCAGTATCAAATTCTAAAAAAGCTTTGTATGATACACGAAAATATTTGCGTTGTGGGCGATGATGATCAAAGTATTTATGCGTGGCGTGGGGCAAAGATTGAAAATATCTTAAATTTCAAGCATCAATTTCACAATGTGAATTTGGTTAAATTAGAGCATAATTACCGCTCCACAAAGATGATTTTAGACGCTGCAAATGCTTTGATTGCTCACAATACAAAAAGACTTGGCAAGATGCTTATTTCTACCAAAGAAAGAGGCGAAAATTTACAAATTTTAGAACATTTTAACGAAAAAGAAGAAGGACAAAGCATAGCTACTTGCATTCAAAAGCTTTTAAAAGAGGGGATTAAACCCAATGAAATAGCCATTTTATACCGCGTTAATGCCCTTTCTCGCTTCCTTGAAGAAGCCTTGATGAAGGCTAAAATTCCTTTTAAAATTTTAAGCGGAATGCGTTTTTATGAAAGAGCAGAAATCAAAGACATCATTGCTTATCTTAGATTTTTACTCAATCACAACGATGATTTTTCTTTCAAACGCATTATCAACAAACCCAAAAGAGCCTTTGGCGATACGAGTTTAAACAAGCTTGAAAATTATGCAAAGACTATGAATTTATCGCTTTTTGAGGCTTTATGTGCTGTGCAAGGAACGGGCTTTTTTAGCACAAAGCTTGATAAAGAACTTGTTCTTTTTATCCAAAATATCGAGGAATTAAGTCAAATTGATGAAGTGGGTGTTTTGCTTAATGAATTTGAAAAGAAGATTAAGCTTAAAGAATTTTACAAAAACAGCGTTGAGGGCGATGATAGGGTGAGAAATATTGACGAGTTTTATGCCAATGTCAAAGAAAGGGCTGATGAGGGGCAAATCGCTAATATCAACGAGCTCCTCAATGAAATCTCCTTGCAAAGCGAACAAGACAATGTCGAGGGCGAGTGTGTGTATTTGATGAGCATACACGCAAGTAAGGGACTTGAATTTGATGCGGTGTTTATAGTGGGGCTTGAAGATGGCTTTTTTCCTATTATGAATGAGGATACAGACTATGAGGAGGAGAGGCGACTTGCTTATGTTGCCATAACAAGAGCGAAAAAACAACTCTTTTTAAGCCGTGCAAATTCACGCTTTTATCGTGGAAGCAGGAGTGATGATTTGAAAAAAAGTCGCTTTTTAAAAGAGATAAATTGTGAGCAAAATCAAGCTGATGAGGATAAAAATTTTAAAAAAGCAGACCTAGTCAAACATAAAATTTTTGGCATAGGGCGGGTGATTGGAGTGGATAAAAAAGGTGAAAAAATCGCTGTGAATTTTGGCGGTATAGAGCGGACTTTGTTGGCTGGATTTTTAGAAAAAGTAAAATGATGAATAGAATTTTTGTCGCTTACAAACCAAGCAATATAAGCTCAAATGCCTTTTTGCAAAGCATTAAGAAAAAATACGGGGTGAAAAAGGCGGGGTATTCTGGCACGCTTGATCCTTTTGCAAAGGGTGTTTTAATCATCGCTTTTAACAATTTTACCCGTCTTTTTCGCTTTTTAAATAAAGTGCCAAAAATGTATGAGGCGACTATTTGGCTGGGCGTAAAATCTTTAAGCTTTGATGATAAAAACATCATTCAAACAAGGCTAATACCAGCCTTTAAATTTGAGGATTTAGCCAAAATTATACAAGAACTTTCAGGCACAATCACCTTTACCCCGCCGCAATTTAGCGCCAAACGCATTAAGGGCAAAAGGGCGTATGAATTTGCCAAAAGAGGAGAACAAGCGCCGCTTAAAGAATGCCAAATGCAAATTTTTTCAAGTCAAATTGTGCATTATAATCACCCTTTTTTGACTTTGAGATTAAGCGTGAGCGAGGGGGCTTATGTTCGTTCTTATTGTGAAATTCTAGCTCAAAAACTAGGCGTTAATGCGACTTTGAGTTCTCTTGAAAGATTAAGCGAGGGTAAATTTGTGTATGAAAATGAGAAAAATTTAAATATTTTGGATTTTTTAGCTTTGGAAAAAAACGCCTTAAAAGATAATTCAAAACTTGAAAACGGCACGAAAATCACATTAAATGAGCTTAAAATTCAAAAAAATGGTGAATTTATTATCGAAGATGAAAAATTTTTTAGTATTATTAGCGTTAAAGATAATGTTGTAAAATATCTTTTAAATAAGGTGGCAAAATGTTGATTTTATCCAGAAAAGAAGAAGAAAGCGTCAAAATCGGCGATGATATAGAGATTAAAATAGTCCAAACCGCCAAAGGTTATGTAAAGATAGGCATTGACGCTCCAAAATCCTTGCTTATCTTGCGTAAAGAGCTTATAGACGATGTTAAGGATAAGAATTTACTCTCAGTTGAAAAAGAAGATGTTTCTTTGGCAACTTTGAGTAAAAAGATTAAAAAATGAAAGCCTTTGCAAAAGCCAATATCTTTTTAAAGCTTATAGGCTTTGACAAACGCTTTTATCATTGCTTACAATCTCGTTTCGTTCTTATAAACACGCTTTTTGATGAGCTTTTTTTGAATAAAGATAAGCAAAATTCAGGTTTTGAGCTGCAAAGTGATTTTAAATGTGAGGACAATATCATCTTTAAAGCCTATGCTCTTTTGCGTGAAAATGGCTTTTCTAACGAGCTTGATGAATGCTTTAAAACACATAGTTTAGTGCTTAAAAAAAACATTCCTCTTTGTGCAGGGCTTGGCGGAGGAAGCTCTGATGCGGCTTGTTTTTTGCTTTTGATGAATGAAGAGCTTGGTTTAAAAATTTCCAAAGAAAAACTTATGCAAATGGGCTTTGCATTAGGCTCTGATGTGCCTTTTTTTTTAAGCGGTTATCAAAGTGCTAATGTCAGCGGCACGGGTGAGCTTGTGGCTGAATTTGATGATGAAGTGCCGCATTTACAATTTACTTTCCCTCAAATTCAATGCAGCACAGCCTTGGTGTATAAGGAATTTGACAAGGGTGTTTTTGATTTTGAAAAAAACGCAGCACAGGCAAAAATCTTTGCGAAATTAAGCAGCAAGGAAGTTTTGGAGCATAAAAATACTATTTTGAATGATTTATTTACCCCTTGTGTAAATTTATACCCTAAAATGTCAGCGTTTTTAGAGCAGGATTTCTTTTTAAGTGGTAGCGGAAGTAGCGTATTTAAGGTGCTTGAATGAAGATTATTGCTAGAAATAAAAAGGCTTTATTTGACTACACCATACTTGAAAAATTCGAAGCAGGTATAGAGCTTAAAGGCAGTGAAGTCAAGGCTTTGCGTGCAGGACGAGCGAATTTAAAAGACAGCTTTGCGCGTATTATCAAGGGCGAACTTTTCTTACTCAACGCTCATATCTCGCATTTAAGCACTACGCATTCGCATTTTAAGCACGATGAACGCCGAGCAAGAAAGCTTTTGATGCACAGAAAGCAAATCGATAAGCTTTTAGGAAAGGTAAGCGTTGATGGGCTGACTTTGCTTGTTTTGGAGCTTTATTTTAACGCTAAAAACAAAGCAAAAGCCACGCTTTGCCTCGCAAAAGGCAAACAGCTCCACGATAAAAGGGAAGCCTTAAAGAAAAAACAAGCCGATTTAGAGGCTCGTGCAGCAATGAAAGGGGTAAAATGAGACAAATTTTAACTTTGAGTGTGTGTTTATGGGTATTTGTAGCGTGTTCGAAAGAAGAAGTTGTCAATGACTTCGTTTTTGATGAGTATAAACTTGGCGAAAAGATGACTTTGCAAAGCATTAACGGAGAGAAATTGACTTTTATCCGTGCTAAAAAGGGCTTTGTGATAGAAAATAACGAAGATAAAGTCGTTATGATAGACTTTTTTGGCACTTTTTGTGCGCCGTGTAAAGAAGAAGCGGCTCACCTTACTCAGCTTTACAGGAAAAACGCCCAAAAATTCATACTTATAGGCTTAACGCATTTTGAAAATGTCAGTGATGAGGTGGTGAGGCAGTTTGCTAATGATTATGGGGCGTATTATTTTCTCAGTAATTCTACGCAAAATGCTAGGCTTATCGCTCAAATTTTAAAGGACATTAACTATCAAAATATGGAACAACTGCCTTTTAAGGTGGTTTTTAAAAATGGAGTGTATCAAAGCTTGCAAGATTATTGGAACAAAGGCTCAAAGGTGCAGTTTTATCTGGGTAAAGTCCCTACTGAGCTTATGCAAGAGGATTTAGACTTTATATTTGGACAAGATGATGCTAAAAACTGAGATTGATGAAGAGCTTGAACTAGCTACGCCAAAGATGTTTAAGCTCTTATTGCTTAACGATGACACCACGACTATGGACTTTGTCATCGAGGTATTGATGGATATTTTTCACTATGATTTAGATAATGCAGGACGCATAATGCTTGAAATTCACAACAATGGCAGCGGTGTGTGCGGGGTTTTTACCCAAGAGATTGCCCTTTCTAAACAAAGACAGGTGCAAATTGCCGCACGAGAAGCCAATTTTCCACTGCAAACGAGGTTAGAAGAAGAATGACTTATAATGAGGATTTGAGAAGATACCTTCCCAATGCTAAATATTTAAGCACGGTTAATCGCCACGAATTCATCACTTGCGAACATTTGCTCTTTGCACTTGTAAGGCTTAGTGCTGATTTTAAGCACATTTTTAAGGAATTTGCCGATGGGGAATTTGATATGCTTGAAAATGAGCTGAAAAATCATATAGCCCAAAGAAATCAAATTTTAAATTATCAAGTCGAACCCGTGCATTCTGTGGTGCTTGATGATATACTTGAAAATTTGGAGAAAGAAAAACAAGGCGAAGA
Source organism: uncultured Campylobacter sp. (assembly GCA_964607975.1). Classification (GTDB taxonomy): domain Bacteria; phylum Campylobacterota; class Campylobacteria; order Campylobacterales; family Campylobacteraceae; genus Campylobacter_D. Next base: position 14,332 of record CAZSMF010000001.1, on the reverse strand, counting down.
GCTTAAAATCCTTGATTTTTTGGAGAGTTTGAGTAAAGATGAGAGGACTTATTCTAAAATTTTGCTTGAAAAACACGCTTTTAATGTAAATAAAATCAAGCAATTCAAACGCAATCAAGGCTTTGAAAATTTAAATCTTTACGCTAATGATTTACTTGCTTTGGCTCAAAATGGCAAGATTGATCCTTTGATTGGGCGTCAATTTGAGCTTGAAAGAATGATACAAATTTTAAGTCGGCGAAAGAAAAATAACCCCGTGCTAGTGGGCGAAGCTGGTGTTGGTAAAACGGCTATCGTTGAGGGCTTGGCTTTGGCGATAGCTCAAAAAAAAGTGCCTGATAACTTAAAAGACGCTCAAATTTACGCCCTTGACATTGCTTCTTTGCTTTCAGGCACGAAATACAGGGGCGATTTTGAAAAAAGACTTAAAGATATAATGAGTGAATTAAGCAAGGTTTCAAACGCCATTTTATTTATCGATGAAATTCACACCATAGTCGGTGCTGGTGCGACAAGCGAGAGTCAAGCAGATATGTCAAATCTTTTAAAACCAGCCCTAACCAACGGCACGCTTAAATGTATAGGTGCGACAACTTTCATAGAATATAAAAACACTTTTGGTAAAAACAAGGCTTTAAGTAGGCGTTTTGCGAAAATCGATGTCGATGAGCCGAGTAAAGAGGAGGCTTTGCAGATTGTTAAAGGGCTTAAAAGCCAATACGAAAGCTTTCATCAAGTCAAATTCAGCGATGAAGTGCTAGAAGCAAGTGTCGAGCTTGGAAAGAAATTTTTTCAGGATAAATTCCTACCTGATTCTGCTATTGATTTGCTAGACGAGCTTGGAGCGTCTTTTGTCTTAAAAGAGCGTAAGAAAGTCGCCACCTTGCAGGATTTAGAGCATACCTTGGCGAAAATGACGCATTCGCACAAAGTCTTTGAGCTGGATAAAAGCAAAATGCTTAAAAATCTTGAAAGCTCTTTGAAAAAGCAAATTTTCGGGCAAGATGAGGTGATTAAAGCTGTTTGTGCCACACTTCGTCAAAGTTATGCTGGGCTTAAAAGTTTAAATTCACCTCGTGGGGTGTTTTTATTTACGGGTTCAAGCGGAGTTGGTAAAACAGAGCTTTGCAAGGTTTTGGCTGAATGCTTGGGGCTGAATTTAGAGCGATTTGATATGAGCGAATATGCTGAAAAACACGCCGTGAGCAAACTCATCGGTGCGCCTGCTGGTTATGTAGGCTATGAGGACGGAGGGCTTTTAAGCAATGCCTTGCGTAAAAACCCTTTTAGCGTGATTTTATTTGACGAGATAGAAAAGGCACACCCTGATTTAAGCAACACTTTTTTGCAAATTTTTGACAATGCAAGTTTAACCGATAATATAGGCTTAAAGGCAGATTTTAAAAACGCCATTATAGTAATGACTTCAAATTTGGGCTTGAAAGAAAGTGCTGAACTTGGCTTTTTGAGTAAAGATGAGGCGAAAAGCGATAGGGCGATTAAGGATTTTTTCGCCCCTGAATTTATCAACAGAATCGATAAAATCCTACACTTTAAGGATTTAGACGATGAAAGCCTTGAAAAAATCGTCCAAAAAGAGCTTGATGAAATGGCTAAAAACCTTAAAAACATAAGCATTATCGCTGATAAAAAAACCAAGCTTTATTTAGTCAAAAAAGCCTATAAAAAAGAATTTGGCGTGAGATTGTTAAAGCGTGTTTTGGCTGAGGAAATAGGGGAGAAAATAAGTGATGAAATTTTGTTTGGAAAGCTTAAAAAAGGCGGTGTCATCAAACTTAGGCTCTTAAATGACAAAATCGAGTTTGTATTCTAAACTTCTAAAATCTCCTTGCAATGCTCCCGTTTTTTTAAGCCCTACACTTGATAAAGAAATGGTGGCAAAAGCCTATGAATTTGGGCTTTTCCCTTGGACGAACAAGCCCGTTTCTTGGTGGTGTCCTGACCCTAGAATGGTGCTTTTTCCTAATGAAATTTACAAACAAAAAAGTATAAAAAGATTTTTAAATCGCTATGAAATAAGGCTTGATAGCTCTTTTGAAAAGCTCATCGCCCTTTGTGCGAGTGCGAGAGAAAATACTTGGCTTGATGAGGACTTCATACAGGTTTATAACGAGCTTTTTAAGGACGGATACGCCCACAGCGTAGAGGTTTTTGAGGACGGAGAACTTGTAGGGGGCATTTATGGGCTGATTTTAGGAAAGGTATTTTTTGGCGAAAGTATGGTAAGCCTTGCTAAAAACGCTTCAAAAGTAGCGATGATAAAGCTTTGTGAGCTTTTAGCCCCTTATGACTTCATCATCGATTGTCAAGTGCATAACTCGCATTTAGAATTTATGGGTGCAAAAGCCATACCACGAGCGGAATTTTTGCAAATTTTAGAGCAAAAAACCGCCCTAGCAAGTGGCTTTGAGGACTTTAAACAGCTAAATATTACTGCTGCTTTTTGAATTTGCCTATGTAGCGGTAAATGCTTGATTCTGACATTTTAAGCAGCTTTGAAACGATATTTAAGCTGCCTTTTATGTTAAAAATCCCCTTTTTATAAAGCTTTTTGATGATGTCATTTTTTTGAACGCTTTTAAGCGTTAAGCCTGATTTAAGCACATTTAAATCAATGCTTTGAGCTAAAATATCCTCAATATTATGGCTTAAAGTTTCCAAACTCAACTCATCATCTTCATTTGCCTTGCTAATAATAGAGGACACTTCGTTAAAGCCGCTTAAATTTTCAAGCTCTATGATTTTATGCACGACTTTTCTCATTTCTTTGTTATCGTGGTTGATACATAAAATCCCCACAAGTTTGCGTTTTTTCTTAATAAAAAAAGTCGAGCCATTGACAAGTTCATTCTCATCGGTGAGGGCTTTGTAATTACACAAAAAATCCTGACGCAAATACGCTTTTTCTTGTATGAGTTTGCTGCCAAAATCCGTAAGCGGCGAATTTATCGTTCGTCCGCTAATGTGATTATTAACAATAGCTGCTATATACGAACCCTCCTTGGAGACTATGTGAAAGACGATTTCATACTGCTTTCCTAAAACCTGCCCCAAAAACTCTGTTAGTTTAATGAATAATTCTTTTTGTGCTTCGTTCATAGCTTTCCTTTTATAATTCGTTTGAATATTTTACTCAAAGTATAATAATATTTTTTAACAAAAAATTATTATTATTGTTAAATTTTTTGTATAATCACTCATCATTTTAGAAAGGACAAAAATGCAAAATTATCCAAAAGCCATAGGACCTTACTCAGCGTATAGAGTTGCTGGGGATTTCATCTTTGCTTCGGGGCAAATTCCTATAAATCCCGCTACAAACGAGCTTGTCAAAGGAGACATTAAAGAACAAACCGCACAATGTTTTGAAAATATTAAGGCGATTTTAGCTGAAAATGGCTTGAATTTAAGCCACATTGTTAAAACCACGGTGTTTTTAGCTGACATTAACGATTTTAGTCAAATGAATGAAACTTATGCTTCTTTTTTAAACGCCCCATACCCTGCTCGTTCAGCTTTTGCGGTAAAAGATTTACCAAAGGGAGCAAAGGTAGAAATAGAAATTATCGCCTTTAAGGGTTAGCAAAATAAGCTTGAACGAAAGCTGAATTTGAGGCGATAGAAATCTTTTTATTCTGCTTTTGGCTGGTAAATTGCAAGGCTTCTTTGAGCTTTTGAAAAAGGCTTACACAAGCACTATATGCTATGCCTTCAAGCTCTAAACCACCGCAAAGATAAATGAGCGGAAAACGCATAGCCTTGCTTATGTCAAGCTTTGCCCTGTTTTCATCAAAGCTCATTTTAATGTCAAAGGGGCTGCAATGCTTGAATTTATAGCTTTGAGCGTATTCAAAAAAGTCTTGCGTGTTTTTTAAATTCTTACCCCTTGCCAAGATGAAAATGTAGTCAAAAAATTTGGCAATATCCGTGCTTGTTTGAGGATTATCATCATAATTTTGCTCGATAAAGGCGTAATTTTGCGGGAATTTATCCTTATAATTTTGCACCAAAATCGCCCCTATTTTGTTTTTAGCCAAGTTTTGTAAGATGAGTTTGACATTGCTTTGAAATTCAAATTGCAAGGCATTGTGCGTTGTATGCTCATCTTTGTAAAACACTCCAAATTCATCATCAAGGCGTAAAAAAACGCTTGTTTCATCGGGCTTTAAATCAATTAAAGAGCTTTTAGGCAAAGAAAAGTCTTTATAGGCAAAATTGTTATTCATAGGCTTTTCATAAAAGCCAAAATCGTCCCAAAAATTTGGCTCACAACACGCTATGCAGCCGTGTCCAGCCTCTATGGACCAAGATATTTTATTGTTAAATTTGGTTTTAGGGCAGTTACTAAACGCATAAGGTCCCTTACAGCCAAGCTTAAACAAACACGCTCCGTCCTTGGCTAAATCATCATCAAAATGCTCAGCAAAAATTCCACTTTCAAATTTCATCTTTCTTTCGCACATATCGTGCAAACATTTGCCATAAGCCCATTTAGGACGATTTTTGCTGTCTAAATTCGGCAGGGTTTGAAAGAGGGTGTAAAAGAGTAAATTGGTTACTATATTTATATCGCTTGGCGGACAGCCCGGCACTTGCACGACTTTTTGGCTTAAAACCTCGCTGATACCACAGCATTTTGAGGGGTTAGGACTTGCTGCTTGTATGCCACCATAGCAACTGCAAGTGCCTATGGCAAAGATAGCCTTGGCATTTTTAGCTGCTTTTTGCAAAAGCTCAAAACCACTCAACGCACCTATGGTTAAAAAATGCGTTTGAAAAGCCGCCACACCGCCTTCAACAGCAAGGATAAATTCAGCATTTGAGTGCAAAAGCTGTTCTAAAAGCTCTTCTGCTTGCCAACCTGCCGATGTCATCAGCGTTTCGTGGTATTCTAGTGAGATAAAGTCAAATAAAAGCTCGGCTAAATTTGGATAAGTCGTTCTTAAAAAGCTCTCGCTACAACCCGTGCATTCAGCCAAATGAAGCCACACAAGCTTTGTGCGTGGGGCAAGTTCTAGCACTCTTTGTGCCAAAGGCGTAAAATCACTAGGTAAAGCAAGGGTTTTAAGCAAAAAGCTCACACTTTCATTGTTTATGCTCTTTAACTCGGTATTTGAATTTTCTTCGAGTTCTTTAACTCGCTTTTCAAGTAGGATTTTTAGTTCATCATTGTTTAAATCAGGCATTTTTCAGTCCTTTTTCAAGCTATATTGTAGCATTTTTAGCCAAAAATTCAGCATAAATTCACCAATTTTTTAAAGAGTATTCATAGTGCGTTCATACTCGGCTAAATATTTCTTGGCAATGGAGTTTTCATCGTAGTTTAAGGCGTCTTTAAAGGCATTTTGTCCCAAAATAGTGCGTAAAGGCTCATCATCAAGCAAAAGGGTGATTTTATCGCTTAAATCCTTGCTATCACGCACCTTGCAATAAAGCCCGTCTATGCTATGACGCACTGCTTCGACACAGCCTTCAACCTCGCTCACCACACAAGGCTTAGCACAGGCTTTTGCTTCAAGTATGGTTTGAGGAAAGCCCTCTTTGTAGCTTGGCAGGACGAAAATATCACACAAATTCATCAAAAAAGCAATATCAGTTCGTTGTCCTAAATAAAAAACCGCACCGCTTTCTAAAAATTCAGCATTGACGCAGGATTTATTCTTATCACTCCCACCCACAAAGATAAAATTGGCTTTTTTTTGAAGCAAATTCGCCGCCTCATAAAACTCACGCACACCCTTATGCCACAAGGTGCGAGCCACCATTAAGACTATGGGTAAATCAGCATTTGCTTTAATGCTTTGCAAAAAATGCCTTTTTTCATCTTTGCTTATTTTAATGGGACAAAAATGCTTTAAATTCACACCAACGGATTTAATAATGGCGATTTTTTCCTCTTTCAAGCCCAAAGTTCGCATAAAATTCGCATTTGCCTCATTAACAAAGATGAATTTATCAGCCTTTTTAAAGGCGATTTTATACAAAGCGTTGATACTCATTCGCACAAGAAAGCTTTTAAAATCCCTATCCACATAAAAGCTGCCAAGTCCCTCCACAAGCCCAATGCAGCATTTCACCCCGGCTTTTTTAGCACTCAAAATCCCCAAAGTATTGCTCTTATGAGCGTTGCTTTGAAGTAAGTGTAAATTTAAGCCCTTTAAAAGCTTGTAAAGATGAAAGCTGTTTTTAAGGACAAGTAAAGGATTAAGGCTCGTTCTTTGTAAATCATAATAAACAATGTTTAAATTTAAAGCTTCAAGTTTTTGGCTGTATTCATCTTTTGGCACTATAATAAAGACTTCATCGCCCCTTGCGATTAAAGCCTTGATAATGGGCATTCTAAAATGAAACACACTCGCCCCGCTGTGGCTTAAAAATCCAACCCTCACCGCCTACCTTTTAAGCTTGTAAATTTTGGCATTTTTTTCGTTGATGATGAGTTCAAATAAGTTTTTATCGTAGTTTTCAAAGAAAAACATCTGCACGAAAGCACTATTAAACATTGATTTGTCCATAATGATAAACTGCATAGGTAGGGCTAAATTTTCTTTCAAATAAAACACATAAAAAAGCCCGTTTTCATCAAGGACTTTATCATCATAATACCTGTCTTTAATGGAGGTGAATTCAATGAAACTATTGATATTAAAGCTTTTACCGTTAAAGAATATTTGAGTGAAATCCTCGCTAATTTGCATACCATTGCTTAAAATAAAAGCCCCATTTTGCTTTGCTAGTGCAAGTGCGGGGGAGAAAATAAAGGGCTTGTTGATATTGCCCGTGTGTAAATCTATCTTTGAAAAACTCGCCACAGTGGAGAAAATCATCGCCATTCGCACAGGCATATATAAATAAATATCGCGTGTTTTTTGGGTTTTAAGTTTGAAATTTGGGCTATTTAAGGCGTTTAAAAATAAAATTTCATTCCCAGCACCGCTACCATAGCCATAATCTCTCATCATAGCTTTAAGTAAATCCGTTTGTAAAAGGCTATCGTTAGTATCGTAAAAGCTTTTTTCTGTGTATTCTACGGCAAGTCTTGCCATATTTGCCGCTGCTCTTTGTTCAAAACTCATTACAAAGGAGGGAAAAAAGTTAAATTTCCCCAAATGTTTGCCCCCATCAACGAGGGTTTTTACATCGCTATAATAACGAATGGGATAACCATAATCCCACCAAGCAAGCACATAATCTTCTCTATCAGCTACATTTTTAAACGAATCTAAAATCATCACCTCGTCTTTGTTAAAAACGCTTGAAGCCTTGTAGCCGTAAATATGAACGAGGGCATAGCCCACAGAAAAGAAAAGAATGATAAAAATCATAAAACAGCGTGCTGCTTTTACAAATTTTGCTTGTAAAAGAATGATAAAAATAAAGCCAAAAACACACAAAAAGGCTAATTGAGCGAAAAAATTTATTTCAAAATAAAGGGCTAAAAGGGCAAAAATCAAGGTTAAAAATAAAACAACAACAATCAAAAAGCCTTGATAAAACAAATGAGAGGAAAATAATTTGCCAATTTTTAGCTCGTAATTTTGAATTTTTTGCAAAAAGCTCATTGCAAAATAGCCAAAACCAAGAGCCATTACAGGCACAGCATAAATAGTAAATCGCAAACCTCCACGCAAGGCTAAAAAGCCTAAAATCAGCATAGGCAGCATCAAAATGGCACTTTTATGCTCCTTAATAAGCAAGATTAAGCCCACAAAAGAGAACAAAAACGCTATTTCACTAGCACTTATCCTTTTCATAAACATCGAAAGGCTGATATTTGAGACTTCTTGTATGGTTTGAGAGACATTAAAATACGCAAAGCTTTGAGCTGCCAAGGAAACATCGCTTTTAAAAATATAAAATTCAAGCTGATACCAAATCGCATTAAAGCCACCGCTAAAAGCCACAAAGGCAAAGACAGCCACGCCTAAAATGAGGGTGAAACGAAGCTTAAACCACTGCGATTTAAAGCCATAAAGTGCGAAAAGACAAGCGATGAGGGCTAATTTAACATACCAAGCCACCTCAGCAAGGCTGATTAACATAAACACCACAGCCACATAAAAAGGCACTTCTTTTCGGTGAAAAATCAAGGTGTAAATCACAAAAAGGGCTATGGTTGTGCAGTTTAAAGTATAACTTGATGGGTAATACCACAGGTAAAACGCCATTACCAAAGGCATTGCGATGAGAGATAGAGCGTCTTTTTTGATGATGAAACGAAGCATACAATAAACAAGAAGCATTGGCAAGACGATGACAAGCATATCAGTGTCAAAATACCCTGCCATAGTGCGATTGTAATAACTATGAGCAATACTTGCTAACAAAGCGGCGATAACGCCCACGCCAAGCGAACCATAAAGCCTAGCGATGAGTAAAACAGGCACGACAATGAGCGAGGATAAAAACACGCTCATATATAAAATAATACTCTCAAAGCTAAAAGGCGTGAATTTGTAAAAATAATAAGTCAAAGTCGAAAGCGGACTGCCAAAAAAGGACAAGTCATTGGGCTGATGAAAACCAGCTATCATATCCCTTGCACCCTCAGCAAAGACATAGCCGTCATTTGAGATTATCATCAATTCATCGTTAAATTTAAAAGAGTCAAAATCACTCGCCCACCAAACCCAATACAAACGGCACAGCACGCTAAAAGCATAGCAAAGCAAAAGGCAAAGATAAAAGATTTTATGCTCTTTAAAATGCTCCATTGCTAATCCTTAATATAATCTAAAAGCTCTTTGGCTATTTTCACCACATCAAATTCACTTGCTCTTAAATGGGCTTTTTGCTTGAATTTTTGGCGTAAATTTGCATTTTCACTCATTGTTTTTAAGCCCTCAAACAAAGCCTCCTCATCATCAACCCTAACCAAAAGCCCAAATTCATCATCACCAAAAAGCTCTTTTGCTCCGCTTTTATGCTCGGTGCAAAGCACAGCACAATCACAAGCTAAGGCTTCAATTAAAACATTTGAAAAGCCCTCATAGCTTGAAGCACAAACGAAAAATTCACATTTACTCATATATTTGTAAGGATTGGCATCAAAGCCCAATAAACTCACCCTATCTTGCAAATGCAAAAGCGAAATGAGGCTTAAAAGCTCAGCCTGTAAAGCTCCCTCGCCCAAAATAACAAGCTTATAATCACTTTCGCACCTTGCAAAAGCTTGGATTAAAAGGCTGTGGTTTTTGCCTCTATCAAGTCTGCCGACATTGAGTATGAATTTACCCTCTACATCAATGCTTTCTTGGGAGAGTTTTTTGATTTTTTGTAAATTTATGGCATTGTGTAGAATTTGGCATTTGTTTGCTTTTATGCCAAAATTGTTGATTAAGTCCTCTTGGTTGCCTTTGGAATTGGCTAAAATCAAATCCGCCTTTGGATACAAAAAGCGAATCAGCATTTTATTGACAAAGGAGGTGGCGTTGTTTTTCGCATACATTATGCTTGGTGTGGTGCATTCGTTGATGATGAGCCTAGCTTTTAGTCCAAAAACTCTTGCGAGTAGGGCTACATAATTGGGGCGATTAAGCAGGACAAATTGCTTGTCTATGCCTAAATTTTGACAAAGTTTTTTATAACGCAGGGCTAAAATGGGTAATTTTAAAAATTTCAAAAGAGGCGTTTCATTGGGCTTTGAATGCTCTAAAAAATGCACGCTGACATTGTCTGGGATTTCATAGGCTTGATTATCATTCATTACAATCAAATGCACTTCAAATTTGAGTGAGAGAATTGGCAATAAAGTCGCCACAACGCGTTCAGCACCACCACTACCCAAAGAGTAGATGAAAATCGCTAGTTTTTGCATAGCTTTACCCTCAAAGTTGTTAAAAATTTGAGTATTTGTCTTGGCACAAAACACACGCAAAGGAGCATTAAGGCTTCTTTTGTGGGCTTTATGCTTAAACTTTTAAACAAACACCACAACATTTTTTTATACATTTTAGCAAATTTTGCGTAATAAGCAGCCATTTTATAATGATAAGCTGCTGGTTTTTTGTAGTCCTTGTCTTTACTTGCTATAAATTGGCTTTCAAGGAGCTTTGCCAACTCTAAATAGCCCATATAAACGCGTTTTGCATTGGCAAAAGCATTTGAAGTAACGCTGTCTTTGCGGTTGATTTTATAAATTCTTAAAGCCTTGTGAATGTAAAAACTCCTCCCCTCATACAAATTCACCCAAAGCACGGCTTCATTGCCGTAAAGTTCATCGTTAAAGCGTTTGTTTTCAAGCAAGGATTTTTTAAAAATGCTTAAAAATTCCCCATAAAATCTACCCAGCAAAAAGTCTTTTTTGCTTACCTGCGTGCTTTGAGTAAAGCCTTTGCCGCTGAATTCTTGGCTTAATTTTTCTCCCCTTTGAATATAGCAATTTCCAAAAATATGCTCAAAATCCTTACTTTTTTCCACCAAAGTCTTTATAGCCCCTTGCAAAAGCTCATCATCATCGTCTAAAAACATTACAAATTCGCCCCTTGCAAAATCTAAGGCGTTGTTTTTATTGCCATTTGGTCCTTTTTTATAGTTTTTATTTGTAACATAAACTATTCTAGCGTCTTGTTTGCAGAGCTTTTCGCAGATTTTATTTGTGCCGTCATTTGAATTATCATCGCTAATGATGATTTCTAAATCCTCAAAGTCCTGATTTTGCACACTTAAAACGGCTTTTTGCAATAAATCTTTTCGGTTAAAGGTGGTTATTAGCACGGACAAAAAGGGCTTTGTCATTTCAACTCCTCAATGAGTTTAAGCCATTGTTCTGTGATTTTTGCCACTTCAAAGTCCTTGCACCTTTGCTTTGCATTTTTTACGAGGCTTAAACGCAAATTTTCATCACGCATTAAAAGTTCAAGCCTCTTACTCATAGCCTTAAAATCATCTTTTGGCACTAAAAAGCCGTCTTTTTCATCTTGTATCAAATCACTTGCTGAATTTTCATAATCCGTGCTTATCCTTGCTACTTCAAAAAACAAGCTTTCTATAAGCACAGTTGGCAAACCCTCAACAAAAGAACAAAGGCATAGAATTTTAGCCCTTTCATAAAGGCTTTGTATGTCTTTAACCTTGCCTAAAAATTTGACATTAACGCCCAAATTTAAAGCCATTTGCTCTAAATTTTCTCTTTCATCGCCCTCACCAGCGATGATGAAATCATACTCTTTTTGCAAGGCTTTTGCTAAATTGGCTATGGCTTTTAAAAATAAAGCGGCGTTTTTGTTTTTATCAAGGCGTCCTACGAAAAGCACAAGGTTTTCTTTGTGTAAATTTTTGCTTTTAATGGTGAAATGGCAGGGATTAAAGAGCATAAGCACTTTTTTTACAAATTGTTCATAATATCTTTTATCGCTTCTGCTTAACACCGTTAAAGCATCAGCGTAAGGATAGCAAATTCGCCTTAAAATTCGCCAAATTTTAGACTTTAAATAGCTTTGCGTGCTGTGTTCGCTGATGATGAGCGGAGTTTTTGAGCCAAAATTTGCCACTATACAGGCTATATTGGTGCTGTCTAAAAAGGAGATGAAAATATCGCTTTTGCTCTCTTTCATCGCTTTTTTAAGGGCGAGGATTTTTTTGAAGCGAGAGCTGATTTTGTGGTAAAGATTGTGGAATTTAAAGGCGGGTAAGCTTTGAACGCTTATTTTTTCATCAAGGGGGTAAAATGAGCTTTCTTGGTTGAATTTAATGATATTGACTTGGTGTTTTTGACACAGCTCATTTGCCAAAGTGATTAAAACCCGCTCCGCTCCGCCACTTCCTAGCGTGGCGATGATGAAACTAATCCTCACCGCATTTTTCCACGAGGCTTAATCTGCCTCTTTTGATTTGATAAATTGTATTACAACGCTTAATGGTATTGAGGCGGTGGGCGATGATGATGAGGGTTTTATCAGCACTGATTTTGTAAATTTCATTCATTATTTTAGCCTCACTTTCATTGTCAAGTGCGGAGGTGGCTTCATCAAGCACCAAAATTTCAGGCTTTGCGTATAAGGCTCTGGCTATGGCTATGCGTTGCTTTTGTCCTACGCTTAAATTACTACCCCCATCTCCTACTTTGGCATTGACACCTTCTTTTAAGCCCTTAATAAAAGGCTCTAAATTGGCTTGTTTGATGACTTGGGCGAGGAGTTTTTCATCAAATTCATCACTAAAAGCAATGTTTTTGGCTACGCTCTCGTTAAAAAGGTAGATTTGCTGCGGGATATAGCCTATTTTTTGGCGGAAATTTTTAAGGTTTTGTGGGCTTAATTTTTTTTCATCTATGTAAATTTCGCCAGAATTTGGCTTTAAAAGCCCCATAATAATATCTACTGCTGTGCTTTTTCCACTTCCACTTTCGCCGATAAAGGCGATTTTTTCACCCTTTTTAATGCTTAAATTGAGATTTTCAAAGAGCAAAGGCTTGTTTTCGTAAGCAAAATTCACATTTTTAAGCTCTATTTTCTTTTCAAAGGCGATTTTTTCATCACCCAAATTCTCATCATCGCTTTTAAGCACGGCATAAACAATGTCAAGCGAGTTTTTATAATACAAAAGGTCGTGATAGCTTGTGATAATGCGATTCGCACTTGGCATAAGGCGGTAGAGTGCTAAAACAAAGAGTGAAATCATCGCTAAAACCGAGTGTATGTCGCTTTGCTTTTGCCAAATCAAAAACACCACGATAAAAACAAGCACGCTAAATCCCACAGCTTCTAAAAACAAGCGGGGCAGGGCGTTTATACTCTCACTTGTAATGTTTGCCCTTGAAAATGCAAAGCTTTCTTCGCTAAAAAGTGCGGCAATGCTTTGTTCTTTGCCTTTGAGCTTGATGAATTTAAAATTATTTAAATTTGTATTTAAAGTCTCAAAAAAAGCACTCATCGCCGCTTCTCTTTTCACTCCTGCTCTTTTCATCATAGGAGAAAGCACACGCACTAAAATCAGGGCATTTAAGAGCAAAAATGCACTCAAAAAGAGCGTGATTTGATAATCCACAACGAGCATTAAAATGTAAATCAGCACCACAACGCAAATTTCGCTCATCATCAGCAAAAATGAAGCTATCATCGTGCTGAGGTTAAAGGCTTCTTGGGTAATGGTTTTAAGCAAGGCTGAATGCTTTTGTCTTGTGAATTTTTCGTAGTCTAAATTCAAGTATTTGGTGAAAATTCTTAACGCAAAAAGATGATAACGCCCCTTTGAAAATCGTGCTAAAAGGTGAAAATATAAGGCGTTTAAAACAGCCCTTGCAAGATAAAAAATGATGAGTAATAGCCCAAAATACGCCACTAATTCATAAGTTGGTAGGGAAAAATACTCATAAATTTTTTTTAAATAAGCATTGCTTTCAAACAGGCTAAAATCACTCGCCACACTTACAAAGGGCATTATGAGGCTTATGGCAAAGCTTTCTATAAAAGAAATAAAAACGCTAAAAGCAAGTAGGGCAAATAAAAATTTTTTATCCTGACGAGTTAAAACTAAAAAAAGTTTTTTGAGCATTGTTGTCCTTGTTTTAGGTGATTAAAAGTTTTTAAAGTATTCATCAATTTCCTTTCTCATTTCTAATCCTACCTCCTCAAAGCTTTCTAAAATAAGTTCATAACTTCCCTCACCTCCTAAAAAATCCCAAAATTCTTTGGCGACTTTTAACTCCTCTTTCAAATCAAGCATTCCTGCCATTGTCCATCTTTCGTATGGTTTTGGTTCGTAAGGATTATATGGAATTGCTATTAAGCTTTTGATTTTAGCATTTGGCTCTTTGTAAGCAAGAGCTGCAATCCAAGTTAAAAGTGTGCGTTTAAATTCTTTAAATCCGCCTTTGTTTGGTTTGGCTGTTTTTATGTCTATGAGATAAATTTCATTTTTGTTTTGTAAAAATAAATCCACTTTTGTGGGCTTAATCATAATGATTTCACCACTTTTTGCCAAAGCTTTGATTTGCCTTGTTTCATCGTTTTTATCAGGCTTTAATCTCGCACTTTCCAATGAATCCATAATATCAGCAATGGCATTTCTAGCATCTTTGCTGATATGTTCCCCTGCGATTACTTGTCTTTGTATAATGTCAAATTTGTTTTTTGCAAGTTCTGCGGCTACTGGCTCAAAGATACTTGTGCCAAAATTGGTATTTAAGCTTTGTATAAAGCTATAAAGTGCCATTCTATCTTTACCCAAAAGCCTTGTATGAAAGGGCATATATGAAGTTTCAGGCTTGTAAGAGTTAAATTTTTGCCTCAAAACCTTAAATAATAATGACTTAATCCGCTCTTTTTGCATTAACGCTCCTGCAATAAAAATATACTTTCACTATATTGAT